>NZ_JANJEP010000012.1:0-92749 GCF_044778325.1 Acinetobacter sp. BD54 | reverse complement strand
TTAGAAAATTATCCAGATAAAACCATATCTACAAAGTGGGTTCGTCATCGCATAGATGATTTAGAAAGATCATCTACAGTGATTGAATAAACGGTTTTTGTTGCTCATCGTGTAGATGATTTAGAAAGATTCTATGAGCGTGACCATGACTCTATTTAAGTTGCTCATCGCCTAGATGATTTAGAAAATTATCCAGATAAAACCATATCTACAAAGTGGGTTCGTCATCGCATAGATGATTTAGAAAGATCATCTACAGTGATTGAATAAACGGTTTTTGTTGCTCATCGTGTAGATGATTTAGAAACAACGACGACGCCGTGTGTTTGTTATCGGAAGGTTGCTCATTGCTCAGATGATTTAGAAACAAGTAGGATTTGCAGCCCCAATAGTCTTTATGTTCGTCATTGCACAAATGATTTAATAATTTGAATCTTAAAAAGAAAAAACCCCGAAACTTACGTTTCAGGGCTTTTCACGAATCTTGGTGGAGATGGCGTCAATTGAACTCAAAACCCAACCTATTAATTTAAAAGCTCTTTTATTGAATAAAAAAACTCATTGACCCAATTTTGACCCAACTTAGATTTAGTGCATTGAATAACTTTAAAATCTTATTCAAATTCAGGATTTGAAATGGCGTACGACATTATAGCAGAACATTATAAGAAATATAAATGCAACGTTATAACATTTCATTTCACTCCTTGTGATATTAATAATCCCTTCAACCTTATTATGACTAAATTTTTAATTTGTATTTTTGCTTAGGACTCTTAGGCTTATCAGGAAGGGTGCGTTCAACCACACCGGCTTCTAATGCTAGAGTCAAATAATTTTTTTATAATGTTGCTCGGTGGGACAAGTCTAATAGAGCCATCAACTCAGTTAGGCTATATTCCTTCTGCTCCATATTCTGGATGAGACGTTTAACTTGATCGCTAACTTGTACGCTAGCTTGAGCGGTATCTTGATCGCTGGCATCAGAACTGAGTATTGCATCTAGAATCATCTGCAAAATAAACTCAATAAAAGGTGCAGAATCTGAGTGATCTGTGCTCGCTTGCAATGCATCGTAATAAGCTTTTTAATTTTGATAAATCAAGCTTTCTACAGGGATATTGAGAAAAATTGGATTCCACTGGCTTAAGATTAAAGTTTGCCATAAACGTCCCATACGCCCATTGCCATCAGCAAATGGGTATATAAACTCAAACTCATAATGAAATACTGAACTCTGAATTAGTGGATGCTCATTGCCTTCAGCCAACCACTGCAATAGCTCTCCCATTAAACGGTGGACTTGATTTGCAGGCGGAGCCATATGCCCGACTCGATCCCCTGACATCACACCAACACCACCATGACGATACTGCCCAACCTCATCAATCAGTCCTGTCATCAATATTTGATGTGCTTTCAGCAAATGAGATTCTTGATCAGGATTCCAATCTTGAATTTCCTCATATGCTTTTAGTGCATTACGCACCTCTTGAACTTCTTTAGATGTAGCGATAATGGGCTTGCCATTCAGGATCGCTGTGATTTGCTCTGTACTCAAGGTATTATTCCCTTCAATTGCTAAAGCCCCTTGAATCGTTCGAATACGATTGGCTTTTCGCAATTTAAGGCTATCTTGGGTTGGGGTTAATGCAGTCAAACTGCCCTATTGATTCACTAATTTGTGCAATCAAGTGAATAATTTTAGAGGTGATCGTATAAGGCGGTTGATATTTCATGCCATTCCTAATTGATGTAAAAACAAAGCACAGTTGATTAAACTCTAAAATATTAATATTTCATAGCTTAGTGAGTGATATCTGCTATCAACATGTTTATCTTTTCTGAATCTGAAACAGTGAGCTAACTAATCGCTATTTCTTTTAAAATAAACCTATGTATTCTCGTTAAAATACGTAGGTTTCTTCATTACAGGACAGCATTATGTTTATTCATGCCGACTTCTCACAACCCGTCATCATCAAGCCAGAAGATTACCATTGGGTGAAATCTCCAGGAGGTGAAGTCGATAGAATGATGCTTGATCGTATTGGCGATGAGAAAGCACGTGCAACTAGTCTTGTGAAATACGCACCAGAATCTACCTTTCCTGAACATCAACATCCTTTGGGTGAAGAAGTCCTCATCTTGTCAGGCATTTTTACCGAGAATGCTGAAGATGATTATCCAGCAGGCTGGTATTTACGTAACCCCCATCATTCAACTCATCGGGTTTCCAGTAAAGCAGGTTGTTTAATCTTTGTGAAACTGATGCAAATGACTGAACATGAGACAGAACCCACCCGAATTAATACCAATGATCCAACAAATTGGAAGCTTACCGAACATCGGATGATATGCCCGTTATTTCAATCGGAACATGAGCAGACCTATTTAGAAAAGCTAAAACCTGATCAAATTTTCGTAGAGAAATCAGAACAAGGGATTGAGTTACTAATTATCAAAGGTCAATTATTTTGTGGCGCTGAAATATATCTAGCAGGTTCATGGGTCCGTCTTCCCATCAATAGTGCTGCTAAATTTCAGGCAGGTCCATCAGGCGCAATGCTTTATGTCAAAACTGGTCATCTACAACATGCCATAGATGTATGGGTGAAATGAACAATAATGTATCTTCAAAATAAGGCTGTCTTGTGTCTAGAATACTGGAAGCCGTCCAGTTACCACTTTTATAATCAGTACAAAATGTAATGATATATCACTACATTTCTGATATTCCTTTTTTCATGTATTATCGACTAAGACAAATTGAAGGATAAGGTTATGTTTGAAACTATTGATAATTTAAAGAAAAAATTAGATCAACATCGCCCTCTCTCTCCGTCAATTGTCAAAAACTTACAAGAAGATCTTATTGTCCGTTGGACCTATCATTCGAATGCAATTGAAGGTAATACACTTACCCTACTAGAAACAAAAGTAGTACTGGAAGGTATTACTGTTGGTGGAAAGGCATTAAGAGAACACTTCGAAGCGATCAACCATAGAAATGCAATTTACTATGTTGAAGATATCATTCGGAAAGAGGAGCCTTTTTCTGAATGGCAAATTCGTAATATCCATCAGCTTATCTTAAAGAATATTGATGATGATAATGCTGGACGTTATCGTCAGCAAAATGTCCTGATATCCGGTGCTACGTCTACCCCGCCTGATTACACATTATTAAATGACAAGATGGCTCAACTGATCGATTGGTATAACAGCGACGCACATAAACTCCATCCAATTGAACGTGCAGCCAAAGTACATGCTGATTTTGTTGGCATTCATCCATTCATTGATGGCAATGGTCGCACATCACGTCTTTTAATGAACCTAGAATTACTTAAAGCTGGTTATCCACCTTGTGTGATTACTGTAGAAAATCGCTTAGCTTACTATGAAGCGCTTGATCAGTGGATGGCTTATGGGAAAACTGAAGCTTTTATTCAATTAGTTTCCGAGGCTGTATTAGAGGGTTTTAAACCGTATCAGGTGGTTTTAGGGATTTAAAATAAAAGATCAGCTTGTACGATATTATCAATTAGAACAATAAACTGTGGGTAATCCTATAGCTTGGACTGTTCCCAGTATCCTAGACATGAAGTAGCTTCATTTTGAAGCTATCTCAAATGCTTCTGGACTCATTCCATCGAGATGCGAATGACGCCTACCGATGGTAAAATATCTCGATATAATCAAACACATCCGCACGGGCCATTTCTCATGTTTTATAAATCCTCTTTTTAATTCTTTCCTTCTTTAAACTACTATAAAAGGATTCAGCAACAGCATTATCCCAACAGTTGCCTCTGCGACTCATACTCAGAACCAAATTATGCTTCTGACAGAATCTTTGCCAGTCTCCACTGCTGTATTGTGGGCCTTGAAGGTAGGCTCGATGATATAATAATTAAACTCTAGCCAATTTGGCTGACACAGAATTTTTGAACGCCCTCTCACATTTAACAATTCACTTATTCTCTACTTCCTCACTTGTATCGCAAATTGAATAACATGGCATTTACCACAATGTAATTTTCCCTCATGCCTTTCTTGTTCGCCCACATAAAAATGATGGAGATGGTCCTGCCCAAATACGTCCAGAATGGATCGAGGATCGTATAAATATTCGATATTTTTAGGCCCCCCGGTTTGGTAGTTGATCTGCTCCTTGGAATACAGCTCACCGATAAACCATCCACCGTTTAGCAAAGATTCTCTTATGCCTGCTAAAATCTGTTTTTGCGTTTGTGTATCGAAATGACCAAATACACAAATCACGTTTTGATAACGCTCGGACGGCCATTTCGCTGCTGTTAAATCCACATTTTTGAGTTCGAGCTTTATCCCTGTGGCTTCGGCCTTGCTAGACAGATGCTTCAAGGCAACATCGGAATAATCCCAGACTTCTGCCGAAAAAGAATAATTATGCTGTCTTGCCTGCTCAGCCAGGTACAGGATATTCCTTCCTTCTCCTTCAGCAATTGCCAGTGTTTTACCTTCTATCCGGATTTTTTCCTTAACCTCCTGGATAAACAGGTTTGCTGCTGTGCCGTACAGGTCCTGCGTCTGGGCATACAATTCATTCCAGTGCTGACTCATTTCATCCCTCCATTTACTTGACTATCCAATCAGCCGGAAAATTCTTTAAAGGCATCCAGTGCATTTGCGGCATACATCAATGAAGGTCCACCGCCCATATATACCGCAACGCCCAGAACTTCCTCCAGCTCCTGCAGGGTCATGCCCATTTTGACCAGGGTTCTGACATGAAAGCCGATACAACCATCACAACGTGATGCGACACCAATCGCCAAGGCAATCAGCTCCTTGGTTTTAGGATCAATCACACCATCACGCATTGCGGTCTGGGACAACTGATTGAAACTTTTCATTAAATCAGGTGAATCTTGAGTTAAGGTTCTTAAACTGCCTGAAATGTTCTGGGTTAATTCTTTGTATTTCATCACTGCTTCTCACATTCAACAATACGGTTGTTCACCTATTCAACGGCTTATTTTTCTACCGGATAGCCCTGCTCTAGCCAGGCCTGATAACCACCCTGAACTGACTTGACCTGGGTAAAACCCATGTTTTGTAAGGTATCGGTTGCCAATGCGGAACGTCCACCCGTACCACAGATCAAATAGATCGGCTGATCTTTAAGGTGTTCCAGTGCCTGCTGGGTATCGCAATGATGACTGGCTAAAGGATGCTGGTGAATTCTCATTTCCAAAACACCACGCGGATAATTCACCGCCCGGTCTATGGCTGCCGCCTGAAACTCATCCGGTTCCCGAACATCAATCAGAATGGTTTTATGGTTTTGCATCGCTTCAAACAGTTCAGCTACACTTACTTCCTGAATCTGGCTTTTCGCATTCAGAATCAATTGCTCTGCAGTTTTCATCATTTTCATTCTTCCTCGGCTATTAAAATTATATTTTGTATAAACGATGCTCAGGTCGATTAAAAGCGCTTGAGTTAAAGTTCCCAACCGGCTGTTTTAGCCCATGAGCGCTGAATAGATTAAATACATCGCCACCCCAACCACGGTAGTGGCAAATATTTTCTGTACCTTGTTACTGTCAATCCGCTGCATCAGACTGCGTCCAATTAACATCCCGACAATACAGGCCAGGACAAAGGTCAGCGTAACCGAAACAGGATATTGAAAGCCATCCAGCACGTGTGCAGAAATACTGACCCCACCAATCAGGAAAATAATCATCAGGGAAGTCGCAACGATACTGCGCATATCAAGGTCGGTGAATTTACGCAGGGCTGGAACAATGACAAAACCCCCACCCACGCCAAGCAGACCGGTTAATAAACCTGCCACAACACCAATACCTGCCAGGAAAGAGGCCGTTTTGACATTCCAGATCAGACGACCGGTCGATTGATTGACCTTGCACGGTGCATTGCCATGATCGGTCACTTTATTAAAGAAGATTCGATAAGCCACGATCAGCATGACCAGACTGAAAGCCAGCGTCAGCCAGACCGGAGAAACGATATCGGCCAGATGCACGCCATAACGCGCTGTAGGAATACTGATCAGTGCGATCCAGAGCGCAGCGCGATAACGCACAATACGCTTGAATAAACCCTCGAACGTTCCGACCAAGGCCGACAGCGTGACTGCCAACAAACCTACCGGTGCAGCCTGTGCCACAGTCCAACCCTGACTCGCCATCAGTGCCGGTACAGCCAGAATTCCGCCACCAGCACCGGTTAGACCCAGCAAGCCACCAATCGCCAATCCTTCCAGTATTAATGCCCACATCGCTCTCTCCCTTATCCACAAAAATGATTCAATAAAAGTTGAACTTTTTGTTGAATCACGACACAAGCTTATTTGAAGTAGTTAAGAGGAAGCTTGAGGTAAGAAACACCATTGGCTTCAGGCTCAGGAAACTGCCCTGCTTTCATATTGATCTGAATTGCCGGTAGAATCAGCTTAGGCATATTGAGTCCTGAATCCCGCTGGTTGCGCATCTGAGCAAATTCAGCTTTACTGATTCCCTGATGAATATGAATATTCTGTGTCTTTTGTGTCTGTATATCAGATTCACACACATAGGATTCACGTGTTTCAGGCAAATAGTCATGACATAAAAAGACCCGCGTATCTTCTGGCAACTGAAACAGGCTTTGTACCGAATCATAAAGCTGTTCTGCGCTGCCTCGCGGGAAGTCACAACGTGCTGTACCATAATCTGGCATAAACAGGGTATCACCCACAAAAACCGCATCACCAATCACATAACTCAGACAAGCAGGCGTATGTCCCGGTGTTGGAATGTTATAAGCCTTCAAGGTTCCGATTTGGAACGACTCATGATCTTTAAATAAATAATCAAAGAGCTGCTGAGCATTCCATTGTTTAATATCCAGATGATAAATCGCGCCAAAAGTTTCCTGAACAATACCAATTTTCTGGCTCATGGCGATCTTGCCACCTAACTCAGCTTTGAGATATTGTGCTGCAGTTAAATGGTCAGCATGGACATGGGTTTCGAGAATCCACTCGACCGTTAAACCCTGCTCTTTAATATAGGCAATAATTTTATCGGCATGAATAGTGGATGTACTTGCTGATGCCGGATCATAATCCAAAACGCTATCAATAATGGCGCAGGCTTTGGTCGCAGGATCACGTACAACATAACTGAAGGTATTGGTATCTTCGTGAAAAAAATCTTTTACTATAGGTAAGTTTGACATCGTTAAGCTCCTGACCATTTACGGTGAATCCATACACCCACCAGCATTGCTACAATAAAATAGAGCACTTGATAGTGGCCCAAACCGATCAAGGTGAAACTTGGTGCCGGACAGATGCCTGCAATGCCCCAACCTGCACCAAATAAAACCGCACCCGTGATCAGTTTTTTATCTATCTGATTATTTTTAGGTAAATCAATAGGTTCATTAAATACTGTTTTTGGTTGCGCCGTACGTAATGCTTTCTGGAAGGGAATAAAGGCCACCGCAATCGCGCCCATCATGACAAAGGCCAGACTGGCATCCCAGTCGCCAAACAGATCCAGGAAATCGAGTACTTTTTCCGGATTGGACATGCCCGATACCATCAGCCCCACAGAGAACAGCGCACCAAATAAAAAGGCAAACACATTTTTCATTTTAGAATGCTCCTGTGATATGACGGATAATATAAACAGCGACAAAACCTGCAAACATGAAAGTCATGGTCGCGATGATAGAACGCTTAGACAGGCGACTGATGCCACAAATTCCGTGACCACTGGTACAGCCCGAACCCAGACGTGTCCCAAAGCCCACCAGCAGACCTGCCACAATCATCATCAGTGGGCTAGCATTCAATTCGATTTCAGGTTGTACAAACAGACCATAAATAAACGGTGTGAGGACTAAGCCTAATAAAAACCAGATTGCAGGTGTTTTAAACATGGTTTTTGAGTTTAAGACTTGCCCAATCAAACCACTGATCCCTGCAATACGGCCATTGACGTAAAGATAGCCAACTACAGAAAGCCCGAGCATTAAGCCGCCAATAAATGCGATGAGGAAGTCATGCATGATGAATTAATCCCTATACAATATACTTTTTTATATTATATAATAAAAAATATTAATCAAGCAGTTTTATGGTAAATTATGTAAACTGCACGGGCTACATCAAAAGTTGTGAGGACATTTATGGATATGATTGCTGAAAATGCCAAAATTGATTTTTCTCAAGTCGATTTCGTCAGCCAATGCCTAAAAGTTTTAGCCAATCCTGATCGTCTGAAAATCTTATGTGTTCTGGTCGACGGGGAAATGAATGTTCAGGAAATTGAAGAATCCACTGACATTCATCAACCTACACTTTCACAACAACTGACTGTGCTACGTAAGGCCGACATGGTCAGCACCCGACGTGAGGGTAAACAGATTTTCTATCGTCTGAGTGATCCCAAGGTCTTGAGCCTGATGCAAAAACTGTACGAGCTGTATTGCGCCTAGCCCTCCTCTTAATGCAACCAAAAAGAATAACCTTCAATAAATTCCGGCGATCGCAGTGATGCCATCCCCCGTCGATATTGCAGGATTGAGGCGATATTGACCAACAAACCGAATACAATCACCATAATTCCCATCCACTGTGCATAGGCTATTTTTTATGCATAATGTTCATGATCGACCAGTTGTACTAACAGGTTAGATTTTTCAATCACAAAACCCAATGCAATTAATGCCAGACCACTCCGGTTCCATGCCAGAGCGGTTCATTCCAAAGCAAACAGTACCCGTGGATGATCCAAAGTTGACATATCTCATCCAATCTTATTGTTCAAAAATTTCCTTGAAGTCCATCGCCAGGCCTTGAGTCGATTTAAATTCACCCTGATTGTTTTTCCAGGCCATCGACGGTGTGGAGAAAAAGCCGTATTTCCCCATTAGGGCCTGGTTGGCATCAATTTTTGCAGCAATTTCGGCAGGAATCTTTTCCATTTTCTTGAGCTGCTTTTTGCCTTTATTCTTGTTTATATCATTAAAAACTGCTGCTGGATTTTTCGACATTAACAATGTGGCCACCTGGCCACGGCTTTCTTCACGGATCACACCGACCTGAATATGACGCAGTTGTACCTTGCCTGATTCGACCCAAGGCCGAGCTGCTTGCCAGAATTTATAGCAATATGGGCAATTCGGATCGGAAAACACATAGACCACCCGTGGTGCATCTGGCTTTCCATCCTGGATCCAGGTCGATTTTTCCAGGGTTTTCCAGACATCGTCCAATACCGCTTTTTTCATATGCTTTTCAATCTGCTCATTGGACAGGCTTTTCCCTTGCGCATCAAATAGTTCGCCCTTGATATAATATTTGTCATCATTGGAGATAAATACCGTATTGGAGTATTGGTCTTCATGCCCCACCCAGCCGGTCATTCCTTGCGGTGCCGGAATCTGTTTTACAAACACAAAGCCCTGTTTTTCAATGTTCTGTTTTATATTTGCCTGCGTGTGCATGCTCATGATCAGGAACATGCCTGCACCAAGCACCCGGTAAATTTTGTTCATACTAAGTCCTTCTGTTTTTTAGGGTTGATCTGAAATTCTGTTTAAATATTGCTGCAACATGGCCGGACTGAGTTCCCCCATATGCCGCTCGACCAGCTGGCCTTGAGCATTAAAAAACAGCGTCGTTGGCAGGCCAAAACTATTCAGCTGCTGTGGTAGTTCACCATATGGGTCCAGCAGGACATGTTTAAATTGAAACTGATGTTTTCTTAAATAGGCATTTACGGTCGCTACCTCCTCACCCTGATTGAGCATGACAAAATTCACTTGAGGATGCTGCTTGGCTGCTTTGGCCAACACCGGCATTTCGCGGTGACACGGCGGACACCAGCTCGCCCACAAATTAATTACCGTGGGCTGGCCAATGAACTGGCTGAGTGGAATCTTGTCTGTACCCAGACGCTCCTGTTCTAGTCCAACAAAGGCCAGATCAGGAAACGCTGCTTCAGTTTTTAGACTTGATTTGAACGCGAACCCAAGCCCGATCCAGAGTACCAATATGAGCAACAAGATGGCTTTGAATCGGGTCTGCAACTGTCTGTTTCGAATGACATACCACAAAGCACCAATCAGCACCCCTCCCCATAAATGGAAACCTTTGTCCTGGATTTTCAGTATGTCGATGGGTGCTGCAAAATACAGCTCGCCATTGAGCAGAACGAAAACAAGACGCGCACCCAGCATCCCCAGCAAAAAACTGCTCCAGAGCAAATCCTGACTTTGTCCAAGCTGCTGTTTAGACCATGAATACTTTCTGGCTAATCCAAACAGGATGGCAGATAGCAGTATCAAGCCAGTGGCAACAATTATGAGTGTCCAAGGCAACATCAAAGGTCCCAGATGCAGTGCATCACTGGAAATCATCATGGTTGTTCCCCTTGCAGTTGCTGCAATTTACCGAGCAAATGTGTCGCGCTAAAGCTTCCGGTTAAACGCAACTCGCGCTGTTCCTGATGCGCTGCATTTAGAAATATGAAGGTGGGTGGTCCGAGGATTTGCCATTCTTTTAGCAGCTCATCCTGACTTGGATGATAGTGGGTCAGGTCTAATTTGATACGAACCACATTTTGTAAAGCTGTCTGGACATCACTACGTGGAATCACTTCCTTTTCGATCGGTTGACAGGCCACACACCAGTCTGCATAGACATCAATTACAACCGGCTGTGCAGGATGTTTGGCTAAAACCTGTTGCAATTCTGCGGCTGTACTGACTCTCTGCCATTCAAGCCGTGATTCTACATGGGCCACCTGTACCTGACTCCAGACATGATAGAGCTGCATGCCTCCTGCATAGACCAGTAAACCACTGAGCAGCATCAGGCCTATTTTCGCTACAGACCGATGCACATGAGGCAGCATCTTGAACAAGAAGTAGCCTGAACAGGTGATCAGTACCACACCCAAAAGGCTCAGGTATAAAATGCCGGGCAATAGTGGACGGGCGAAATACAAGGCCAGCGCCAGCATGACAAAGCCAAAACTAAACTTCAGGCGATCCATCCATATGCCAGGTTTGGGTAAAAGATGGGACCCAAATACGGCAGCAATAAATAGCGGCAAGCCCAGCCCAAGGCCTAAGACAAACAGATAACTGGCGCCCAGCATCGGTTGATTAAGCTGAGACACATAGATTAAGGCACCGGCCAACGGTGCACTCATACATGGCCCGACAATCAGTGCGGCGATCACGCCCATGAGACCAGCACCAATCAGCGTGCCACCCTTCTGCTTTTGCTGCCATTGATCCAGACGCTGTAACATGCCTTGGGGTAAGGACAGCTGAAATGCTCCAAACAGATTAAGTGCGAACAAAACAAACAGAATGCTGAAAATACTGATGAATACCGGACTTTGAAACCAGCGCTGAAAACTGTAACCGAGCTGTGCCACAGCAAGTCCCATGACCGCATAGACCAGTGCCATACCCAAAACAAAGACCAGCGCAATCAGCGCAGCACGGTAGCCTCGGTGCTGCTGGACCAGAATTCCTGTTAAAATTGGAATTAAAGGTAAAGAACATGGTAAAAATGCCAGCAGAATGCCAAGCCCGAGAAAAATCAGGGCATTAATCAACAGACCTTGTTCCGACAGCAAACTTAAAAAATACTGGTCATTGTTCCACTGGCTATTCATGCCTGCTGACGAAGTTTGATTTTTAGGCTCTGCAATGAGTGAGTCGTTTTTCTCTGTTAATTCCATCTCAGGCTGAACGACAGGTTCGGAAACTGCAGTAACTTGCATTTCCTCTACCTTTTCTTCGGTCAGTGCTTGATCTGTACTTGGAGTTTGCTCTATAGCTTGGAGCTCATCTTTCTGAGCGGTCAGAATCTGTTCGTTTACTTCTGGCTGTGTAGTGCTGGCCAGCAGCTTTTGAGGCTTGCTCAAGTTTTGCGCTGAAAATAAACCATCTGCATCAGTTGTTACTGTGGTGCGTTGCACCGGATAACATAAACCGCTTTCTGCACAGCCCTGCCACTGCACCACAAACTGCTGGTTGGGCTGGACATTCAGATTGGTTTTGACTTGCCCATAATGCACCTGGGTCAAACCGAAATTGGGGTCATCTTTGTCTTCGGGTTTGGGCAATGCCAACTTGACTGGGGTCTGCTGATGAGACACTTTAAGCTGGTCATGATACAGATAATAACCCTCTGCGATTTTCCAGCTAAGCTCTGCCTGAGTCTGGCTTGTAGAAACCACCTGAAACTGAAAAGCCTGATCCGGTGGTAAAAAATCTGCATGTGCAGCTCCCGTCATGATTCCACCGCCGATCACGGCACCCAATATCCACTTCAACATCCAGCTGATCTCCTCCTGTTAGGACTGCATTATTGAAAAACTAAAATTAAGGCAACATTAACAGCCCAAATCATTTATAAAATAATGGTAGTTTGATCAGGATGTTCTATGTTTATTGTATTGGTTGAGGATGATCCCTATATCGCACAGAGCATTTGTGCTGCTCTGAACTATCTGAATATTTCAGTGGAGCATGTCAGTCACGCACGTGCTGCGGATTATTTTATCCGGCATAGTGCAGTCGATTTATGTTTACTGGATTTAGGCCTGCCGGATCAGGATGGCCTGGATTTGCTGCACAGCTGGCGACGCGACCAGATTGATCTCCCGGTACTGGTATTGACGGCACGGCTGCGGACCGATCAGTGTGTTCAGGCCCTGAATGCCGGTGCCGACGACTACCTGACCAAACCTTTTGAATTGGAGGAACTGATTGCTCGGATTCATGCTCTCACCCGTCGCCACCGTGGCTTTGCCTCGAATACACTGCAATTTGATGAACTGGTTCTGAACCGGGATACCCAGACTGTGACCTATCAAGACCAGGCTGTGAATTTATCTCGCCGTGAATTCAGCCTGCTGGAAACCCTGATGAGCCACCCCAACCAGATCCTGAAAAATGAACAGCTTATTGACAAGCTCTATGGCTTCCAGGACTCTATCGAGAGCAATGCCCTGAATGTACACATTTATCACCTAAGACAAAAACTGCATCCAGACTTGATTCAGACCATTCGTGGTGTGGGATATATTTTCAAACCGTTTGAGCAACGTCATGTTTAGTCACAGCTTGAAATGGCGTTTGGTCATGAGTCTTTTGGCCGTGTTTATTGTGTTGTGGAGTGCGGTATTTTCATGGCTGTATATTGACCTGAAACAACGCTTACAAGACACTCTGGATCAACGCTTATCGGCATCTGCGCAAATGGTTGCCCGGCTGATTCAGCAGTTACCGCTGGATAGTCTGGGGGATGCAACCTTATCAAAATTAGCCAAGAATGATGAGGTAAACCAGTTAATTGCCTGTGAAGTCTCTCTTTTTAGCTCTGACGTCTCGGTAGGCAATCAGATCATTGCCAAAACACGCGGTGCCCCAAAAAATTTAAGCCAACGACAAGAAGGATTCAGCACCTGGCAGCAGGGTGATACGGAATGGCGCAGTTATGTCCTGCGTCGTGGCGATATTCAGGTGGTGGCGGCAGAACGCATGTTCTTGAGGGATACCCTACTACAGCAGATTCTGCAGGCCGTACTGGTTCCCTTAGTCTTCTCACTGCTGATCTGTATTGCCTTGATCATCTTTATTATCCGCAGACAGTTCCGGTCTTTGGATCAGCTCAGTCAATACCTGAACCAGAAAAACCTTAACTATTCAGAGGCGGCAGATTTTTTAATGCAGCTCAAGCCTGCAAGCATTCCCCAGGAAGTACAGCCTTTTGTCAACAATTCCACGCAGTTGATTCAGAAAATTAATGACAGTCTGCAACAGGAGAAAGCCTTTAGTGCCTATGCTGCACATGAATTACGCAGTCCCCTGACCGCAATTAAAACTCATGTACAACTGGCCCAGCTGATTAGTCAACAGCAGAATCTGCCTGAATCCATTCAGCACAATTTGCAGCAGGCCAATGAGAGTATCCGGCGTTATACGCTGTTACTCGAGCAGCTTTTATTACTGACCCAATCGGAAAACAGTATCCAGGAAATGACTGAGACTATCTGGCTTCGCCCCACACTTGAGAAGGTCCTTGCAGACTTAAGTACACGCTATCCAGAAATGAATGAAAAAATACAGGTGAACTGGAGCCTGGGTGAAATTCAGCTACCTGAATTTGTGCTGTATACCGTACTGAAAAATCTGCTTGAAAATGCACTGCTGCATGCACAGGCTGCCCATATCTGGATTTCCATGCAGTCTGGTTGCCTGGTGATTGAAGATGATGGACAACAACTTACAGCACAGGATATCCAACATTTAGGACAGCGCTTCTGGCGAAAATCGGCTCAGCAGCATGGCCATGGTTTAGGACTGGCATTAGTTAAAAGCTTGCTAGGCAATTATCAATACCATCTTGGATTTCAGCAGCGTGATCCTGTAGGACTGATCGTTAGCATTCAGGAAGATACTTCAAAAGCGTCACGAGAATTTAAAAAATAAGCCTTTGTTTTTAAAAACCTTTTTAATATTGAAAAATCTTGTACTCATTTTTTCTCCAAATTAGATTTAGTGGATTAAATCTCAAAAAATATTTTGTTAAAATTACAGGGGGTTATAATTTATCGATTTGCAAGTTTGTTCTTATATCATGCTAGAATTTCGTTATCTTAAAGAAGACACCCCCCTCTATTTAGAGCTGAATAGCCACCACTCTCCTAGACAAATATCGTAGATTCTTTTTGCATAGGTGGACTGCCACCACTCTCCTAGACAAATTTAGTCTATTCTTTTTGCATAGGAGAGAACATTATGAGTGGACAACGCTATACCCCAGAATCTAAAAATGAAGCGGTTTAATTAATTTTCTTGAAAAGATGGAGATGGTGACTATTTAACTCACTAAAAATCGCCAATAAAATCTGTCTATTAAAAAATAATAAGTTATAGATTTTACCCCTTTTTACCCATCATCTTGCCAGATGGTATATCCTCCCATAAGGTGGCGGGAGTTCCTTCTGTTCCATCTTTTCAATGAAGGGCTTAACTTGATCGCTAGCTTGTACGGTATCTTGATCGCTCATGCTATTTATTATTTTTGTCAAATAGTTACGTCTTGTTTACCTATCAAATCTGTCATTCGTTTTATAAATATATTTTCATTTTCAATTAGATCATCCATTGTCTGTGTTTCATAAACATAAATTCCGTCCACTATAAAGAGCACATCATTATTGTTGTTACCGTATAAAGTGTCAGAGTAAGACTTATCAATGTCTAATTGTTTTGATAACGGATAGATCAAACCACTTGCAATTAATTTATTTTGGTAATAACCCGAATAAGAATGTATTTGGTGTAAATCTGACCTATCAATGTCATTATTGTGCATTCCCATTTTCTTAAATTTTGCGTCAAGAACAATAACCTCTCCGGTTGTCCTGTGCTTCATTATTAAATCTGGAAATATTGACCTGCGATAAAATTGATTTCTGTAAATTGGAATTTCAACTTGTCCACTTACAGACCATTCAGGAAAGTTTCTACTCAAAAGTTTTTCAAGATAGATTTCGTATAATTCTGCAATGTCAAACAAATAACCCGTTGTCGCTAAATTTTTCTTTTCATTATCGGGTATTAGGTCTTTGTTCAATAAAATTATTTCTGCATACTCTAAAACTTTTTTGAAACCACGGTACATTGGATTGTTTATAATTTGGTGTGTTTTAGCTCTTTGTATTGTTTCGTAATTGGCAAAACGACCAGAATATTGTTGTTTTAAAAATTGACTCAAACCAAGCAAACGACTGTGAATTTCTTTTCCGAAAACACTTTCTAATTTCTTTAATGCCAAATATAAAACATCAATGATTTCTTGAATATACATTCGCTCCCTGAAAGTTGTCATTAGTTTTCCTTGAAATGGAATATCTCTTTTTAAATAATCATTAAAATTTATACTTCCTCTTACTTTTTGACTTCGCTCTTGCTTTTTTTGGTATTGTTGTGGCAAACCTAAAACAACTGCTTTTTCTAATGACTGAATAAATAAATGAGCAATAATAAACAAGAACTGATTTTCGGTTTCGTCTTTCTTTGCTTGTATTTGCTCGTTGTCAACGTAAATGTCATTTACGAAGTTGAGCATACGTTTTAGAAAAGTGTCACCATATTTTGTTGTAATATTAATTTTACAACCTTTGTGAAAAAGCACCCCAGCATACAAACCAGTTTGAATAAAGTATTCTTTTTCTGCTTTTTCCTTTGAGTATAATTTTAGAATTAGACGTTCTTCATCTTGCTCAAAAATGCGTTTGCTTTTGAAATGAAATACTTTGACCTGTTTTAGTTGTTCTGCACCAAGTTTTAATTCATAAACAGACGAAAAAAAATTTTGCAAGTTTTTTACGCTTGACTGTTTTACCCCAAAAGTTTCACCTAAAGCCGATTCTAAAATTGGGGCTTCTTCGTAAAAATTATGATTGACTGGAATACTAATTTTCATTTTATTTCATTGTTTCTTTGAACTTACTCAATGCTTCATCTAACTTACTTTCCAATTCGCTTTCCGCAAATACTGCTCTTAGATATTCTTTCAATGTTGGTCGCAAATACAAGTTAAATAAAACTTCAACATTGTTATTTGTAATATCTTTGCGTTTAGCAATGTCGCTAATCTTCATAAAAAATGAATGACCAAATTCGTATGATTTTCCCAAACCTAAGTCTTTAGAAATATAGTCGTTCAATTTTTCACAAGCTTTGACATACTGACCAATATTATTAAACTGATCTTTTCCTCTGAAACGTGTTTCCTCTTCAATTACTTCGTAATCACAATCTTTTCTTATCCATTTAAAACGTCTACGGAGTGCTAAATCAAAAGCATCAATACTTTTATCCACATCATTCATCATGCCAATAAAAAATACATTCTTAGGAACTCCGAACTTCACTTCATTATTGTCAATTTCATAAGCCAAATCTTTAAATTTATTGTCCTCTTTTATTAAATCTTCGATTAGCGCAGAGTATTGTGTTCGAATCAGGTTTTTATTTTCAGTATCGTGTCGGTAATCTTTTTCCAATAACGATAAGGTTTCGCCAAAAACCATTGAAAGATTTGCTCGGTTTATTTCGTCCACGACAAAATAAAAATCCTTTTCCGGCTGTTTTTTCGCTTTGATACAAAAGCTTTTAAAAATACCATTTACCAACTCAAAGCGAATATTTCCATCTTTTGAAACGCCTTTTGGTTTAATACCTTCGATAAAATCTTCGTAAGTAAATGATGGATGGAATTGTAAAACCTCATATCGTGAAGTGTCACCTTGGCAAACAAAATCTAAACCACTTTTAACAGAAAATGTCTTACCTGTTCCTGGTGGCCCATAAAGAATAACGTTAGGGTTGTTTGTGTCTGCAATCGCTTTGGAATTTACAAACCGCCACAAGAAACGTGAAAGCAATATAAGTTCGTTTTTGTCTTGTTCATTTACATCTAAAAGTTTCTTTGCTACAAAACAAACCTGAAAGTTTTTTCTAAATACTCCTTCCGCATCGCTATCAATAAACTCGTTATATAGCTCTTCTAACCATTGTGTAGAGTAGATATAAAGAAAGTCCGATAAATTATCTAATACAGCCAATTTCATTAAAATTTGCTTAGCACTGTAATCTGAGTTTTCAATCAAATGTATTTTTTCTAACGGATCATTTTTTAAAACAATACTTTTCAATAAACCTATTATATTGTTATTAAAATAAATTTCTGCATCTTGTCGAGAGGCATTTGATTTACTTAAACTTTTTATATAGTAAGTAGAATTATCATCATTCAATTTCACTTCAAAATTAAATGCTGTCCCAGGCTTTGAAGATCCTAAAACACTTCTCGTGGTTCGCTCCAAGAAGTTACACAGATAACCACCCGGCATTGTCGCTGTAGAATTTCCCAAAATGTTTGTGTAATCATCCAAACTTAATGTGTCATTTAAAATTTTATCCTTATATAGTTTCCATTCAGAAATTAGTTTCTCAACTTCGCCATTGTTAGATTTCCTCTCTGCTTCTTTCGTTTCACTTTTAAATTTGTTCCAAAGTGCTTTTATTTGATCTTGTCGATCTTCTGGCAGCTTAATACTTTCCATAAGTCTCACGTAATTCCTTAACTTATACCACTCTTCAATAAAATTATTTGTAGCATTATTTCCATTACAGTAGGTTAAAGTACCTGGTGCTTGTATGTGACTTTTACCATAAGTTCTTAAAATTTGATCAAGAAGCTTTTTCTCATTTTCTCCGTAAAAACTAACAATTTCAATTTGTCTTCTCAGTTTAAACCAATCAAATTCATTATCTATATCATTTTCTATGTAAGCATTACCTTTTATTTTTACCAATGCTACAGGCGTGCTTCCATCACGAACCATCACAACATCGTCAATTTTCATATCTTCTTTGAAGAGATTAGGATCAATCACTGGATTTCCTTTTTTGTCTTCCCAATACTCCCCCATGCCAATGACTTGTTTCTTCACAAGTATAGCTTTTAACGTGTCAACATCTAATCTTGAGTCTGGGTGTAATTGTATATGCCAATAATTCATCTAATATCTATATACGTTGTAATGTTTCAGGAAAAGAATAAAATAATGTCAACAATAATTATATCATCTTTATTTTTACAGTTTGCGGTGGTAGCAACCATGCTCAATAATTTCTTCATAATGAAGTCAATTACTTAGTTTTTGAACTTAATAAGAATATAGGCATAAGTTCTCTTATGCCTATAGGTAACAGTAATTAATCTTTCAACTCATAACACAGTCTAAAACCAATTTTTCGACCTTTATATTTACCAGTAGAATTCAATGCTGGTGTTGGTTTAGAAATATAGTTATAAAATCCTG
This sequence comes from Acinetobacter sp. BD54, assembly GCF_044778325.1. Classification (NCBI taxonomy): domain Bacteria; kingdom Pseudomonadati; phylum Pseudomonadota; class Gammaproteobacteria; order Moraxellales; family Moraxellaceae; genus Acinetobacter; species Acinetobacter sp. BD54. The sequence continues at coordinate 73,817 of NZ_JANJEP010000012.1, read as the reverse complement.
TGAGTGATTTACAACACACGTAAGTTTTATCTGTTAACCACTCACCAAAATTTTTAGAATCAATATATTTGAGCCCATGTTTTTCCAAAAATTCCACATCATCAAATTTTAATTGAATTTTTTGGAAAGCTTCTTCTTCCATATAAGGTGGATGACCAACTATTTTCACTCCATTTTCATCATAAAAACTCAAACAGTTGTATTCAAATTCTTCATTAGGTTGTCCAATAAATGATTCTTTCCCGTTGGATATTTTCTTTAAAGGAGGAGTATAAGAACTCAGCCCCGAATGATCATAAATCGTTTCATAAAATGGCGAAATTTCAAAAAACTCATCATATGTTAATAAACGGGTTTCGATTTTATTTTTACGATTAAACCAACTGATAAACGTCATAAGATCGTACCAAGTTAAAGATACTGGTAGCGTTGTATCTTCATCCGCATTTACAGCTTCAAGGTTATCTAAACCACCATTTTTCTCAAACAACTCAGCTCGACCTTGCACATATGAGCGATTAGCCATCGAAAATTCGTTAAAGTCTTCAATTGTAATAAGGTCTGAGACCATTAAAACTTTGCCATTTTCCAACTTAATTTTTTGATAATCAGGCAACTCAATGGAAGACCTCAAATCTATGAGTGTCTTTGTATAATCACTATACAATGAACGTTTTAGTAACTCCTCTATGCCAGGATAGTTATGCGTATTGGCACCAGAACAATAATATTCAGTTTCCGCTTGATGTAACTGCTGCTGTCTATTCCCTTTAAACTCGAAGTAGAACCAGCGTTTGAAATGATATTCATCTTCAAATTTAGGTACATCAGCTCTTTTTAAGTACGGTTCATAAATTTGATGTTCGAATTCTTCATCACGTTGATTTTTAAAAATGAAATCGTAATCACCATTTTCACCTTTTAAAAAAATAAGATTTTCATTAAAAGGGAGTACCTCAATCCAACCTTGATTAATTTCCTCAATACGCTGAATGAATAAATTCATCTTTTTATTACAATGGACTAGAGATTCTGCCAAAGCTGTCTTATTGCTGTTATAAAATTGAAAAACTGATTCTTTTTCTCTCGGTTGAATCAACTGATCTCCAAGCAAGTTAAAACCAGACTGAATAAAAAATAAGTCTCCACCAATCACGATATCAATCAGTGGTCTGGTCTTCGGTTGTTTACGCTTAAGCTGTACTTGAAGTGTAGGATTTTGTAGCGCAAGATCTACATTTTCAGAGCACTTCGCATCATAAGGATTTTGATTTAATCCATATTGAAAATGCTCAATCTCAAAGTTGTAGATACCTATCCCATCATCAAAGTATTGATCATAACGAAAGTTGTATCCTGTAAATATTTTATTTGGAATAGCGCTATTACTATAGAACAGACGCTCTGAGATGTCTTGACGCACGTGTTTTAAATGACTAGCTCCATCACATGGAAACCTTGGTGCAATCAGATCAGCATATTGCTTTAAATCACGATCTTCCATAAATGGTTTTAGGCGTTGCTCATAGGCATTCGAATATCCTGAGAAACCTCCCTGAAAACCCAATGATTGAACAAGTGCATTTAATAACGTGCAATGACTTATTTCTTCACGATCACGAGATACACTTTTAATTGATTGTTTAATGAGTTCAGGTTCTAAACCAAAGACTGGCAGAATATGAAATTTTTTAAGCGGTAAATAACCCACAATAGATGTTTGGGGCGCAAAGTTGTTTTTTGAAGATGCTTTGAACATGGTAAAATCCGTTGTATTTCGATAAGAAATAAAAAGCCTCAACTAAACCTTATGATTCAGCAGCATACTAACGAAGTAACGGATTTTGTCTTATGTATGAAGATAAGATGAGTATTTTTGTTTAAGAGAGTATGACTTCTTAACCGCAGGTTAAAACTCAACCTAGGCATTTTTGCTTAATTGAAAGAATATGAAATATCTAGTTTTTTGTCAATAACACTTCAACTAGAATTTGAGGTGGTAGATGTTTAACTCACGATCTATCATGAGTTCACATAGACAGTTATCAAAAAAAATTATTCAATTTTACCCATAAATTACCCAACCAAATATAACCTCAATAGACCACTTTGTCCTTTTTATTTAATTTAAGCAGAGCATCTCAAACAAACTCTGCTTAATACCTATTTTATTGATAAATTTAATGCAATAGATGAACTATACAAATCATTTGGCATTAAATATGGATTAGATTTTTCTGCCATAAATGACTGTAGAGCTCTATCTGATTTCTCTAATAAACTATTTGCCTGCTGTGTAGAAATCGGTACTGTTTGATTAAAAGCTGCTAATTTTTTAGTGAACATATCTAAAATTTTTGGTGGATTTACATGCTCACTTTTTGGTGAATATGTGTATATACAGAATTGCTTACGTACAACATTTCCTTGCAAATCTTGCCATTTTAAAATATTCGTCGTCATAAAGTTCATAAATGCATTATCAGCATCTGAAATAGCACAACATAACCCACCAGTATCATAATCCAATGCTTTTTCAATCAAAAATTGCATGATAGGTGACGACAAATCTAGCATATGTATATGAGGACTATTCACTGCTACAGAACGATCAATTGTGACATCTAATAAAGATGCTTTACCTAATATGCTTTTAAATTTTTTCTGATTTTCTTCATCAAAGCGCACACGAATATAACCTGACTCCCTATGCAAAGTATGTTCAATATCCAGAATCTCAAGCATACCTAAAACAAAGCTTTCGATATGGTTAGGTTCTACCTGGAGATCGGTTCTGATACTTTCAACATCACCACTCGAAGCATAAGATAGAATTTCACGTTGAACATTCACAGCTTCTTTCGCATTTCTTAATGCCTCTTCGATTCTTTCTTCGGTACGCGAAACACCAATTTCTGTAAGATTTTTTAAAACTTCTTCAACATCAACATACTGACTAAGCTCACCTAAAATCTCATCCTTGAGCCCATCATTAAATTCATGGGCTTGCACATTTGAAAGATCATTAACAATTTGTTCAATCCGTTCATACATTTTGAAGATGATATTTACATCCACACTGTCTGGCTGATGTAAATTAAAAATTAAAACATTTTTCTGTTGTCCATAACGATATAAACGCCCAATACGTTGAACTAATCTCATTGGATTCCATGGCAGATCATAATTTACCATGATGTTACAGTTCTTCTGTAAATTAATACCCTCTCCACCAGCTTCTGTAGATACAAGAAATTGAGCAGATTCTTGAAAATTTGAAATGGCAGTTATACGATCATCATGCTTCATAGAACCATTAATTATTTCTACTTTCCCAACACCGTAACGCTCTTCCAGTTTGCTCTTAATATATTCCTGAGTCGTTCTATACTCTGTGAATATAAGAACCTTGTCCGATGGATTTTTTGTCAAAATCTGTTCAACAATTGAATCCATAAACACTTTAATTTTTTTATCTTCAAGTATGAGACTTCGACTCACCTCTACCAATTCTTTTAAGTCCTCTAACTCTCCAGCAAAGAATTCGATGGCATTTGTACCATCGTTAAGAATCTTGGTTAGCTCTTCTTCTAAAATTTCGCCTGCATAACGCTCATCATTGAAATCTTGTAAAGTCTGTTGAACCGATTCATAACTCCTTTCAAGACGCATAACTCTCTTTAATAAAGCCTTATGAATTGCCATAACACTTGAAGCCGCCAATTTACGATAAGTAGTCATAACAAATCCAATTGCTCGAGCAAAACTTCCTTCTGCTTGGCTTGCTTGATACCCTTTCCTAAAGTATGCCGACAATAGATCTTCAAACTCTTGAAAATCTTCAGTTGTGGGAATCGCTATAGCTTTTGTCACTTTTCCTCTAAAAATAAACTTTCCATCTTTATCCGTAACATCCGCCTTATGATTTCTATAAATCATATCTCTAATAATTTCAGGGTTACGATCTAGTTGTAATAACTCTCGTCTTCTTTCAGGTCGCAATAGCTCTAAAAGTGCAATAAATTTTGCCTGATCACCTTGGTGTGGTGTTGCAGACAAAATAATCATGGCTTTTGTCTTTAATCTAAGTTTCGATGCTAAATCAAAACGATCAGAGGCATCATATTTGTTTCCATATTGCCGTCTAGATAAACGATGTCCTTCATCAAAAATTACAATATCCCAATTGCCAGCAGCTAATAATTTTTCAATATGATTTTCATGCTTCAAGGTATCCATAGAACCTATTACGTAATCATACTGTTTCCATTCACGCTGTTCGCTAATAGAAAAGTCAGTACCATAAATTCTAAATTCATCTATATGAAATTTATGATACATCTCTTCTTTCCATTGCTTAGTTAGTCCAGCTGGCGTAACGAGTAGCACCCTTCTTGCTTGATCACGCTGTCTTAAGGCATGTAACAGCATGCCTGTTTCAATGGTTTTACCAAGACCAACATCATCAGCAATTAACCAATTTAAATTATTTGTTTTTAAAATATGGTGTACTAAGTTAATTTGATGTGGCAATGGATCAATATCCAAATGTGATAAGGCACCTGTATTTTCATTCCATAACTTAATTGCATTGGCCAATATCCGGAATCTAAATCGCTCTACTTCTGTCTGAGTAATACTAATATCACTACGTTTAAAACGTGCCACCGCATTTTTTACAGGGATAAGGTGCTGATATGGCATCCATACTCTGACATTATCTTGCTCATAATTGACCAAGTATTGATAGAATCCTGCGAGCTTACGCTCAAATACAATCACCCCTCTCCCTAGACGTTCATATCCAATTTCAGGAGTAGCATCTTGCACTTCCATCCCTATTTGAAATGCAGGCTTTAAATCTTTTATTTTGACTTCAGAAAATTGATTTTTATGATCCGTATCGAACCACTTAACAACACAAGTTTCATCATTTTTTACTTGTGAAACAATGCCATATCTCGTGTCCCCATTTAAATCTAATTTAATTAAACAGCCTTGCACTGGGATCAAAATACTATTCATTTACTTCACACTCAATTTCTTCATCATCTTCTTCTGATTGCTTAGCTTTGCTAGATTTAGCTTCCAGTTTAGCTACACGTTCTTCTTCCATCTCTCTATCAAATTGTTCAAGAATACCACTTTCAATAGTTCTCAAATTAGAAGTTTTAGGCTTTGAAATGCCCCATTTTTCTAGATCCTTTTCTTTTTGAACTTGCTGTATATCATGATTTGTATGCCAATATAGTTGAGTAAATTGGTTATCTTGAAATTCCGCAAATTGTGGTAAATGTTCATCAATATTTAAGAATCTATATTTTAAAAAAATTGCAAATGACGAAAACTGCCGCACATAGCTAGGATGATTCACCCACTCTTCATCCAACTCATGAAGCAACATTTCTATTTCTTCAAAATCAGGATATCCATTAAAAGATCTAACTATGCTCAATAAAGTTGGCCAAGGGAAATATTTTTGTCTAATCTTAAAGTTATAGACACCTGTATCATCATAGTCTGAATAAGAAAAATCATTCTCTAAAAGCTCTTTAGTCCTTACAACTAAAATAAACTCTTCAAATGTAAGTGAGAAATCAGCCAAACGTTTCAAAGCAGCCCAAGTAGCATTTGAAGGATGTTCTTGAAAAAATACTTGTAAATATTCTTGAATGTTCTTGCCATGCCACTCGACCAAGCTCATAAAATCATTCGATTTCAATAACGCTTTTTCCTCGCTGCTCAAAGCATCTGGAAAATAATCAGTTTCACTTTCTACAAAATCAAATTCTGTAAAGGCATATATATCATCATCTTGAACAATCAAATCCTCTTCTTTTTTTTCATTGGTTGTCTCTAGGTCTGATAAGAAGTCAAGAAAATGTGTTGGCTTGTCAATCGAAAGAGCTTCAATATCTTCAATATCTTCAATATCTTCAATATCTTCAATATCTTCAATATCTTCAATATCTTCAACAGCTTCAACAGCTTCAACAGCTTCAACAGCTTCAACAGCTTCAACAGCTTCAACAGCTTCAACAGCTTCAACAGCTTCAACAGCTTCAACAGCTTCAACAGCTTCAACAGCTTCAACAGCTTCAAGCTGATCAGAGCTATTGGTGAAGTCAAATAAGGTATCTAAATCTAATTTTTCATTTACAGTGGTATTTTCTATTAAAGAATAATCAAAATAGGCATCCAAAAAACTCAAGGGTAAATGTTCTTTTAAAATTTCATAGCAATTATACGATATTGTGTAAGCTTGAGTTTGACTTAATAAAATATTCAATTGTGAAACGAATTGTATATTTTGGATTTGCCCCATTTGATATGCATTTAAAAAAAACAGTTTATCTATTTGATAATAACCATCTAACTGATTCCTTAATTTTTCTACAATAATTTGCTTGTTCATCATTACAACACTTTTAAATTATCGACTTTTCATCTTCTTACCAAATCGATAGACAACTTTTTTTATACCCATAACGTTATATAATCAAACCTTTTCTTAGGTAAAATAGATTTGAACTTTATCTTTAAACAACTTACCGCACTGATACATCATTCAAATTTATCAATCTTAAAATTTCTTTCTATATTTCATATATCCTATTAGAAACAACACTATTGGCCCAATAAGTACAAACCGCTTCAAAACTTTATTCCCAGCATGTTCGTAATACATGTATACAACTTGATCCATAAAAAGTGATAAAAGGGTTTCTGGCCTTGTTTCGAAATAATGACTTAATCTCAAGTTCAAAAAAACTAAAATTCCAAAACTAAATATTAAGAATAACAACGGAATAAGCCATACTCGATAGTACCTTGATATCACCCATTTGAATGTCTCAAACTCTTGTTCTATCCAAGACATGGCTTACTCCTTTTACCTATTAAGAATACATCTGCCTATTCATGATCAAATCAGTATGTGTCAGAACATAGTCAAAAATCGAATCAGCTTTTTCTTTACGATCATTATAGTTGAATGTCTCCCATGACAAATTTTCCGTCAGAATAATTTCACTATTCAAAACTTCCATGAGCTTAGCTTTATTGCTTTCTTGGTTAATCCAGTTAACTCCCTGAGACAATGCAAATTGAATTTTTATCAATAATTCCTGTGCAATTTTTTTCACCGCTTTTTCTTCTTTCTCTGATAAGTTTGGTTTTTTCAACTTATCAAATAAGGCAAGTTCCAAGTCATTATCTAACTCTTCACGTACATAACGAGTCTCTTCTTCTGTAAGGTCTTCATAAACTTTCATTAATTCTTCAAAAACTTTTTGAATCGTGACATCTGATATATCTTCATTAATTGTTGTGATGATTTTCTGATAGTCTTCATAAAATTTTGCACGATCACCATTGATGGCAGTTAAACGAGCTATAGCCTTTTCAATACGCTCTTGAAGCTCCATCAAAACATTTTTTTTATGTTTAAGTTTTTCAAACTCAACTTTTAAACGATGAAAATCAATTGCAGATAAGTCATATTCTGCATCTTTTCCATCTTTATCCTTAGCATCTAAATGATGGTTGACGTAGTTTTGAATTTGTCTCAATTCAAAAGTAATGTCAGATCCATCTTCGCGTTTCGACAATCTACGATATAATGCTTTTAACGTACTCAAATCCGCCTGATACATTGATAGCTCGTCACAAGGCAATAAATTTTCTTTTCGTAAATCTAAATCGTTGAACATTGCAATAAACGTCGCTTTCGTCTGCTTTGTGACAGACAGTGCATCTTTAGACTGCAGCAGTAACTCTAACCGCTCTTCATCACTCGCATTTTTTAATGCGTCATATGGAACCTTCTTCGACTCTGCATACTTGATCAAGTTTTTAAGGTAAACCCCAAACTCTGTAAGTAATTCGGCTTTATCGTGTAATGGATCAGCTTCTATTTTTTCTGCTTTACCGGCAGAATTTTTACCTGTTGAAAATACAGCAAGTGCTCTCCTAAGACTTTGCAACATGCCATTGTAATCAATAATCGTACCTTGCTTTTTACCTGGAGCTACACGGTTTGCACGCGCAATGGCTTGCATCAAGGTATGATTCTGCATCGGTTTATCAATGTATAACGTGGACAATGATTTCACATCAAATCCAGTCAACCACATTGCACATACAATCACGAAACGAAGTGGATGATGACTATCTTTAAACTCCTCATCCAATTTCCGCTTCTGCATGATTTCACGGTGTTTCAAAATATCTAGAGGTTTGCCATTATGGTCATTAAATTTAGCTACTTCCTCAATTTCACTTTGTTCGCTACTCACAACAACCGCAAATTGAGTCTCTTGCATCCAAGCTAAATGTTTACGTTTTTCATCTAGGATATCGGGATCATGACAATGAATGATCTCTTCCTCAGCAAGTTCTTCTCGTTGCTTTTTGATCGCTTCTTGCCATTTTTCAGAAATTAATTCATACATCTTCAAGCACGTATTACGATCTAAACAGATTAACATCCCTTTGTTACAAGGTGACTGATCTGTCCCTAATAACCAACGTGCTTTATAGTGATCTACCACATCTTGTGCAATAATCTTGAGTCGTTTTGGCGACGTTAAAATATTGTAGTCGGCACTCGCTTGACGGATTAAACGCTCGATATCCGCTTCACTCTTCCCTTTCTTTTTGGCAGCATCAATGACTTTTTGAATCCGGTCATTTAGCTCATCTGGATTGGCAATACTTAATTGCGCTCCGTGATTTTCATAAATTAAAGGTACAGTCGCCCCATCTAAAATGGCACGTTTAAAGTCGTAAATTGATACATAATCACCAAACCACTCTTTGGTCTTTTGATCTTCTGGTGAATCCATTAAGGGCGTACCAGTAAAGCCTAGATATTTTGCATTTGGTAATGCTGCACGCATGTTACGTGCTAGATCTCCGTATTGGCTACGATGTGCTTCATCTGATATGACAATGATGTTATCTGCTATGCTATAAGGCTCAGTTACCAACTGATTAAATTTATGCACAGTGGTGAAAATGTATTTGTCATTTGAGTGAGTCAATTTTTTTCTTAACTGCTCCCCACTCACTGCCTGATCATTTACTTTCTCGGCCTTTCCACAATCACTGTAAAGCTTGGAAATTTGATCATCTAATTCAATACGATCTGTAATAATTACAAAACGGTAATTCGCCGAAATTTTTCTCAGCACTTTTTCAGTGAAAAATAACATAGAGAATGATTTACCCGATCCTTGGGTATGCCAATACACCCCTAGTCTTCCGGCTTTTCGTTCAGCTACATCTTTAGGATCTTGGCTCACTAAGCGTTCGATGACACGGTTAACGCCCAAGTACTGATGATTTTTCGCAATGATTTTTACTGTCTTATCACCTTCGCCTTCAAAAGTAATAAAGTTTTCAACTAGATCAAGCAATCTCGTTTTGTCTAATATTCCATACAGTAATCGTTTTAATTGACTGGTATTTTCGGGTGGCTCTGGGTCATCTTCATCATTACGTTTCCACTGTCCATAGAACTCTAGTGGCGAAGTAAACGTACCATACTTGGCTTCTTCACCATTCGATAAAATCGTAATCGCATTAAAGTCGAAGAGTTGAGGAATCTTGTCTTTGTAATCGCTTAAGTTACCTTTAAAAGCTCGATTAACATCAATATTTACACCTTTAAATTCGAAGAAAACTAAAGGCAATCCATTCACGAAACAAATTAAGTCTGGTCGACGACGCTCTGAAGTAATGGCACTTTTCACCCATAACTCATCAACGGCATGGAATAAATTATTTCCAACTTCTTTAAAATCAATAATTTTAACGGTGTAGTCTTTTATTTTTTTTGTTTTTGGATCTGGTGCTTGAGTCTTATAACCAATCAATAAATCTTGTTCATAACGATGTTTATTTTCGGCTATTGCACTGGTGCCATACGTTCTACGGTCTTTTAAATATTTAATTGTATTTTTGATGGCCTCTGCTGGTACATCAGGGTTAATTTTTTCTAAAGCTTCCTTAAGGTCGTTCAAGAGTACAACTTGTTGCTCGGACTCACGGCCAAAAATACTTTTTCCGTCTTTCCATTCATCATCATAGGCATGGGTAGTTCGCCAACCCAATCGCTCTTTTAAAATTTTGATAGCAGGTTTTTGGATTAAATTTTCTTCGGAGAATTTTGCGTTTGCCATAATAAAAATTTATAAATATTAGAAAGTCCCTGTTACCCAATTTAGCATAGGTCGTAAAAAAAAACCTGCGAGAACGCAGGTTTTTTTTCATGTTTATTCAATACTTGAAAGTTTTGAAACGTCGAGTTCACCTGACATCAGTCGAGGTAAAAGAGTTTCTTTTAACTTTAACAAATTATCATTCTGAAGTTCCAAATTTCGCATTTGAGAAATTATAGGTCTGACCACATTATCAAAGGCTTCTAACACTTTATCCGAAGGAATAAGTATTGGCATACTTCTGAAAGTGCTTTTTGAAATCTCTTTAAAAGTTGCGCCTGACGCTAAAGCATCAATTTCAGAAATCCTACTTTTTAAATTAAATAACAGATAGTATCTCAAAATTTCTCTATCTGGTATAATTGATATAAAACCTTGATTTGTACAAACTTCTTTATCAATTAATCCAAAGTATCCAATACTTGCTCTACTTGTCATTAAGATTGTATTTGGTGGTAGCAATTTAGCAGATGACTTTTCCAAACCTAATTGACTAATTTTTTTCTCTGGGTTCAGCAAGATTAGACTTTTTAATTTTGTAATATCAGTTGGTGTCACCCATTCAATACTGCCATTTTCCCAATATGCTTCAACTTTTGTTGAAGGTGTACCGCCACTAACTGTTGTACACACATCATTAATTGTTGTAGAAACCCACCCTTCAGGTATCCCATCAACAAAATTAACCTGTTCATGATTAGGAAATTTAAAGTTGATGAACCAATCTGTATATATATTTGAAATTATCTTATCTAATTTGGAAATTCTATCTTGATTACAGATATATAAGTCATCAATATTACCTAATAGCTCTACAACTTTACGCTGTGTATTTAAATCCAATCTAGGTACTGGAAAGTCACCTATCATTTTTAAATTAATGTTTGGTTGAGCTGCTTGTGCATTTAAACTCTGAACAAATCTAAAAAATGAATTTTGCTTAAAGTAATAATAGTAAAATTGAGAACAAACTTTTTCCTGATCTAAACGAATGATAGCAACAGCTTGATTCGTGTTAGCTTCAATAATATTATCTCTGACGAAACCCACTTTTCCAATATTAGCACCAGCAATTGTCATCAAGATATCATTTGGATATATTTTTGATCGTTTTAAAAAGTTATGTGTCTCTTCGTCTACATACGAGAAGCCTTTAATATCTAAAGATACTTCACCATTTAATGCTTCAGCTTTAATAAATGGAATCCCTTCATCTTTAAAGCTATAACCATAAGTAGTAGGCGTGCTACCTTTAGTAATTAAAATCGCTAAGTCTGACAGTTTTATAAATTCACTCATGCTAAAACCTCACTTAGCATTTTTTGAATTTTTGAGCTTAGTTCAGTTGATTCTTCATCTAACATCATCAAATCATCTAACAGTTTCTTTGACTCTTCAATTAAGTTTACATTTGATTCTTGTGTTTCAACTCCAACGTAACGACCCGCTGTTAAAGAATAATCTTGTACCTTAATATCATCTTGTGAAGCTAGTTTACATAGCCCAGCAACATCAGCATAAACCCCCTCAGGGAAACGCTCATTTAACCAAATGATATCTGCTATTCGGTCTGCTAAATTTTTTTCTAAAACTTGTACTTGATCTTGTACAGTTTCAGTCTCACCTTCTGCTGAGGTATTCAACACATTAAGCAATGCTGAAACTTCTTTACTCGCCCAACGCTTTTTATCCTTTTTCGCATATAAACTTTCAGCCTGAGCAACAAAGGTTAAAGCTTCTGATTTCATGCTATTTAACTTATCAAAAACTGCTTGAGTCTTATCTAAACTATTCTGAAGCGTATTAAATACTTCAATAATTGAAGCGTGGTCTTGAGCAGTTTCTAACAGTGAACGTAATTGACTCACCTGAGGTAGACCATCAAGCACTTCATTTTTTGCATCGTCCACAAGCTCAGCAACTAAACTTTTATGTGCACTTAAAACATCCGACTTAAATCTTACAAGCTGATCAGCTGTAATTAGTGTCGGCTTATTTTCCGCTTCTTGCTCTTTTTTAGTTAACTTATTCAACACGTCAATTGAAGTATGCTGTGCAAAGTTTGCAACATAATCTACTACTGCCTTTGTAGATTTTACATAATCAATATAGGCATTTGGCAGCTGCTCGATAGTATTAATCATCGTGTTCAAATAACCACGTAATAAGTTCTGATACTTATGGTGCTCTTCACGGTACAACCAAACAATCGCATTCAATGCTTCAAGTTGTGACTCGCTAAATATATGTGATTTTGCAGATACAACCGTATATACACTACGTGCATCAAGCATCAAAACTTTATCTTTTCGACTCTCAGGTTTAGATTTATCAAAGAACCAAAGCGCACAAGGTAATGAACGGGTATAGAAGAATTTAGGGCCAATAGAAACCATAATATCGACATGACCTGTTTCTACGAGCTTCTGACGAATTTCTTTATCACGACCACCTGCATCTGACGCACTCGATGGCATGACGAAACCTGCACGACCAGTCTCATTCAAATAGCTATAAAAGTACTGTATCCATAAGCTATTGGCATTTGATACTTGCTCATTCTTAGCATCATTACCATCAGCACGTTTACCACCTGATTTAGAAGTCACACCTGGCAATCCAAAAGGCAAACGTTTCTTTTCAGCAATGGCAGCTTTTGCAATTTCTAATGCAGTAGGCTCAGGTTGGCCTGGGTGCTGCTGCACTGTATAAACATCAGGCTTACACTTACTCGCATCAACGGCGTCAACGTTAAATGGAGGATTTGCCATCACGAAATCACACTGCCCAATATAGTCTGGCAATGCACTATAAAATGAATTTCCTTCCGTAATGTTAGATGCATCTAAGCCATGTACAACCATGTTCATAATGGCAAGTTTTTGGTTATTCTCTGTTTTTTCTTGCCCCACAAACTGCATCGGGTTATGCGTATTATGTTGCTCTTGGAAATGTGTCGTTTGAATAAACATCCCTGCAGAGCCCACTGCTGGATCTAAAATTAGACCATGATCAGGTTCAATGAAATTAACAATAGTACGAACCAAGGATGGAGGTGTGAAAAACTCTCCACCCTCTTGAGCACCAGATTGGGCAAATTTATTTAAGAAATATTCGTAAATTTTCCCGAACACATCACCTTCAGCATTTAATAGCGTATCTCGGTTAAAAATACGGATTACGCGTTCAAGTAAGTCTTCTTCAAAACTTTGATAAGTTTGTGGCAACACACCTTTTAAAATAGGGTTTTGTGCCTCAATCGATTCCATAACAGCATTTAACTCAACACCTAAATTATGGCCAGCTGGTAAATTTGCTAAATAGTCAAACCGTTGCTCAGGATTCAAATATAATGCACTTCTCGCCTTAAAAGCTGTCTCTAATTGCTTTTCAAAAGCATCAGCTGGCATTTTATTTTCATCAACTAATTTTTGATAAGCTGCCATTTGTGGCTGCGTTAAGAGTTCTTTTTTAATGCTATAAAAACGTGAAGTCGCATGAGATAAGAAAATAATGCCTAAAATTGGTTGAGCATATTCTGTTGCTGTTAGCTTAGAGTTAGCACGCAAGTCATCTGCTGCTTCCCATAAATCTTTTTCAATAAGAGAGATGTTCATATAGCCTCAATCTAAATTTCTTGTGGGCTAGGGATTGAAATATGTCTTTCCCTAATCCCCAATTTTTGAATAATCAGTATCTTAAGTACCACTCTCCTTGAGTGATACTTTTATGTAAAAGCCTGAATTAAATAGTTTTTAGCAGTTGATTAAACTCAGCTTTCACGTTTTCATATGCTACTTGCGTGTCTTCCAACAGCTTCATCTCATGCTCAAAATCAAGCTGCTCCACTTCAATTTCAACATCAAAATATTCCGAGCAGTGTAAGCTATATTTGTTGGCTTTGACCTGCTGAATCGTGACATCTTTTGACCATTCAGTTTCCTCATCTGCTGTGAGTAACTCTTTCACTTTTTCTGCATCTGCCAAACCAAAATTCAACTTTCGGCGTTGACGTTCACCAAAATTACGGGCATCGATCAAACGAATGGTCTCTTTTACCTTGGCCTTATTAAGAATCAACAAACTCATTTCAATATTTGAATCGGCCAAAATACCAGCAGGCAACAAAACAACAGCTTCAACCCAGTTCAATTGAACCAATTTTTCTCGAAGTTCTGCATCATACCCGCCTCTGAATAACCAGCCTGGTATAATCTGAAGATAAGCCTTACCTGTTGAGTTTAAATGATAAAGGGCTTGCTGAATCCATAAGCTTTCAGATGCACTTGTTGGAATTCGAGCATTGATAAAAAATTCTTTTAAATAGTTTTTACTTTCTACTAATGCTTCAGCAACTCTTACATTTATCGGTGGCGTACTTACAACTAGATCTACACCATAACTTGAATGTTCATCCGTTAATGAATCTACTCGCTGGATATCTGCATTTCCCTCACGTAAAACATTAAGTAATTGGGCTAGCCCTACTGTTTCCGTATTTATATCTCGAAGTATTGACTGCTTCGGATTCAATTCATGTGCTAAAAAACCTAAGCCACAAGCACCATCGTAAAGTAGCTTATCCTCTACGGAACCAACAACCACTTTAAAAACATTGAGGATATTTTGCGAATCAACATTAAACATGTCCCAATTTTTAGTTGAATTAAGAGCAAAGGCTTTTAATACTTCAAAGGCTTTTTCACCATAATTTTGATCGTTGGAAGACTGTTCACGTAGACTTAGGAATAGCTGAAAAATATTCACAAGCTGATTTGTATTCCAACGAATTACATCCTTAGGAAACCAATGTAATTCTTTTTCTGTCACGTAATCAGAAATGAATATTGAAATATTGTCGTGTGTTGATAGCACTATCTTTTTACTGTCGTCGCCATTCTCTTTTACAAGATAAGAAATCAGAGTAAATAGCTCTAAAGCAGCACTACGTGTCATCGTGCCTGTCATAGCTGATAAGGCATCTAAATATTCGATTGTATTTTTCATTTTTCGTCTCCTATTTAGACCATCAATTTTTGAAACGCAGCATTAGCGACTTTAACTTGCTGAACTTTTAATTGCTCCAGCATGTTTAGTACATAATAATTTTTGTGAAAAACCTCTGCCAATTTTTCTTGTGCAGCTAAGTCAGGTACTGAAATTTCAATTTCCTTCAAACTACTTGCAGGAATATTAAGAATCGCTGTACCTTTATTTAGATTGGTGAGCACTGCTTGACCATAGTCACTATTCAGAAACACTGTTAAGAACTCTGGTACAACAAGGTTAAGATTAACTTTGATGACCAAACATGTAGCAGGTGCTAACAGATTTAACTTTTCTTGTTCTTCCGTAACAATTGAAGCGCGTAGGTTCGTACCTTTTGATAAGAAGACAACATCACCTGATTTCAATTTCTTTTTTTCAACTAACTCAGGTTCAATGAATACCGTCTTTGTAGTATCAGCATTCACATCAATAAAGCCTTTATCATTCAGGCTTTGTCCTGTGAGCAATAACATCTTTACTAAAGCCTCATTCTCTTCTTGAGCTTCATTGAATTTATTTACTCCAACTGTAATACTAGAACATATTTCATTTAGTTTCATAATTACTCCAAAATTAGTTTTACTAAAACCATTTATCTATTTCCTTGGGCGAAGATTACTCACAAACGAAAAGATAATCAATAGTTTTATTAAAACTTTTTTTGTTTTTATTGTAAAACTAAAAAAACTCCGTTGCAAAAAAACTAAAATTCACTATAAAAAATAATACAACAAGCTGTTTTTATTTATTTTTTAAATAAAATATAGCCATTTTCTTTTCCTTGTGCATAAGCCCAATCAGCTACCTTATGCGATCGCTCCTTATCTGTCAGGAACCCCAGTACAGAAATTCGATCCACAATAATTAAATCCTGTTCTTCATTCCTCTCCCGCCACTTATGTAAAAACTCATCTGAGGCAAGTAAGTTACTTTTTTTAGAATTACAACTTGAATCCGCAAGTACAAAATTATGCCCTGTATCCGATGGATACATTGACCACGGAATAAAGTGATCCACTGCATAACTGCCTTTTTTCATCGATTTGTTACAGTAAAAGCACTTACACTCTTGTAGCTCTACTAGTACATTTGCCACTGCATTGAGCTGATTACGACTCGGTTCAAACATAAATTGCTCTAGGTTCGGGAGCTTATTTAAGATAGGTGCATTCGTACTGTTTTTTCGTATGTAATCAATCCATCGTTTTTGACATAGCTCTTCAATAATTTCACTAAATTGTCTTAAGCAATACATGACTTGCGGCAAAAGGGTTAATTGCTTATTTGAATATTCGAGTCGATATAAAAACTCAAAATTTTGACCATTGATATTTTGTAAATATCGTACAGGCATTTCTTTTATTGTTTTTGCCACTTCTTTTAGTAGCTTTAACCAAACAGATGTATCCCGACGTAATAAACCAAGTGACGAATAACTTTGTCTCAGTAAAATAATTCGATTTACAATCGCTGCCTGCTTACCATTATTCTGATTCAGGATCAGCTGCCCATCTTCATGAAAGGTATATGGTACTGCTTGCTTCCAATATAACTCTATAAATTTTTCAGCGAGATCTGTGTACTCTAGAATTAAAGTACCCCCCTCATCTTCACCTTTTTCAATACTCAAACGACTCAGACTAATTAGCAAAGCAAATTTATAGGTACTGCTAAAGCTCCCAGACTGCAAAATCAGTTGGATATTTTTAAGGAATTTGAGTTGTTCTTGAGCTGTAGGAATAAAATCAAACATATTTTTTCCAAAGTAGATTAAGCCACTGCTCTGTGCGTTCAGCTCGCTTATCTACTGTGATCCATTGCCGTATCTGTTGAACATTTTCAAGCTGCCCAAGTAAAATCTCCGCTTGAGCTTCATTTAAGTCAGTAAATTGACGCCCCTCTTTTTCTCGATCACTGTTGCCATACTTAAATGACATATAAAGCACACCGTTTGGCTTTAGCGCACTCAACAGTTTTCCTATCACTTCTTTTAAACGAGTACGCTCACAATGCAATAACGATGCACACGCCCAAATTCCATAATAAGCTTCATCAGCATCAATCTCATAAAAGCTCTGTAACTTAACAGGAATACCTGTAAGCCGAGTTGCTTTTTTGACGAGTTCTTCTGAATAGTCTATTGCATCGACCTGATAGCCTTTATTTTTAAAAGCCAGAGTATCTCGTCCTGAGCCACAGCCAACGTCAAGAATCCGAGCACCTTCCTGCAGCTCAACTAGAAATGGCTGATATAGGCTTTCCATATCAACTTCAAACGTTGAAGCTGTAAATTCTTCTGCATGCTTATTGTAGTAGTCTATTGTTTTCATTACGGACACTTAGGCTAAAAGACACTTTCAGTCTACAAGAAAACAAAAAAATAAGGGAGCTAAGAGCATCCCTTATTCTCGACTCGCCAACTTACTTTCAATCCATTGATGGATCTCATAAGCTGACCAGCCGATACGATTTTGAGTGATTTTAACTTTCTTTGGAAAAGTAGGATCGTAATAAGGTGAGTTTTCATCCATCATCTCGTAGATGGTAGAACGCCCCACACCGACAAATTCTACAACCTGCTTAATACTGATGAGTTGATTCATTTGAAATGTTTGACCGATAAACGCATTCATGAGGCTAGCTCCTAATCATTGATGCGAGCGGCTATTCGCTCAAATAATAGAGCTGGTCTGTAAAATTTAACGTTAGATATCTTCTCTCCTCTAGCTTAATTCACAGCTCTTACACTCTGCTGCAACCCCTGCTGAATATCCTGTAAAAATCCTTCAGGTGAAGTTTGTTGCTCCACCGCCCGGTTCTGTTCTTGTTCAGGGTAGTACTCCTCCAGCACATCCAACCCTTCCTCTATATCTGTCTCAAACCGTGCATTGGCAAAACCTCGTCTGGCGATATGGTCTACCGCCTCTTGATAGAATCCCGCTTGTTTGCTGTGCTCATCAATTTGCCTGGCTTGGGTAATTGCATCATTCAGACTAATCCCTTCTCTTAGAGTCAGATCCACGTAATACACCGGCTGACGATAGCTTTGTGTGGTGCTTTTACCTCTTAAAGTGAGCTGCAAAGGTAAGCAAGACAGCAAACCATTTGATGCGGCGTGATAATAATTCAGCCGTGCAGCCAAAGTCCGAATACTGTTAAAGCCGGTGGTTCTAAAGATAAAGGTTCCAAACTCATCCGATTCATCTAAGTTCACATGCAAACGCCCATACGGCTTACAGTTACCTCCTTGAGCCAACGGACATAAATCTGGAGATGGACATGGATGCTGTTCCACCCCTTGATTGGTTAACCGCTGGCAGGTTTCACCATTGCCGACACACACTGGCCGCCCAGTCTGTCGGTCAAATAGGCTGTATTCTGCACGTAGGTTTAAGTCAGGATCATTGAAGATCATTCGGACGGGTATAGTTCTGAGTTTTTGATTAGGCGTATTGGCTCGAAGCTGTTCATCCAGGGGATGTTTCACCCAACCCTCTTTGCTTTGAATCTGGGAAGTAATGGTGAACTGATCATCCTTTTCAGGTAGGCGTTTGCCATTCTTTTCTACTACCCGACCAATACTAATACGTCCCAAGGCAGGTGGTGTAATCGCTAAACCTTTAATCATTGTATTTTCCTCAATTTGATTTTTTACAGATCATCCAGCTTTATGTAGATCACCTGATTCAATAAATATGTATATAGCTAGCTACAAAAGCCGCGACCGTATTGCCCTCTATTCCTAGCAAATGGAGGGCGGGGAGCGGTTTTTGTGCATCGCTATTTGAATGGGCTGAAACAGACTTAGTCGGTATAGATGTTGAATCGACGACTACCCTGTTTTTGCAGTGGATAAAGCTCGATAAGTTCAGGCTGATGCTGAAGCAATGCTTTGGTATTTAGGCTGATGGAGTCCTTGGCTTTCTTCCAGACCACCGAGCCATTGGCAAAGGTGGCACGTTCTGCATCTTTCATCAGCATTTGGATGTGATGTTTCAGCTGGTCAAAGCGTTCCTGCTTGTGCTGAATCTCTTCTTTCATTTTGATGAGCTGATCAAACATCAAATTGGCATTTTCATTTTGTGAGAGATCTTCAACGCTCAGCGGTACATGCGCTGGATAGAGTTGCAGAATGGCTTTGGCTGCGGATTCACTGGCATCGACTGATGGTGGAGTATCCGTTTCCACACACTCCCAGAAATAACGCTCTGCCTTAACGATGTGTTGAATCACTGATTCAGAACGTGTCACTTTGAAGATTTTGGTTTCATGCCCACAGATCAGAACACAGACATGTGCAGCCTGTTTGCCTGTTACCGCAAGTTGGTGTTGCACCTGACACAGCACGTATAAAGGCACACCATCTCGCCATAGTCTGGCACCATGTTCCCCAGCTGTTTTACATTCCAGAATCTGCACGTCATCGCTACCCACGACCGCATAGTCCAGATTTGCCAACATAAACGACTTATCCGGATCGGGATGCTGAAGCACGGCATTGACTCGTCTCACTTTATTATTGGTATGCAAGCTGTAGTACTCCGCCACCAATGGCTCTAACTGTTTGCCCCAATACAACGGTGCAACGCCTGAGCTGTCATCATCAATATTCTGCTGAGTTCGACCGGTCTTGATCATCCACAGCTCCAGCATAGACATATAGGGATTTAGGCCACAGGCGGTTGCAGCATCACTGCTGCCAATCCCTTGCTTACGCACTTCTAGCCATTCTTGATAATCTATATTTTTAGTATTGGCTAAACGTTTGGCTGTCGCTGTTCGTTTAGCTGCGGTATTTGATTCCTTCATCTCATTCGGAATTGGCAAATGAGGAAGTTGAGAGGTATTTATCGGTGCAATCTGATTCATGCTCTGATCCTTTTAAATATTGAGTTCTGTAAAATTTTCGGCATAAAAAAAGCCACATCTGGAGATGTGGCAAAAGAGGGTTTCACTGGAGAAGGATCATCTGCATGACCCTTGACCATTATTTTAATAGCACTGGCTTAAATGAAACTTAAACCACTAAGCGAAGGGCCTGTTCTAGCCCACGCTGCTTTAATGCAGCACCTGCACCAAACCAAGCAGAGTCCAGACGATGATCGGTACTCATGGCCCGACGTTCATGATCGGCAAACTCTGTAATACTGCACAGTAGACCATAGGCAGTATCTTTGGCTGAGCTTAGTTCTGCACCACGGCCTTGTCCATTGAACATGTCCATGACTTTAGCCATGGCACGTCCATTCGGTTCAGGCTTTTCTTTGGCTGGAGTTGGATTAGCGATATTGCGATAGAACTGAATGATGTTCTCCTCCTGGTCAACAGCACTCATGCTGGTATTGTTAAACACGGCATCAAAATAGGCAGCTGCTTCTCCTTGAGTGACCTTACGCTGGGTCAGCTGTTGCATTTCATACATATGCTCATCCCAGGCACGGACTGAAATGCCCAATTGCTGTTTGACTTTGTCAGCATCAAACTTGGTACTGTGTGGCACTTTCACCACACCTGCACTGCTGCTTTGTCCGCGTAGGGCTATTGCCAAAGTGTTGTTACACACCACCCGGATATTGGTGAACTGTGCTGTAGTCGCCAACGTACCATCACAGGCAGTCGCCAGCAGAATGTAGCCGTTACTGACGTCTTTACCCTTGAGCGCTGTAGATTGTCCTGTACGTGCCAATGCCCAGAACTTCTTACCACCTTTCAGAACACCTGCGGTTTCCAATTCAAAACCAGATTTCTCAGTCAGATCCCTGTAGAACTCCAGAATCTCCATCGGCTGTACTTCCTGATAACGCTGACTCACTACAGACAAGGGGGCATGAGTATCGGAACGATACAGAACTCGCTGTTCTTCATAGGGCATGATGATGCTCTGCCCGCGTTCATTCTTTGCCATGTAGCTGACATCAGAAGATTCAATTCGCCAGTCCATTCCTGCCTGTTTTGCCCAGACTTCAATCGGCTGATTCTGTGTCAGTTGATTCCCTAGACCATGCCAAGGGGTTTCTCCGACATACGCCATTTGTTCGACCTGATGCGTCATAATTTTATTCCTTTTTAAAATAATGTTAAAAATTGGATCTGTTCTTAATTCAGATATTGAATGGGGAACTTTTGGTAGCAGTTATGACAGAAGCACAAACTTTGCTTTGGAGGTGTGTTTTGCTCTGTAAATGAATTAAACAAACCACCGAGTACAGTTCCTGCAATTCCTCCAACGATGGGAGGCAAGTTCAAAGACTTCGCAACGGTTGTGCCTAAAGCACCTAATGCTGCAGGTGATGCAAGATTTGATAATGTTGAATTTGCTTGTTGTATGTTTGCTTCAACAATCATGATGTCAGTTGAATGACAAAAGGGGCAATTCAAGCTCATGACTCGACTCCTAAATTTAGGGCATAAAAAAGCCTGCACGATGGCAGGCTTGATATTCATTTTTCATGTGTACTCAAATGAGCTTCATGATTCTCATTAGGATGTTATGTGTTTGAAATAATTTAGAATGTGATTCAATTTAATAGTTGATTTGTTATATAAAATCAGTAGGATAAACTCAAACATTTCTTATGAACTTTAAAATTATGGCTCAGATTCAAATAGCAGATTTTTGTGGTAAATACGGTTTCACAGCACATCAAATTAGACATGCAATTCGTTCAGGAAAATTAGTAAGAATTTCTGATGGAATCATTGATGAAGAAAAAGCACTACAGATTTTAGATGGCATAAAACCTAAAAATTCAGGTCTGATTACACTTCAAAATGAGATTGCTGAACTAAAAGTAGAATTACAGAACACGCTTGACCTTAAAAATTATTATGAGGCAGAACTTAATAAACTAGGGGTGTTTCCACCACAAATTGCTAAAATCCCTCTTTCCTCTAAATCCTCAATACAAAATCACAGTGATCATCCTTATTTGTCACCACAATGGTTTAAAGATCAAATTCACCCAATACCTGAATCTGAAAGAATGTTCAAAGCCCGTAAAGTACAGATTCCTCCAGAGGCTTTTTCTTCTAGCCTGCCAGACAAAAAATAATAGATCTAGATCTGTATTCACTCAATCAGAATACCTAACAGGACGATGCCAACAAAGAGAGCATTTTATTAATTTAGTGCTCTCTTTTGTAATAGATATTAATCCAATCCTCTACGATTTTTAGAGTCGATCACACCTTTACCAAAGCTATGCATATAGGCTGAATCTTTCACTCGGGGATGCTGCTGTTCTTTTTCATCACTCACCAGATAAGGAACAACGTAATTCAGAAAATTGTGAACTTGCTGATCATCAGTACGATGGATCATACCGATTCCTAAAGTCCCCTTCGCTTCAAATTTCGCCATATAGTTGGAACGGTTACAGTTACAAATATAACCATATCCATGAGTAATCTGTTCCCAGCACTCACCTACCCACTCTCCTAGCTCATAGCCATCTCGATGTACATTTCCATCATACATAAGCAAAAGGTGGCAATGATAACCCTTACTAACCCCGTGCTCTAATGCCCATGCATAACCATACAAACTACTAAAGCAAGTGTCTTGATCTGCGATACGCCGTAGCAATATTTCTAGGGCTTCATTGAATACTTGAATATTGTATAAGGCTTGATATTCTTTCTTGATAGATAAATCCACTCGAACGACTAACGTTCTCGCATAATGGTGAATCAATGCAGATGCATACTCCAAAAGGCTATGTTGATTCTTTAACTCCCGCTGTTGGAAATCCTTTAGTTGCTGTTGAACATAACCTGACAATGACTGGATATAATTCAAGATATGCCAAACAGTCATCTCATCAAAACAGACTATATAATCATAGTCTGCCTGTGGCATCAGACTTAAGGTGTAATCAACGATGTTTACCACATCAATGAATATCTGTACGGTATAACAGTAGTAGAAATTGACGTTATAGATTGGCTTAAATGCCTGAACTAGCTTTTGCAGGTCTACCATTAGGTTTTGATGATATAGTTCATAACTACCCAAGCATACTTCTTGTATGAAATGGTCTATTGCTGCCAGCACTTCCGCTTCATGGTAAAGTAGATCGTATTGAATATTCTGGTACATTTGGTTTCTCTTGAAATACAAGGTTCATATCTAAGAGAGAGATGTAAAATTTTACTGATCATGATTCTCTAGCAGGATGTTGTGGTCATCCTGCTTAGCTGAATATGCTTAAAGACTTTAGAACATACTATAGGGTTAGTTCTGAATATTTTAACACTGTGTCATTGATACATAGTCTATAGCCCATTTGAGTATGGGCTATACTGAGCTAAGTAAATCACATACTCACTTAACCAAATAAGATATTGTTTATGTTTAATATATTATTTATACATTACTCTTGTAGTTAATAATATATATTACCTGTTAAGCAAATCATTCTGATCTAACCATTACACCGCAGTCCCATACAATGAGAACAACCAAAATATGGGGATGTTGCTAAAGCTAAACTTACACCTTAGCTTTGGTTTTAACTTTAGATTTAACTGTCCTTTTAGTTACACTGCCCTTCACTAAAACTTTAGGGACTCGAACAGTAGCTTGTCGCTCATACAGCTCAATAAAACTATAATAATTGACCAATACATCAAAGACCTGCTTTCGCCTTGACTGATCACCGAGTTCAAGTAAAAACGATTGCTGATTCATCTCAGGAACAGATGGCATCAATGGAACAATGTTGAATGACGTTTTGTACCCATCCTGCTGAACAGAATCCATTTGGCTTTTCCACAATTCCCAGAATAAATTATCCATATCTCTTAGTTCCTCATACTTTCTCGCATCAAAAACTAAAATGAGATCAAGATAAGTATGCTGCCCACCATATTCACGCCATGCTCCAAAATATCCTGTCATACTGGATATGGGTTGCCGTCTGCGGTTACGTAAAAACATTTCAGTGATGTTTTTTGAAAAAATCTGCTGATTGACTTCCGCACCATTTGACCCCAATCCAAAATGAACTCTATACAGAGTACATTCTCTTTTCAGTAAATTTTTAACGTACGTCTGCAAGCTTTTCAGTCTGAGTTCACACTTCTTATAACAGGCTTCAATATGATCATTTGTAGCAATGTCCTCATCACCCACATCAACAGCTTGGACATAGTCCACATATTCGACAGCTTCAACGACCGTTCCATTGCTATTTGTTGTTGGCACGTCCAAGTTCACTGTTACTGAATGCCGCACCTGTTTCCAGATTTTTACATTCAGCTTCGACTGTCTGATATTCGAGTGGTAATCCCGTCGAAGTTGTTTAACCAGCGCATTAAATCGTTCAGCACCTTGCTTACTGGTTTTTGCAGCCAATTGTTGCTCTACCTGCCAAAGATTCGCATTCTTTAAAAAGAACTGCACATTGATATTCAACCGAGATAAGTAAGGGCTCGCACTTAACAAGTGTAAGTCAGGCAAGTTACTGAATATCCATAACAACTGATGACCTATACGTGTTATTGAACGCTCGATTTCTTCAGCAGACAACTCAACATTTCCTAGTCGTATTGGTAGATTAAATGCACCGACTGTAGTATCCATCACAGTCGCCATAAACATTTCTATATTTTGAATGAGACCTATAAAATTTGGAAAATCATCTAGCTGAATTGATAACTCACGATTAAAAATTTGCGAAATCTTAAGCCTATTTTTTGCTATGACTGGTAGATGACGAACACTCCATATTTTATCATCCTCATAGCACACCAAATCCTGAAAAGATTTTCTCCCCATCATAGTCAGGTCAACAGGAAAATTACGTTCATCTAAAAGCCCAGAGGAATACCAGTATTGATTGATATTGTAATTTTGATTATTGAGGAAATATTGAAATTGAATGACTTCATCTACATTCTGAAAAAAACTCAGAATCCAATATTTAAAATCCTTTATTTTTCGTTTATCTGTTGACTTCATTACTCCATCAATTGCATCTTTTTTCAACTCCTGAGCCAGCTGTTTCCCCCAGTGATGAATATGAAAAGGGCGACCAATTAAAAGCTTTTTCAACTCGGATTCAAATTTCTGAATGATTCTCTCAGCCAACTGCTCTTTTTTATTACTCAATATGAGAACAACATTGAGGTTCAATCCTGATACCAAGTCATGTTCCGTCTTGGTCATCATAAACAAGAGACCCGCAGTACCTGTTATCACCTGCTGTAACTGTGGGATACGCATCAATCGATCTTGAATAAACGCATGATAGTCAACCATTCCGTTTGACTTGAATGGAAGCTGAATATTTAAGGACAGGCAATAAAGTGATTGATATCTTTCCAGCAAGGTATCAAAAAGCTGCTCCGTTGTGACTTGAGGTGGTAGCGCTGGAATAACATAATTCGGAAGAAAGCTGGTTGTACTTAAATATTGCTTCAACCACAGTACAAGGTTTAAATACGTATGATGCTGAAGATGTGTACCGCTACTGACTGCTGTTGACGGTAGCAAAGTCACATTTGTATTTAAAGGTGAATACAGGTACGGCTGATGATCATTTAAATATGATGGCGATTGATTCAGAGCATTCAGCCTAAACCAAACTAAATACAGTTCATTGCCAATTTTAAGATAGGGCATCGTCAGTGCATTCAGATCACAACTTAAACCTTCTATCTCTTGTCTGGCACACACCCAATTTGTTGCCGTACTGTTCATTAAATTGTTCTTAAACTGATCAAAAGTCAAAAAAGAATTTTGCTCAACCAAACACCATAAATACTGCAACTTTTCCAACTCATCCAGCAGATGTTTAGCCTGTTCGACACCAATCACACCTTCCTCATAAGAAGCAATCATTGTTATTTTTTTAAATTTCAATATATGAAATATATCTGCAACATCAATTTGTAATTTATTCCAACTAAAAGTGTCTAATATGCTTATATATCGCTGTTGTTTCATAATTTTGAAATGTATTATTACAGGTATTAATTAAATTATATCTCGTTATCAAGAGATAAAAATACAATTAAAAAATATTATTTTTATTCTATAGATTTAATAATCCTCTTTATTTTTATAAAAATACAACTTTTAGATGTATTAATTTTCATTCATTATCGACAAAAAAAAGCAGAAGCCTATGCTCCTGCCTTTAAAATATTGTCCTGCCTCAAGCCCTACCTTTAATCCTGAATTTTCACCACAATAAAATTCACTACCAAACCCAGCAAGTCATGGATTAAAGATACGACTTCGAAGCCATCTCACCCGATATATAAACTCCTTCCTAAAAAAACAGCCTCAGAAAATATCCTTTCGTAATATTTCTAATAAGATTTCAGGTTGATTTCTGAACTCATGAATGATCGTTTAATCCATATAGTCAATATTTTTATATGATATTTCGCAACCAAACGCCCTTAATACAACTGAGGGTTTTGCGATTCAAGAATATAATTCAGCTTTGTAAGCTCATATTGTGTAGAAGATATCCCTTCTATTGTTGTGAGTAATCAAGATCGTAATGGTGTACCAAAAAGCATCTTGAATTTTCATAAAAATCTAAGAGCCGTGAATAAACATCAAGTCCATCCTGTTTTATTTGACGAGAAAAAAGAGGATAACTAGTACTAATCATTCAGCCATGAATTTATTATATTTCCATACCACTCCATCAACCTTACTCTCTCATCCCAGTACTGTGCTCGATTATAGGCCGAGCGAATTCTATTCTGTGGCACATGGGCAAGCTGGCGCTCAATAGCATCTGGATTAAATAGATTCGATTCGTTTACGACTGTACTGAATAGCGACCTAAAACCATGTGTGGTCATCCGACCTGCATAGCCTGAACGTTTGATTACCGCTAAAATAGATTCGCTACGCATCGGTTCTTTGTTATTTAAACGATGTGGAAAAAGCAGTTCCTGATTATGAGTAAGTCTTAATGCCTGAAGCTCAGCAATCATCATGTCCGTCAACGGTACACGATGCGGAAGTCTGTTCTTCATTCGTTCTTCAGGGATATCCCACTTACGTCCTTCCAGATCAAATTCTTCCCAGCGTGCTTGCAGCAACTCACTAACCCGAACGCCTGTCAGCATGATCAGAATAATGGCATGATGCGTTTGAGCATCACTTGGGTATGCTCTTACCTTTCTTAAAAATTCAGGCATTTCAGAGGCCGAAAGCGAAGCTAAGTTTTTGACCCGTTTATTCTTGAGAGCATAAACCAGATCACCTGCCGGGTTGTCATAGCGGTATCCATGAGCAATGGCATACTTCATGACCATGCCACAACGAGATAAGGTACGTTTTGCAATTTCAAGCGAACCTCTTGCCTCAATCTTCTTAATGATTTGTAGAATCTCAGGAGCCTGAATCTGGTTAATACGCTTATTAGCAAGAGCAATATAAAGCTCATCCAATGAAGCTCTAACATTACTAATATGCTTAGATGACCAGGTTTCTTTTTGATTATTAAACCAATCCTCTGCAACCTCCTTAAAGCAAGGCTGCTCCTCTTCGACCTCAACTGTATTCTTGAGTTTATATCTCAAATCAAGCGCTATCTCTCTTGCACGCTTTAAACTCAGCTCAGGATATAGACCTAATGCTTTGGATTTCCTTTGTCCATTTTCCGTATACCGGATAGACCAATATTTTTTCCCATTCGGATCTATTCGTAAAGACAGACCATTAATATCAGAAAGGCGGTACTGTTTTTCTTTTGGTAATGCTTTTTTACACAGCACATCAGTAAGCGACATATCTTTGCCCCACACAATTAAACTTATTTAGTGGGTCAAATTGTCCCAATTTTGACCCCCACAAAGCAAAAATTGGGTCAAACAGCTTAGGACAGGGTCGGACAAACAGGTATAAAAAAAGCCTTTAAACATTGAGTTTAAAGGCTTTTTTAGATTCCGATAGATTACTTCGGAAAGAATTTTGGTGGAGATGGCGGGAGTTGAACCCGCGTCCGCCAGCACTACGCTCGAGAATACTACATGCTTAGATATCGTCTATTGTTTTAACACCAAGTGACCCGACGAACAGGGTACAAGGTGCGATCCTCTAAGTTTGGTATAAAGCCCCGAGGCTTGACTCTATACGGACTTGTGTGCGTGCGCTTCAGTCGGGTTCCCAGACCACAAGTATTCTAGGAAGCGGACAAGCGGCCCTTAGGCAGCTAGAGCGTAAGTTTCGTCGTTTGCGACTATTTAAATGCAAATTTTATTTACGAGAGAAAATGCGCTCTCGGCATGCATCTATGAGTTTCATCACCGGCGTCGAAGCCAATAACATCCCCATGAATGTCTGCACATCATAGCATAACTAAAATAAAATGCTGTGCATTTTATCAACAGTCTGCCACTGATGAACATACTTACATAATTGAGTGCCTTTTGTTTTTTTCAAGGCCCCTCATAAAAAAAGCTGCCAAAAATGACGGCTTTTTTAAGTTTAGCCTATAAAGCACCATTGCCTAACACAATCCCTTCACGGCGTGGGTCTACCCCACCTGCGTATTTACTTTGATTATTTATATTTACTTTCATAATCGTTGAAATACCACTGGTTTGTGCAGTGTTAGAGATGCCATGCCCTTTTGCTTTTAAGCCTTCAATTAGGTCAACTAAGGAAAGCTGTACATTCGAGCTATCCACATTGGTGTTTTTGCTATTGGTCGCGCCAAAGTTTACAAGCGAAGTGGCCTGCTGTGCATTTAAATTCCAGTCCAATGCACCCACCAAAGTTTTAACCACATATTGAATGATCGTACCGCCACCTGGTGAACCTGTTGCCATATAAAACTCATCTGGCGTGGTGCCTTTAAACACTAAGGTTGGTGCCATAGTACTACGTGGGCGTTTGCCGCCTTCTACACGGTTGGCAACTAGCGCCCCAGTGCTGTCATAAGGGGTCGCGCTAAAGTCAGTTAACTGGTTTGACAGCAAGAAACCATCCACCATGTGGAATGAACCCATGCTCGATTCAACAGTCGATGTCATTGAAACCACATTGCCATAGGCATCTACTATCGTGAACTGAGTTGTGCCATGTTCAACAGTGGTATCCACTCCTGCCGCTGTATTGAAATTACCTGCTGGTGCTACGCCCATACTTTGGTTCGGGTTAATCAGTGCTGCACGTTGTTTTAAGTAGTTTTTATCAATAAAACTTGGAATACCCTGTGCCGGCAAACGAACAAAGTCGGTATCTGCCACATATTTATCACGGTCAGCATAGGCCAAACGCTCTGCCTCAGACACTAAATGTACGCCCATCACATCGGGCACACCACCTTCATTTTCAGGGTTTTTAGGTGGGTAAAGCGACATATCAAAGTTTTCTAAAATACCCAACGTCTGTGCAACCGCAATCCCTCCCGAAGATGGAGGTGGCATGGTACATACATAGTAACGGTCACGGTACGTCGTACAAATCGGGTCGCGTTTTTTCACCTGATAGTTCGATAAATCCTGCAAGGTCATCAAGCTTGGGGTAATTGGAGTCCGTGCTGGGTCATCACCCACGGTTTGCCCTGCTTTTGCCACAATGGCTTGCGCAATTGGACCAGTGTGTAGTGCGTTTGCCCCTTGTGAAGCGAGTGCTTCGAGTGTTCTGGCATAGGCTTTATTGGTCATGGTCTCGCCGACTTTACGTGGTGATCCATCTGGGTAGAAATAAGTCGCCATTGCATTTGCATCGAGTGCTAAATTGCTTGCATTACTTGCAATGGCATCTGCCAAACGCCCCGGAATGCGGAAACCGTTATCAGCCAAACCAATCGCTTCACCAAAAAGTTGGTTCCACTTAAGTTTGCCATGCTCTTTTTGTGCTTGTTCAAGCAAACGCATCACGCCCGGCACACCAATCGAGCGACCGCTACGGCGGGCACTTGGTACAGGCGGAGGTGAATTTGGGTCATATATATTTTGGCGAATTAAATAAAATTCGTTGGCTGCAGCAGGTGCGGTTTCACGGCCATCATAAGCAGTGACTTGCTTGGTTTTGGCATCGTAATACATCATAAAACCACTACCGGCGATGGTACTCGACTGTGGCTCGACCAAACCAAGCACGGCTTGTACCGCAACGGCTGCATCGACTGCGCTACCGCCTGCTTTTAACACATCACAACCTGCTTTTACCGCAAGTGGCGTGTTTGCCACCACCATATATTTATCTGCGTATTTAACCGTGTTACCGAGTCTATAACCCGATGCACCCTCTGGTGCGGCTGGGTCACCATTTTGGTTTGAACCGACCACCACACTTGAACCGTCTTGGGCCAGTTTGCTACAACTGGTCGGGTCGTTATCTACAATTAAATTGGGCGGGGTTGTATTTGAATCATCCTTGGGCTGATCTGACGAGGAGTCATCTCCACATCCTTGTAATAAACCGACTGCTAATAAACTACTGAACAAAAATGAATATCTTTTATTCACGTGATAACTCCAATATATACGCCTGCCTATCCATGCAATTGCCATGCAAGCTTCTTTGTTTTCAGGTCTTCAGTTTTTTAATCTTTGATAAAAATAAAGTTTTAATAATATTAAATGATTAAGGGTGTTTATTTTGTGCTCTGTTGATGTCTCCTTGTTTGTTATCACACTCTTTTATAACTGATTTGCCCAATTCTGGCATGCTTTATTTCTTTAAATACAGGCAAAATCTGCTATTTATAAACTCGCTCATTTTGTAGTAGGTCTAAAAAAAGCACCTCCGAAGAGATGCTTTTTGATGTTTAGTGAGAAGGCATACCGCTGACTTGTTTGGGTTTTGGACACAGCCAAATCACCAGCCCTGCAAAGACAAACACGATCGCAAACAGTAAAAACACATGGTTTGCCGACATGGTAATGGCTTCTTTATCGACAAGGTTTGAAATAATTCCAAGCGTCGAGTCAGCCGTAAAACCATTTTGCAAAAGTGTGTTTTGTACTTCAGTCGTATGTAGGTTTGACACCATTTCACTACGGGCAACTTTGGCGTGGTCGTCCCACACGGTCACCGCAATTGAAGCGCCAATCGCCCCTGCCATGGTCCTTAAGAAGTTCATGAGGCCCGCAGCAGATGCAATTTCTTGCTGCAACACCGAACCAAGTGCAATGTTTGACAGTGGAATAAAGAAGAACGGTACTGCAAAACCTTGCAGGATTTGCGGCCAAGCCAGTGCCATAAAGTCGGCATCTGTGGTCCAGAATGCCCGCATTAAAGTCACAATACCCAGCAAAATTAAACCAAAGCTCGCCAGCGCACGCGGGTCATGTTTGGTCGAAAGTTTTGCCACAATCGGTGACATGGTCAAACTACCAAAGCCCATGGTTGCAGTTAAATATCCGGCCCACGTTGCGGTATAGGAAAGGTTCATTTGCAGCCACTGGGGAATCAGTACAATACTGCCGAAGAATGCGCCAAAGCCGAGCGACAAGGCCAGTACCGAAATGGCAAAGCCTCTATGCCTAAAGACTTTGACATCCACCACGGGGTGTTTGTCGGTGAGTTCCCATATCAGGAACACCACAAAACCAATGGCGGCAGTTAAAGCTAAAACCACAATGCTGGTGCTGTTAAACCAGTCGCGTTCATGCCCCAAGTCGAGCATAAGCTGTAGCGCACCAATCCACAGAATTAACAGACCTAAACCAACAGTGTCGATTCTTAAAGAAATGGTTTC
The DNA here is from genome assembly GCF_044778325.1 of Acinetobacter sp. BD54. Classification (NCBI taxonomy): domain Bacteria; kingdom Pseudomonadati; phylum Pseudomonadota; class Gammaproteobacteria; order Moraxellales; family Moraxellaceae; genus Acinetobacter; species Acinetobacter sp. BD54. The sequence continues at coordinate 41,863 of NZ_JANJEP010000012.1, read as the reverse complement.
TGTTTCAGCTACTCTTAACAAACGCATTGCTGCTAATACACAGACAATACCAACCGGTAAGTTAATAAAGAAGATCCAGTGCCAAGACAGGTTATCACTAATCAGACCACCCAAAATTGGTCCTAAAATTGGCCCGACGACTGTGGTCATTGCCCATAGACCCATTGCCTGCGCATGCTTTTCTTGAGGGAAAATACGCATAAGCAAAGTTTGGCTGAGTGGCATAAGTGGACCACCACAAAGACCCTGCCCAATACGGAAAAATACCAACATTTCTAACGATGTTGCCAAACCGCACAGGAAAGAAAAGACCGTAAAGCCAATTAAACCGAAGATAAAGACCCGCACCGTTCCAAAGCGGCCTGCCAGCCAACCCGTTAAAGGTACACAAATCGCTTCTGCAACTGCATATGAAGTAACGACCCATGTGCCTTGTGTGCTTGAAACAGCAAGGTTACCGGTAATATGCGGTACAGAGACGTTGGCAATGGTCGTATCAAGTACGACCATAAAGTTCGACAAGGCAATAACAAACGCTGCCAGTAGTAAACGGCCACCGCTTAACTCGGCAAAAGGTGTTTGCGTTTTCATAAGCGTTTACTTCGCAGATAAGTCGACTTTTGCTTCCATCGACAAGCCAACACGTAATGGGTGTTCAGCAAGTTCTTTCGGGTCAAGTGCAATACGAACCGGCAAGCGTTGAACCACTTTAATCCAGTTACCTGTTGCGTTTTGAGCCGGAATTAAGGCAAAGGCAGAGCCTGTACCACCAGAGAAGCCCACCACTTTGCCGTGGTATTCAACATCATCACCATATAAATCTGACGTTAATGTGACTGGCTGACCTGGGCGGACTTTTTTCAACTGACTTTCTTTGAAGTTAGCATCTACATATAAATCATTGAGTGGCACAATCATCATCATGCTTGTACCCGGTGCAACGCGTTGACCAACTTGAATATTACGGCGTGTAATCACACCATCAACTGGTGCACGAATCACGGTACGTTCCAAGTCAAGCTGAGCTTGTTCTACATGCGCTTGTGCAACTTGTACATCCGGAGTCGAGGTTTCGCTTACACCCTGAATTAACGCTTCGTTTGCAGCTAAGGTGCTTTCGGCTGCCTTACGACTAGAAGTCGCTTGTGCAAGGCCGGCTTTAGCAAGCTCTAGTCCGGCTTTAGCAGTTTCAACCGCACTTTGTGCTTTGGTGAGTTCTTCTTTAGACACAGCGCCAGAGGCAGCAAGCTGTGCACGGCGGTTCAGTTCTAAAGCAGCTTTGTCATAGTCGGCCTGTGCTTGAGCAACTTGTGCTTTAGCACTATTAATTTCGTCAGCACGAACCACCACTTGAGAGTTTAAAGAACTACTGTTTGCCGCAGTTTGTTTGTATTGGCGTTTTGCTTTGGCAAGCTCTGCCTCGGCTTGTGCCAACGCGATTTTGGCATCACGGTCATCAATACGAACCAGCACATCACCGCGGTGTACTGTTTGAGTATCTTTTACCAAAACCTGAGCGACCTGTCCGCTAACCATTGAGGTAATTTGCGCGGTTTCTGCACCGACATAAGCATTATCCGTACTCACCGAGTGATTTAAAAATAATGCCCAGATTGCATATAAAATAGCGGCGATCAATAAAATCAGCGCAAAGAAACCAAGAAATTTTTTGCGCTTGTTTTGCATGTTGTCATCCGAGGCAGATGTTGTTGGCACTGTTTCTTGTACATTGCTTTGTGCATCAGTCATGGTATGTTCCTAAAGATGAGTTGGCTTTGCCATCAATCTCGCACTACACCTTGTTATAGAGTTTTTATTTTTCTATAAACAAGACATACCGCATTGTCAAAGGAGACAATTTTAACGCTAAAACCTCATGATATGAGAATAAAAAAATATAACTAATGCGTTCGTTCTAATTAAATTAATGTTTATCTCAAAGTTTTTGTGAAATTTTTATCTTTTTTAATATGAAAAAAAGCGCCCTGAGCGCTTTTTAAATGCTTAAAATGCCTAGATTAATAGGCATATGAGGCAATGCCGGCAGCAATCTGTTTATCTTCATCATTGACCATAGTCATGCGCATGGTACAGCCCTTGCGGCCTAAACGTAGGACTTCGGCACGTGCAATAAAATATTTACCACGCCCCGGTGCCAAATAATCTACACGCATATCGACAGTTGCCAAGCGTGTAACCTGTTTAATGGTTTCAGGCAGGGTTTCGGGGGTTGAACGGCGATAGAGATGTTCCATTGCCACAATTCCACCAATGCTATCGAGCAAAGTTGCAGCCACACCACCATGCAAAACCTGAAAAGCCAAATTGCCAATGAGGTCAGGTTGCATTTCAACATAGCCTTCAATGTGCCCATCTACCACACGCATAATCATTCCACTATGCTTAAAAAATGGACAGCTATTAAACGCCTTACACAATTGGTTGAGAACCACATTTAGGTCAGTTTTGGCGCCTAATTGTATGTTCCCCGTCCAATTTTTCTTTTCATCACTCATACGTTGCCTAAATTTAAAAGCATGATAAACACCCATAATTTTGTACAAATCCAGCATTATGGGGCTACAATACAGCAGTCGGTTGACAGTAATGGAATATCCGCCAACCTATCCTAGTGTAATACCGAACATCGAGATTGTTATGACTTATACGTTCAATCGTCCTGCATTTCCAGCTACTCGCATGCGCCGTATCCGTAAAAATGACCAATTGCGTGCGATGGTCAGCGAAACACAGCTCACTACCAATCACTTGATTTATCCAGTATTTGTATTACCGGGACAAAATCAAACTCAAGATATTCCAAGTATGCCAAACATTCAGCGTTTGTCGGCAGATTTATTACTGAAAAAAGCTGAAAGACTTCTGGAATTAGGTGTATCCAAACTGGCTCTTTTCCCTGTAACACCTCAAGAAGATAAAAGCCTTACCGCAGAAGCTGCATGGCGTGAAGATGGTTTAGTACAAACCACATGTCGTCTGCTTAAAAAAGAATTACCAGAAATGGTGCTAATCACCGATGGTGCACTCGACCCATACACGACTCATGGTCAAGACGGCATTATTGATGAAACTGGCTATGTGCTAAACGACGAGACTGTAGAATGCTTGATTAAACAAGCCTTAAGTCACGCAGAAGCAGGTGCCGAAGTGATTGCTCCAAGTGACATGATGGATGGCCGTATTGGCGCAATTCGTCAAGCTTTAGAAGCCAATGGTCACATCTATACCAACATCATGGCCTACTCTGCAAAATACGCCTCTAGCTTCTATGGTCCATTCCGCGATGCTGTTGGCTCTGCATCCAACCTAAAAGGTGGTAATAAATATAACTACCAGATGGATTTTGCCAACCGTGCCGAAGCATTACATGAAATCGCGCTTGATATTCAAGAAGGCGCCGACATGGTGATTGTAAAACCGGGCATGCCATATCTGGATGTGGTACGTGAGGTGAAAGATACCTTTGGTATTCCGACATTCATTTATCAAGTGAGTGGCGAATACGCAATGTTAGCTGGCGCAATTCAAAATGGCTGGTTATCAGACTCAGTGATTTTAGAATCGCTCATGTGCTGCCGCCGCGCTGGTGCAGACGGAATCTGGACTTACTTTGCAGAAACCGCTGCTAAAAAACTCAAGGAAATGAACTAAGTTCGCAGAGAAAGGATAACACTGCATGCATATTGCAATCATTGGCGCGGGCATAAGTGGATTAATGTCTGCGTTGGAGTTGGTTGAACAAGGCTGTACGATCAGCATTTTTGATCAACAACAAGCGGGACAAGCAGCCTCTTGGGCTGGCGGAGGTATTCTCTCTCCGATGTACCCGTGGCGTTATGTGCATGCAGTGAACCAACTCGCTCAATTTGGCAAAGCCTCTTATCAAGCATGGAACCAAAAGCTCTACCCTGTTACAGGGATTGATTTTGAAATACATGACACAGGCATGCTGATTTTTGATGAAGAAGATTTTGACGTTGGTTTGTCCTATGCAGAGCAGCATCAAGAGCCGATGCAGCGCTGTGAATATTTACAAAGAGATGCCTTAGAACAAGTTAATCCGCATATTTCCGAACAATTTCAAGAAGCCATTTACTTCCCTGAACTGTCTAATATTCGTAATCCACGCGTATTACAGTCTCTGATTAGTTATTTAAAGCAACATCCGAATGTTGAGTTTTTTGAAAACACTCCTGTTAAAAAACTGATTCAACAAGGTGATGCCATACAAGCACTCCAAACCGAAGATGGTCGCAAACATACAGCAGACCATTTTGTAATAACTTCAGGCGCTTGGAGCCATTATTGGAACTCACAATTACAACTCGACATTCCAGTCGAACCTGTGCAAGGTCAGATGCTGTTATTTAAAACCCCTGCTCACTGGCTACCGACCATGTGTATGAATCGAGTCATGTACCTGATTCCACGTATGGACGGTCATATTGTGTGTGGTTCTAGCATGGCACATCGTGGTTTTGACACCTCTACCGATGAAACTACGCAGCACAATATTTTAGAAGCGTGTTTAGAAATGGTGCCTGAACTGGCCGATTTCCCGATTGTACATCGTTGGGCAGGACTCAGACCAAGTTCACCAAATGGCGTTCCGTACATTGGCAAAATGCCTGAAATGGATAACCTATGGGCAAACTTTGGTCACTTTAGAAATGGTTTGTGTATGGGCGCAGGTTCTGCGCAATTGCTCCGTCAGCTTATGCTAGGACAACCAACATTAGTTGATGCCAAAGCATATTCCCCAGAGCGTTTGCAAAATAAAATCTTAGCCTGAGGCGAGTATATTTTCTAAAGCCATTATTAATTGAGGATAAGCAAACTCAAATCCTTCTGCTTGTAAGGCTGCGGGTTTGACGTATTGCCCATTTAAGATCAATTGCGACTGCTCTCCTAACAAACAGCGAAAAACTGTACTAGGCGCCGACAACAGTGGTTTTTTATTCAAAACCTTGGCAGCTTGTTCAACAAATACCTTTTGGGTCACATTTTCTGGCGCCACCACATTATGAATTTGAGCTGATTGAGGATGCTGAAATATAAACTCAATTGCGTTTAATACGTCTTCAATATGTACCCAAACCACAGGTTGACGGCCATGACCGATTTGACCGACTAAATTGAGTCGAATAGGAAGCAACATTTTAGGCAAAATGCCACCGCCCTGCCCAAACACCACACCTAAACGAATAATTTTAGTATTTTGCTGAGGATCTGCTAAAGCTGCGCGTTCCCACTCTTGGCAAAGCTGAGACATAAAAATAGGCTGTGGTGAACTTTGTTCAGTGCACACCTCTGTCCACTTTTCTTGATTATCTATACCGTAATAACCAATTGCAGAACCAGAGACAATTACTTCAGGAAAAATTTGAGATTGCTTGAGCCATGCATACAGTTTTTGGGTCGTATTTACACGGCTTTCAATGAGTTGTTTTTTACGTGACTCAGTCCAGCGTTTCTCACCAATATTTGCACCGGCCAAATTCACCACATAATCAATTTGACGGGTCGAGATATCTTCGAACTTTTGTACCCACTGCAAGGCAGGATAGTCAGATTTCTTTCCAGCCTGCCGTGTCACAGCAATCACGTTATAATTTTTTTGTAGCAGGAACCCAATTAAATGCGTTCCAATAAAGCCACTGGCACCTGTGATTAATACATTCTTATTCATATTTCCTCCAAAACCGAGGACAGCAGTTTTTAATTAATATAGTTATAAAATTTAATAACGAACTAATCGTATCAGTTTTTTGTGGTGAGTTATGATGCATTAAACATTTTGTTTGCCATGCGCTGGGCTTGTTTGCCATAAAACCAGTAGGTAATTAAATAAAGCGGAATAGCTAACATTAAAAGCATAATCACCATAATGCTTAAGAACTGAGGCTGTTTGAGGTAAAGCATAAAGTTTTGCAAAATCTCAGGGTCTTTTCTTGAAAATAAAAACAGACCAAATAAAACACCACACAAGTTATAGCCCCAAAATATGAGGGTAAAACCTAAAGTAAATTTCTTTTTTTCTGGTACTGTCGGTGCACGGCGTTCTTTCTTTAAAAATCTAAATAAGACAAAAATCATTGCGCCTAAATATGGAACGGCTGTTAAAATACCGCCTACACTCGCTGGTAATAGTGCTGCAATCACACCGACAATTAAAGTGAGCACGATGCATAAAGCAAAAAACCAGAGAAAGTAAGAACGTAATTTGGTCATATTTTTGCCTAATTTTTGGGTTCAAAAAATAATTATAAATTTTTTTCGATTTTTTTTCATTTTCTGTCAACCAATCCTGATCTCTTGACGTTATATAGGGTAACAAGGTCGCAGCAACCGAATACTTCCTTTGCACGGCATCCGCAAAATTGTTTCGGTGACCTTTCATTACGACTCTTTCTTCCTTCGGATTAGGTTTTGTTAGCAGCCGAAACCCTTGATGAAGTTTTTGACCGACGATTCTCTCATCACTCGAATCGTCGGTTTTTATTTTCTAGTACGTTCATTTATTTTACGCTCACCATACACAATAATGCTTTCGTGGCTATAAAGGCTATGCGTATACTTTTTACACCATAAAAATATGATTTAAATAATATGAACACTATTGCCTATTTTGAAATCCAGTCTTCAAACCCTACCCGCGATGCGCAGTTTTATCAAGCTGTGTTTGGCTGGCAATTTAAACTCGATGAAAGCTTACCGATTGAATATTACCGCATAGAGACACCTTCAATTATGGGTGGGCTATTAAAACGCCCTGCTCAAACACCGCCAATGGAATATGGCACCAATGCATTTACCTGTTCGGTTCAGGTGGAAAACTTCGATGAAGTGGCTGCAAAAATTTTAGCGCAAGGTGGCATTGTGGCAATGGATAAATTCGCTATTCCGGGCCGCGCTTGGCATGGTTACTTTGTCGATTTAGACCACAACGTTTTTGGTATTTTTCAAGTCGATGAAAATGCAGCTTAAAGATTTTATTTAGCCTATTTATTTTAATTTATAGCCACCGCTTTTATCGGTGGCTATTTCATATGAATTATTCAGCAAAGCTAAAGCTGGCTTCACATGTAATTGGAAAATTTACCGAATTGGCAATCATACATTCGTGATGTGCTTCTTCATGCAGTTTTGCTGCAAGCTCTTGGTCAGCCCCTTTTTCTAAAACAACCTCGGGCCTTAAAATAATTTGGGTAAAATGACCACGTTTGACCGGATCTGTATCTTCCATAAAACCAAGTGCATGATCGACATAACTCACAACGTGAATATGATTGACTGCACATAGGTGTAAATACCAAAGCTTATGACAAGCAGAAGCTGACGCGACCAATAAATCTTCTGGGTTCCATCTGGTCACATCGCCCAAATAGGCAGGGTCTGATGAACCTTGAATAGTGGTCTTTTGAGGATGCTGAATACTAAAGTCGCGTTTATATGAACGATAAGAGGAAGTGCCTGTACCCGTATTGCCTTCCCACTGTATTTTTACTTCGTATTTATGAATAGCCATTTTGTTCTCAAAGTTCATGGTTTGACCTGATAGTAACAAAGCAGAGCTTAAGGAGACAAAATAATTCAGATTTCATTGCTGGCTTAAATAACGAACACTTTAAAATGTCTTGATAAAATCTCCTGCCAATTTATGCTAACGTATCTGTGTTTATCTTGGCTTGATGTCTGTTTCTATGTCCGTACATTTTCTACATACTTCTGACTGGCATTTGGGGCAGTTTTTTTATAATCACTCACGACACTACGAACACCAACAATTTTTAAGCTGGTTGCTCACTCAAATCCAAGAAAAACAACCACATGCCCTGCTTATTGCTGGCGATATTTTTGATGTCATTAACCCGGGTTCTCAAGCACAAAAACAACTCTACCAATTTTTAGCAGATGCCCATCGTATTGCACCGCACATGCAAACACTCATGATTGCGGGTAACCATGACTCAGGCTACCGTATTGAACAGGTCGAACCGCTTTTAGAAAAATACAATGCAAAAACTGTGGGTGTGGTTCGCTGGAATGAAGATAAAACCCTAGATCTCGATCGACTGCTTTTACCTATCTATAACCAAAATCAAGATATTGTGGCGTGGTGCCTTGCCCTGCCTTTTTTACGTTCGGCCGAAATTACGGGCTTTAACGAACATACCACCAATAGCAAAAACGCGATTGCCTATTTGCACCAGCAACTCATTGCCGAAGCCAAACGTCGTAAGACACCAGACCAAGCGCTTATCTTGATGTCGCATGCGCATATGCAAGGTGGGGAAACATCCGACTCTGAACGCCCCATTATTATTGGTAATGAAGAGGCGCTTTCAACGACGTTATTTGAAGATGCGGTCGACTATGTCGCTTTAGGGCACTTACATAAACCACAAAAAGTAGGTCAGCCGCACATTCGTTATAGCGGTTCACCCATTCCGCTTTCTTTTAGCGAAATTAACTATAAGCACCAAGTGGTTGAGGTCAAAATTGACCCTTCTCAAGATACGGACAACCGTTTGCAATTTGAAGCTGTGGAAATTCCGCGCTGCATACAATTGCACCGCATTCGTGGTGAGCTAAACGAAGTGCTGCAACAACTCAAAGCCTTGCCTCACGGTGTGATTGAAAATATTGACCACCGTGAATATGTCGATATTGAATATTATAGTTTAACGCCGCCACAGCCAAATTTACGTCAGCAGTTTGAAGCAGCTCTGCCACCTGACCGCTATCGTTTAGTGCGTATTTCACGTCAATACGTGAACAAAGACACAACTAATTCAAATACTACCCAGCACATTGCTCTTGAGCCACCAACACCAGAAAAACTCTTTCAAAATATTTGGGAAAAACAAGGTTACAGCGCCGATGATGCGGTCTTAAAAGATTTTCTGAGTCTGGTACAAGAAGCACAAAAACATCTTGAAAATGATGCAAGCCATTAAGGATATGTCATGAAAATTTTATCCATTCGAATAAAAAATCTGGCATCGCTTGCTGATGAGCATTTTATTGACTTTGAAAGCGCACCTCTGGCCCATGCAGGTCTCATTGCAATTGTGGGGAAAACTGGCGCAGGTAAGTCGACTATTCTAGATGCGATGTGTCTGGCCTTATTTAATCGGGTTCCTCGCCTTAAAGACAGCGATGGTAAGTTAAAAGATGTTGATGGCTCTGAGTTGCTGACCAACTCTCCTTTAACTGTTTTACGTCGTGGTACAGGACATGGTTTTGCTGAGCTTTGTTTTATTGCGCAAGATCAAAAGCGCTATTTGGCTCGTTGGGAAATTAAACGTGCACGTGAAAACCCAAATGGTAAATTGCAAAGTGTACAGCGCCACTTAAAATGTTTAACCGATGGTGTGGTACTTGCCGACAAAGCCAAAGCAGTTGATGAAAAAGTTAAGCAAATTACCCAGCTTTCTTTTGAACAGTTTGCTCGTGCGGTGCTACTTGCCCAGTCCGAAGTGACCGCATTTTTAAAAGCTCGAGACAGCGAACGCGGTGAATTACTTGAGTACCTAACTAACTCCAGCATTTTCGCCAAAATCGGTGAACTGGCTTTTCGTAAAACAGCCGATATTGCAAAGCAGCGTAAACAACTGGAAGAGTTTTTAGGTCACATTGAAATTTTGTCTGATGAAGAGATTGCTGCATTTACCGAGCAATACCAGCAAGCCGAACAAAACTATCAACAATTAGAACAACAAAAACATGTCTTAGACAAACAGCAACAATGGTTTGAACGTAAAGCAAAACTTGAACAAGAAGTTCAAACAAAACAGCAACAGTTTCAAACCCAGCAAAATCACCATCAACAACTGGCTAGTGAACGTGAGCAATTAAAACGACTCGAAGTTTTCTCTGAAATACGCCCACAAGTTTTTCAGCAAGCTCAAAATTTACAAACCCTACAACAACTTGAACCGCAAATTCAGCAAGCTCAAACCAAGTTTAATGAGTTGGTACAAATTTTTGAAACGGGACAAAAAAAATATCAACTTGCAGAACAACAGCTTAAACAGACCCTCGATTTTGAGCAACAGCATCAACATGCTTTAAATCAAGTTCGACAGTCCATTCAAGAACGCGCTTTTATTGCCGATGAATATAAAAAGTGCAAAGAAAAAAGACAGGTACTTGAACAAAACCTAAGCCCACTACAACAGCAGCAAAACGCGGTACAACAGCAAATTGCACAGCTTGAGCAGAACAAAATTCATTTACAACAGCAGCTGATCCAAACTCAGCAATATGCTGAATTAGATAAGGGCCTTTCAGCACATCTACATCAGCTTGGGCAATTTATTCAAAATTACCAAACGATTGAAGAACAGCTCGGTAACCCTCCCCTTGCTCGCCAAAAGCTATCGGAAGCTAAAAGTGAACTCGAACAACTCACAGTTTCACTAGGCACCGTTGAACAGATTGAGTTAAAGCTTGAACAACAGCGTAAAGATAAAGATCAGAAACTTGCTCAAGTCACGCAGTTAGATCTGATTCAACAGAAAATAAAAATTTATCATGAGCTATATGCTGAGCTTCAGCAATTCACCGAAAAACATACTCAAGCCTCCGCGAAAGAAGACCAACTTAAAACCGTTTGCCAGTTAGCTGAACAAGACTACCAAACAGCAAAAACTGAACGTGAAAAGTTACAGCACATCCTGCAACAGCAACGTTTACTACACACCGAAAATATTGAACAGTTACGTGCCAATCTTAAAGAAGGTGAAGCGTGTTTGGTCTGTGGAAGCACCCACCATCCTTATCGTATTGATGACAGTGCAGTCTCCAAGGCCTTGTTCGATTTACAGCAACAGCAAGAGCAACAAGCTATTGCACTCGAGCAAACTAAGTTTAATGCATGGCAAACCCAGCAACATGCACTTACTCAGTGCCGGGCCGAGCTTGAACAAGTTCAGAAATATCTAGCTCAACTGCAAGTAAAACAGACGCACTTACAGCAAGAACTTGAGCAAGCGTTTAACCTCAATCAATTACACATTGAGCTTAATCAAGCACCTGAACAAATCTTACAAACACTTAATGAGCTGAGACAAGCGACACAAACTGCCATAAGTTTATTTGACTCAGAAAACTTACGTTTAACCCAAGCCATTAAACAACACAATCAACTTGTTCAAACTATTCAGCGTAATGAAAGTTTGCTTAATACAGCACAGCAATGGCAACAACAAGTTCAACATATTGTCGAGTGTTTATCGGAAACCGAACAGCACGCATGGCAGCAAGCAAGTAGCCAAACAGCTAAGCAGACTTGGGCTATTCTGGATGCACGTGCTAAGCAACTTGAACAACAAGAACAGCTTTCACAGCGTTTTGAACAACAGCAGCAAGAACTTAAAATGTTAGCTGCCAACCTTGAGCAAATGACCAAGCAAATTGATGAGATCGATCAAAATCTCCAAGAGATTACGCTTAAAGGCCAACAAAATAATGAAAAAGCGGTATCGCTCATTCAGCAAATGACAGGCCGTTCGGATATTAAGCCGCATGAATGGTTAATTGAGCATGACGCTAAACGTCAGCACCAACAAACGGCGTATCATGAGGCTAAACAGCGTTTCGAACAAACCAGACAACACTTTGAACAGCAAAAACAGGCGCTCGATCAACTTAAACATCAGCATCAACACACAGGACAACATCAACAGCAGATCGATGGGCAAATTCAAAACTGGTTAAAAGCCCATACTGATTTTCAGGCATCTGATCTTACGGCACTCATACAGATTAATTCAGCTCAAGAGCAAGATATTCGTAACCGTCTTAATCATGCCGAGCGTTTATTAAGTGAAGCCTCTTCTGCCCTTAAAACGATGCAAGAGCAATTAAGCGAGCACTTACAAACTCAGCCAGATATTGAATACGAAAAGCTCGTTAGCCTTATTCAAGACAATATTGCAAAGCTCAAAGCACAGCTTGAAGTGCGTGACGGGCTAAAGCTGAAGCTTGAATTACATCAGCAAAACCTTGCCAAACAGCAAAAATACGCTGAACAAATTCAAAACATTCAACAAGAAGAACATCGCTGGAGCAAAATTTCAGGCTTGATTGGTGATGCCAAAGGTAAAGAGTTCCGTGACTATGCTCAGCAATATCACCTAGATATTTTAGTTGAACATGCCAACCAACAACTGGCGATGCTTTCTCAGCGTTATACGCTAAAACGTCTTGATCAGTCATTAAGTCTTGCCATTATTGACCACGACATGGATGGAGAAACCCGCTCAGTTGCGTCTTTATCTGGCGGTGAGTCGTTCTTAACTGCCCTTGCCTTGTCTTTAGCGATTGCCAATATGGCATCGGGTTCAATGAAAATTGAATCACTGTTTATTGATGAAGGTTTTGGTACTTTAGATGCCTCATCTTTGCACATGGTCATGAATGCTTTAGACCAACTGCAAAATCAGGGACGTCAGGTCATTCTCATCTCACACATTCAAGAAATGCATGAACGCATTCCTGTACAAATTCAAGTGAAACCACTTGGCGCTGGTGCAAGTACCATTGAAATAGTGGGTTAAAACTAAAAAGCCCCGACATCCTGTCGGGGCTTTTTTAGATTCTGCGTTGGTATGACTCCTGTCGTACCTGTCTGCATCCATTCATGACTTTTTATTGTTATTCTTAGAAACATCCTGTTTCCTGATGAGTTCATAGTACAAAAAAAGCATTGTCTGCCATAGCCGCAAAAGGCCGCAATTTCTGTAAGAAATCGCTTACATCAGCCTTTTTGCGAATAGTCTCTAGCCCCAAATAAAGCTGTGCCTACACGTACCATGGTTGAACCAGCGGCAATTGCGGCTTCTAAATCACTCGACATTCCCATACTCAATGTATCCCAGTCTTCTGGGTGAGCATGTTGGTCTTTTACCACGTCAAATAATTTTTTGGCATCTGCAAAAGCACCTGTATTGTCAGGAGCCGGAATCACCATTAAACCACGTAACTTGATTTTCGGTAGTTGACTCATTTGAGCAACCAACTCGGCAACGTCTTCCGGTGCACAACCATCCTTACTCTCTTGCCCATCAATATTGACTTGCAAACAAATATTAAGCGCAGCTTGGTCATCACCACGTTGGTTAGATAGGCGTTCTGCAATAATTAAACGATCTACCCCATGAACCCAATCAAACTTCTCTGCCAAATGCTTAGTTTTATTCCGCTGAACATGACCAATGAAATGCCATTCAATATCCAAATCCTGTAAAGCATCAATTTTATCTAAAGCTTCTTGCAAATAATTTTCGCCGAATGCCCTTTGCCCTGCTGCATACATTTCACGCAATCTTTCACTCGGATGAGTTTTCGATACGGCTAAAAGTTGCACAGTTTCAGGCGCACGCTGAGCAAGTTCACAAGCTGTTTTGATTTGCTGTAATACGTGCTGTCGCGCATCTTGCAGGTAATTCATTGACAAGGTTCTCATTTTCAAAAAACTTTTTTGCTTTTCACATAAAGCGAGGTGTTGGTAAGCCTCGGTGAAAGCCGTATATTATTCTACAAAATAATGACATATTTTAATTTACTTGGGGAAATTATGGATATTACAGAGCTACTCGCCTTCTCTGTGAAAAATGGCGCGTCCGATTTACATCTCTCTGCTGGCATGCCACCAATGATTCGTGTTGACGGTGAAGTTCGTCGTATTAACTTACCAGCCTTAGAACATAAAGATGTCCACCGTCTTGTTTACGACATCATGAATGATAAACAGCGCCGTGACTATGAAGAAAAACTCGAAACTGACTTTTCTTTTGAAGTACCTAATGTTGCGCGTTTCCGTGTTAACGCATTTAACCAAAACCGTGGTGCTGGTGCAGTATTTCGTACCATTCCATCTAAAGTCCTCACCATGGAAGATCTAGGTCTAGGACAAATCTTTAAAGATATTTGCGACTATCCTCGTGGCATTGTACTGGTGACAGGACCAACAGGTTCGGGTAAATCAACTACGCTTGCAGCGATGCTCGATTATATTAACGAAAACCGCTATGACCATATTTTAACGGTGGAAGATCCAATCGAATTTGTACACCAGTCTAAGAAATGTCTCATTAACCAGCGTGAAGTGCATCGTGACACACACGGCTTTAATGAAGCACTTCGCTCAGCACTGCGTGAAGACCCTGATATTATTTTGGTCGGTGAGATGCGTGACCTTGAAACTATTCGTTTAGCATTAACTGCTGCCGAAACAGGTCACTTGGTGTTTGGTACGCTCCACACTACGTCGGCAGCAAAAACCATTGACCGTGTGATTGACGTATTCCCTGCCGAAGAAAAAGACATGGTTCGTGCCATGCTGTCTGAATCTTTACAAGCGGTTATTTCGCAGACCCTGCTTAAAAAGAATGGCGGTGGCCGTGTCGCAGCGCATGAGATCATGATTGGTATTCCGGCTATTCGTAACTTAATTCGTGAAAACAAAGTCGCGCAAATGTACTCAGCCATTCAAACTGGTGCCAGTCATGGCATGACCACACTCGACCAAAGTTTAAAAGGCTTAGTCGCTCGCGGTGTGATTAGTCCACAAACCGCACGTACTGCGGCAAAACAGCCTGAATCATTCCTATAAAAATAACAAAATAGCGAGAATACAATTATGGATTTTAATGACCTACTCAACCTGATGGTTGAAAAAAAATCATCGGATCTCTTTATTACAGATGGCGTTGCGCCCTCTATGAAGATTAACGGGCAAATTGTTCCAATTTCAAAAAATAGTCTTTCTGGGGAAGTGATTGGTCAACTGTTACATTCCATCATGAGTGAAAAACAACGCAGAGAATTTGCAGAAACTCGTGAATGTAACTTTGCCATTATGAACCGTGAAAAAACGGCGCGTTTTCGTGTCAGTGCTTTTCAGCAGCGCGACATGCCAGGCATGGTACTACGTCGTATTGAAACCAAGATTCCTTCAATTGATGACTTGCAGTTACCGCCTGTACTTAAAGATTTATCGATGACCAAACGCGGCATTATTATTTTCGTAGGCGCGACAGGTACAGGTAAATCCACTTCATTGGCTTCAATGATCAGCCATCGTAACCATAACTCTAAGGGCCATATCATTACCATTGAAGACCCGATTGAGTTTATTCACGAACATGCAGGCTGCATCATTACTCAGCGTGAGGTCGGGATCGATACCGACTCATTTGAAATTGCCTTGAAAAATACATTACGACAAGCGCCGGATGTCATCTTAATTGGTGAGATTCGTTCTCGTGAAGTCATGGACTACGCGATTGGCTTTGCTGAAACAGGCCATCTTGTATTAGCTACCATGCACGCCAACAACGCCAACCAAGCACTCGACCGTATTATTCACTTTTTTGAAAGTGACCGTCATAGCCAGCTTTATATGGACTTGTCACTTAACTTAAAGGCTATGATTGCGCAGCAGCTCATTCCAACACCAGATGGTAATTCACGCCGTGCAGCAATTGAGATTTTAATTAACTCACCATTAATTTCAGACTACATCCGTAAAGGTGAAATTCATGAAATTAAAGATTTGATGAAACGCTCACGTGAACTTGGTATGCAGACCTTTGACCAAGCTTTATTTGATTTATATAAAGCTGGTCAAATTACCTACAAAGATGCACTTAAACATGCTGACTCACCGAACGATTTACGTTTAACCATTAAACTTGCAGATGAAGGTCCTGATCAATTATCAGACGGAAAACAGCATTTAACTTTTGACCGCCAGTAATTTCTTCATAAAAAAAGGAAGGTTAAACGTAACCTTCCTTTTTTATTTGTTTTCTTTATGTGAAAACGATTATTTCTTGCGCAATGCTTCCTGACATTCAGGTTCATTACAGTAACCATAGAGATTTAATGAGTGACCCGTTAAGGTAAACCCATGTTGTTCTGCTACAGAATGCTGTTCTTTCTCGATAACATCATTAGTAAATTCAATGACTTTGTTACAGTTTTGGCATACCAAATGATCGTGATGATCTTCTTGCATGATTTCGAAAACAGAATGGTTATTTTCAAAATGGTGACGTTGAATAATACCCGCAGCTTCAAATTGTGTTAACACACGGTAAACTGTCGCAAGTCCGACATCTTCCCCTTGCTCTAACAAAGTCTTGTAAATATCTTCGGCGCTAAGATGATGTTGTTTTGAATTTTCTAATAATTCCAAAATCTTAATTCGTGGAAGGGTAACTTTAAGTCCAGCTTTGCGCAAATCTTGATTGGAAATAGGCATGAAAAAAGGTCTCTCAACAAATCTCAAGTTGGAATAGGCAATAGAATTTAGATGAAGTATGATCTATCCTTTGATCAAATGCATCATAATTTATTGGGATAGTGTAGCAAAATGCAAAAACTCGTGCTGACGTTATTCGTCACTTCACTCCTAGCTGGTTGTTCAATCTTTGGTGTATATAAGGTTGATATTCCTCAAGGGACTCCATTGACTAAAGCTCAAGCCTCTCAAGTACAGGTCGGCATGAATTTCCAGCAAGTGCGCTTTTTGCTTGGTAGCCCAACAGTGACTGATCCCCTCAATCCACAACGTTGGGACTATATCTACAACTATATCCCGGGAACATATGCTAAAAAAGCGAAAATCCCCGCAGCACATGGTCAGCATTTAAAAATTTACTTTGATGGAACTGGAACCGTAACTAAAATTGAAGGTTTAGAGACTATTCCAGAATCGCAACCAGGTTTACCTGCTTCCAAAGAAGCAATTTTAACTGCCCCACCACTATAATCGTTTTTTCTAATAAAAAGAAACCCCTCTAGTGAAATACTTGAGGGGTTTTGCTTATTGAGCTGATTGCTTAAAGCGATTGCCTTTAATGTATCTGCCTACAGGGTTTTTCGCAGCACGTTTCCGGCGAATATCTTTTGGATTAATCGTTAATGGTCGATAAACCTCAACTCGATCGCCTGCATGTAATACCGCATCAGTTTCTACTTTTATTCCAAAAATGCCGAGCTGAAGTGGTTCAGGCAAATCTATTTGATTTGATAAACCACTTGCTTGAACTGCCTGTGCAGCAGTCATTCCTTCTTCAAATGGAACAGAAATTAGAAACTGTTGTTCCGGTACCGCAAAAGCGACCCAAACTTGTTGTGTGCGTTCCATTAGATACTTTGTCCAAGTACAGCAATCATTGCCACAATAATTGAAAGCGGCAATACGATACGTACAGCAATACGCCATAGGTTATAAAAAAGCTCATTGCTGAAATTCATCGATTTACGCAAGTGGCTAATTTTCATAATCCAACCTGCAAAAACTGCATAGATTAAGCAAATAAGTAAGCCCCACAGCATAAGAATAAGCGTGAATAAATTATGAACTTCCGGCACCGCCCAAACTGCAATTGCTACAACAATAATCACCCATTGTAAAACAGGCATAAGCTGTCGCTGAGCAAGTTGTTCTCTAGCCAACTGCACAAATAACGCGGATGTCATTACTCCGGTAAATATCCACGTTAAAACGGGTAATTGAGCCTGAAGCGAGAAAAAGCCAAAAGCAACCACAGCAATGAGCTGAGCTAACCAAATTGGAAGAACAGTTTTCGTTGCGCCTTCTTGCGCCTGAACAGCACCTACACTATTTTGCCAGTAAAGCCCTAAACCTAACCCGCTCGCGACAAGTGCAAGTACAGTTGCATTACCCCACTCCTTAAACTCAACACTGGTCCAATGCCAAGGTTGTAAAGTCGAGCCCATCATATTTGCCAACACAATAGAAGCGATTACTCCTAAGGTCATTAATAGAATAAGTATTTGGCGTGGAATAAAAGATAATACCAAGGCAGCAACTGCAAGGCCTGCAAAAATAATTTGACCGGAAATGCTTGGGGCAAACTGTGCAACTAATATATTGCTCGCAGTACTTAGAACGTTACCCGCTAAGAAAGGAATAAAAACAACAGCAAGCCAGCCAACCACACGCCATTTAGGGGAACTATCAGCTTCACGAGTTAAACTCGATAACGCATTTAAAGCGGTTGTTTTTGATCGTTTTGCTAAAGCAATTTCCAAATAACAAACTGGTAATGCCAATAACAACATAGTGCCAAACCACAATAACCAGAAATCGATTTGACGATCTATCTGGATTCCCATGGTTGGTGCCAAAGTGGCCATGATGACAAAAGATAAGCAAAACGCCATAAGAGGCGATAACCATCGTGACATAGGTATGTCCTGCATTATGCATTCCTTGAAAAAGTCTATAGATATTTTGCCCGTCTCATGCATGAAAATCAAAGTTTGCACAATAAAAAAAGCAAACCACCGAAACGATAGTTTGCCGCGCTAACTGTATATTAGAGTTTTTTTAGTTAAGGTTATGAGAAAAAACGGGCGAACCAGTTCTTTCCTTTCTTCTTTTCTTTTTCTCTAATAATCCCCATCATATTTTCTTTTACTGCCCCCACATAATCGGCATCATCATGTTGAATATGGTTAATTAACCATTTAGCCAAGATCTCTTGTAATTCTGCTTCAATCGTATGGCCCATTTCAAAACGTTCACGATATAATTCTATTTTTTTAATAAACAAGTCATGTACACGTTTATGAGGCACTCTATATTTATAATCCGCTTCCTCTTGTAAACTTTCTTCAAAGGTAAAATGTGATTGCGTATAATCAATAATATTGTCTAAAACATCTTTAATACGACGTCTATCCTCATCATCTTTTACATCATCAATCTCATTAATATAATCCAGTATTCGTTTATGTTGCTCATCAATAACGTCAATACCAGTATTATATTCTGAAGCCCATTTCATTTTCATACATCACCCCCAATGATGTTCAATGACTGTTGCATAAACTGCATCTTATCTTTAAAGGGTATAAATAAAAACAAAGTTATTTTGTCGGCTTTAAATAAATAAAAATGAATAAATAAATAAGTTTTTGATTTTTAAAAAATTAATTAATATTAACCAACTAAAAAGATAAAGTATTTTTTAAACAAAATACTTTATTATTAAATAAACAAAAATATATATTTCTCAAGAAACTACATTTCTTTCAATAAAAAATTAATATTGGTCAGCACGAGTAATACGCTTAAGTTCAGGATTTTTCTCTTCACGTATTAATCTTTCAACTTGAGTAATCGCTTTCTTTATAGGTTTACCATGTTGAAATAAAATCATTTCACCAGGTTGATAAGCAATCCATGTTTCATTATGAGTTAAAGGCTCAGTGGTAATTACAGCAACTCGATCTTCAGGAGTGGTTACCTGACTAAAATCAACCTCAACATCTAAATCAATTAAATGTGCATTATTGAATGGATATTCTCGAACTAACCAATGTAATTTAGTAATCGCATAACTAAATAAAGCTTGCCCATTCGATAAACAGAAATTAAATGTCCCATATTCTGCAATTTTAGGAGAAATCTTTTCTAATACTTCAAATATCTGCTCAAGCGTTGGTTCTTCATAACCAAATACTTCTACCAGTTGATCTAATAAATAACAAAATGCTCTTTCGCTATCGGTATTTCCTACCGGCGTAAAACGTCCGCTTAAGGGTGGATTAAAATCATGTAAATCGCCATTATGGGCAAAAATCCAGTGACGTCCCCATAACTCCCGAATAAAAGGATGTGAGTTCTCAAGCGTAATTTTGCCTTGAGTCGCCTTACGAATATGTGCGATTACATTACGTGATTTAATGGGATAATTACGAATAAGATCAGCAATTGGTGATTCAACTGCAGACTGGTTATCTACAAATAAACGGCATGCCTTATCTTCAAAAAAGGCAATACCAAAACCATCACTATGGTCAGAGGTAATTCCTGCGCGTTGTGAAAAACCACGGAAAGAAAAAGTGATATCCGTTGGTGTTGCACAATTCATTCCTAATAGCTGGCACATATTGTTTTTAAACTTTCACTTCATTACCCCATGCGTACTATTGTGCATGAGAGTAAATTGGCTTGTAAATCCCAATATGCGCTCGCTATTACAAAATATAAGATAACTTTATCGCTGAGCCATTTTGTTCATTACAAACGAAGTGGCAATTTTATTCACTTCTAAAAATACAAAGTAATCGAGACAGTTAAATTCAGCATCAAAGAAGGCATCTTTGGATAATTTAGACTGCATACTCAAATACATTTGGAATAGTTTCGGCATCCGCTCGTCTTGAGGGAAACTAAACTCCGGATATTCAGGTTCATAGATTTTCTTAGAACGAATATCGATGGTTTTAGTATCCGGTAACTGCTGAATTTGACGGTGCGTATAGTACGCTCGAGCCAAATTATCTTGCAGATGAATACTGACACATCCCATCAAATATTTAGCACGCATTGACCACAATACTTTAGGTGCAAGATTCAGCCATAATGTTGAAAGTGCCTTACCATTACGAAAACGTGGATGTACACAAGTACGCCCTATCTCTAATACATTTGGCAAATGCGACAAGTGTGGAACAATGTCAAACTCATTAGCACTGTAACTTTGCCCTATTTCATGGCCTTGAAAGAGCTTAAGTCGTGTATAAGCAACTATCTCTCCTGTCCATTTTTCTCTTAATACAGCATGCTCACAGCCAAAATCGTAAATATCTTGATCTAAATTATCTTCAAATTGAATGCCGAATTGTTTACTAAATTGTTGTGCACGAAACCGTTGTACATCTTGTAATTCTTTTAAATTATCAACCCATTCAAAGCGAAATTGTGTTTGATTGTTAGCCTTATGGCGATTTAAAGGTAAAGTCCAGGTTTGGCGATATTGATTAAATTTTTCCAGCATAATGAACGCTCCTAGTGACACCCACTACACTAGTCAAAGCTCATGACAAAAAAATGACCAAAATTAAATGGCATAAAAAAAGACCACTTAGCGTGATCTTTTAATAAAAAATAATAAGGTTTAGTGAGTTGTTTGTGTACGGTTAGAAATAAGCGTACCAACCCCGTGATCTGTAAAGATTTCAAGTAATGTTGCGTGCGGTACACGACCGTCAACAATATGTGCGCTCACAACACCACCTTTTACAGCGTCAAGCGCACAGCCTACTTTAGGAATCATTCCACCGTAAATTACGCCTGTTTCGATTAAACGGTCAACTTCTTGTGTCGTTAAACCGGTTAAAAGGTTTTTGTTTTCATCTAATACGCCACTAATATTAGTCAGCAGAATTAATTTTTCTGCGCCTAATGCTTCTGCGACCTTCCCAGCCACCAAGTCAGCATTAATATTGTAAGTGTTACCTTTTTCATCAACACCTAATGGAGCAATAACAGGAATAAAGTCGCTTTGGGTAAACATCTCTAATACATCAGTTTTAACCCCGGTCACCTCACCAACCATACCTAAGTCAATATGTTTGATAGAACCGTCCTCTTCTTGTTTTTCCATTAACAATTTACGGGCACGTAATAGGTTGCCATCTTGACCAGTCAAGCCAATTGCACGGCCGCCGTGTTTATTAATCAAATTAACAATAGATTTGTTTACGCTACCGCCTAGGACCATTTCAACCACTTCCATCGTAGCTTCATCGGTCACACGCATACCATCAATACGGTCAGACTCACGTCCTAATTGCTTTAAGAAAGAGTCAACTTGTGGACCACCGCCATGCACAACAATCGGGTTTAAACCCACAGTTTTAAGTAAAACGATATCGCGGGCAAATGAACTTTCCAATTCAGGATCAGTCATCGCATTACCACCGTATTTCACCACCAGCGTCTTACCAGAAAAACGTTGAATATATGGCAAAGCTTCAATCAAGATTTTTGCTTTGTCGACGCCGAGATGCTGATCTTGTGGCATTGCGCCTCTCCTTATTAGGCCTCAGAAAGTTCTTGTGCAATTTGCGGATAACGCTCTTGCAACATATCAATAAATTTTTGCTGGATTTCCTTTAAACGTAAAGGATTATCAGCGTCAAATCTTACGGTAAAATACTCACCTGTATTTGATGCTCGAATAATGCCAAAACCATCATCAAAATCAAGACGTACGCCATCAATTTTACTAATTCGAGCACCTAAACGATGGCTTAAAATTTCAATATCTTGTAGTACATGTTTAGGGTCGGACTGATGGGTACCAATATAAGTATCTTCGGTACAGCATCTTTCAGGATAATTAGAAAATAAATCAGAAATTGTTGTCGCACTCGACTCGGTGAAATATTCCATTACACGTAATGCAGCGTACAAACCATCATCATACCCAAAACCACGCCCATCATTAAATACATAATGACCCGCGTATTCGCCCCCAAAAATAGCGTTACCATTTGATTGAGATAAATACGCGCGGAGGAAGCTACTTCCCGTGCGAATCATTTTGGGTTTACCACCAAGTCGTTCTACGGTTCTTTGAACCATGAGCGAGCATTTCACATCAAATACAATTTCTTTGTCTGGTTGCTGCTCCAGACACATTTGTGCAAATAGTGACAATAAACGGTCAGCGGTAAGTATATTGGCTTTTTCATCAAGCAATACGACACGGTCGCCATCGCCATCAAGGGCAATACCAATATCTGCCCCCTGTTCAATAATCGTTTTACGTAGTTCTTTTAAATGCGCAGCATGTGAAGGGTCTGGTGCGTGATCAGGGAACTCACCATTTGGAGTCGTACGTAAAGCAATGACTTCACAACCCATTTTTTCAAGTACGAGTTTTGAGCAATGCCCTGCCGATCCATGCAGGCCATCTAATACAACTTTTAAAGGGCGCTTGAGTTGAATATCGTTAAAGATTGCTTGTTGGTATTTTTTACAAAATTCTGAATTAAATTGAGGAGTTGATAATTCTAATAATGAAATTGTATGAGTAGGTACATAAGTTTGCGCAAATTCACCTACTTGCTGGATCATTTCAGGAGATGGAGGCTCACCTCTTAAAATCCATTTTATACCATTATCTGATTTAGGGTTATGGCTAGCTGTTACCATTATGCCATTACCACCAAACTCCCGTGCAATGTAGTACATCATCGGGGTTGAGCAACAACCAATATTTGTAACATTTAAACCCTGCTCTACTAATATCTCTTCGATTAAATGCGCATAAGCCGGACTCGTCAGGCGTGCATCATAACCAATAATCAGTTGAGTTTGTTCTGCTTGTTTATATTGTTGTGCCAATCCATAGGCAATTGAACGGACGACGTCCGTAGTTAAATAAGAAAGTTTGCCTCTAATATCGTAAGCACGGAAAATATTTTTTGGAAATGAGTGTCTTACATTCATAGCGTATCTTCTATTTAAAGATCAATTTGATCTATCGCAAAAACATAGAGTATTCAAAATCTGAAAAATGGGTATTTGCTAAAAAAAGTTAAAAGAATATGAGTAAAGCGTTTTGTAATATAATTCATTGTAACATTCAAGGTGTAAAAAGAAACACTTGTAAAACAAGCGTTTCTTTTCATTATTTTTTATAAATTAATTATTGTTTACCAGTGTGACCAAAGCCGCCTGCGCCACGTAAAGTTTCTTCAAATTCCTCTACTTGCTCAAATTCAGCCTGAACTACTGGAACTAGAACATACTGTGCTAAACGCTCACCTGGTTCTAAACGGAATGTGGTTTGACCACGGTTCCACACTGAAACCATCAACTCACCTTGATAGTCCGAATCAATCAAACCAACTAAGTTGCCAAGCACGATACCGTGTTTATGGCCTAAACCTGAACGCGGTAGAATTAAACCAGCAAAATTCACATCATGAATATAAATTGCCATACCTGTTTTAACCAAAACAGTTTGGCCTGGTTCAATCTCAATTGCTTCATCTAAACAGGCACGTAAATCTAAACCTGCTGACCCTGCTGTTGCATATGAAGGTAAAGGCCACTCTTTACCTAAACGCGGATCGAGCAATTTAACTTGAACTTTCATGGGATTTCCTAAAAATTAAAAAAATTAACGCTTTAATAAAGCTTTTAAATTTGCCAAATATTGTTGAGCCTGTTCTTTAGGATCAACATTTGCTGCAATTTTCTTTTTACGCCCTAACCATTCGAGTTCGTCTTGTGGAAGCTCATCGAGGAAACGGCTTGGGGTCATCTGTTTCATTTGACCACCATTTTTACGCTGCTCTGCCAAAGTCAAAGTTAAGCCTTGACGTGCACGGGTAATTCCCACGTACATAAGACGGCGTTCTTCTTCAATAGTTTCAGCAGCAATTGAGTTCTTATGCGGTAACAGCTCTTCTTCAAGACCCATAATATAGACATATGGGAATTCCAAACCTTTAGCGGCATGTAGAGTAAGTAAGTTCACTTTATCAGTGTCTTCTTCCTCTTGCTGTTGCTCTAACATATCAAGCAAGACTAGTTTTCGAATCACACTTTCAATGTTCTTTTCATCAACATCTTCAGCACGATTAATTAAGTTTTGAATACTGCTAAACAAGTTCTCGATATTATCGAGCTTACTTTTCTCTTGAGCAGGCGTTGCGGATTGCTCACGAATATAGTCGATATAACCCGCTTCATTCATCATTTGACGAACTTTAGGCACAGGCTCATCATCTTCCAACAACTCACGTGTAAACGTCGAGATAAAGTCAGCAAACTCATGCAATTGAGTTTCTGCCTTTTTAGGAAGCACCATACTTAAGCGCTGGTCAGAAGAAGCACCAAGTAAAGACAAATTATTTTCTTGTGCAAATAAGCCTAACTTCTCAAGAGTAACTGGGCCAATCGCACGTTTAGGCGTATTAATAATACGTAAGAAAGCACTGTCATCTTCTGGGTTAATAATAAGACGTAAATAACTCATTACATCTTTAATTTCTGCACGAGCGAAGAACGATGTACCGCCAGAGAGTTTGTATGGAATCTGCATTTGGCGAAGTTGTGTTTCCAATACACGCGCCTGAAAGTTACCACGGTACAATACAGCGTAATCTTTCCAGTTCTTACCATTCATAAGTTTGTGAGTCAGTAAGTCTTTGACTACACGTTCTGCTTCATCATCATCATTACGACAGGTAATAATTCTGATGACCTCACCATGCCCTTTATCACTCCACAATTTTTTATCAAAAATATGCGGGTTATTTTGAATCACACAGTTCGCAGCTTTCAAAATACGGCTGGTCGAGCGGTAATTTTGTTCAAGCTTAATAATATGAAGATTTGGGAAATCCTGTTTAAGCAAAGCCATGTTTTCAGGCTTAGCCCCACGCCATGCATAAATCGACTGGTCATCATCACCTACGGCAGTAAACTGCCCCATTACGCCAACTAGTAATTTCACCAAAATATATTGCGCGGTGTTGGTATCTTGATACTCATCCACTAGCAAATAACGAACACGGTTTTGCCACTTGTCACGCACTTCTGCATTTTCTTGCAATAAGCGGGTAGGCATAACAATGAGGTCATCAAAATCAACTGCATTGTAGGCACGTAAATTACGTTCATAAAGTTGATAAAGATGGGCAAACTGGACATCTTCAGGAGTTTCACACGTCGAATGTGCTTGTTCAGGCAAAATCAGATCGTTTTTCCAATCTGAAATTTTCTTCATTGCCTTAGCAATTAACTCTTTACTCTCTGCACCCGATAAATTATCGCGATGCATCAAATCCATCAAAATACGTTTACAGTCATCTGCATCCAAAATCGAAAAATTAGCTTTTAAAGGTAAATTTTTAAGTTCTAAACGTAAAAGATTTAAACCAAAAGTATGGAAGGTCGAAACGGACAAACCTTTTGCTTCTTCACGTGATAAAAGCTTGGTGACACGCTCTTTCATTTCACGTGCAGCTTTATTGGTAAAGGTCATCGCTGTAATACGATGTGCAGGAATACGGCAATGTTGCACCAAATAGGCAATTTTACGCGTAATTACCGATGTTTTACCTGAACCAGCGCCAGCAAGCACCAATAAAGGGCCCTGAGTATATTTCATGGCTTCTTCTTGCTTGTTGTTCAGTTGACTGGCAGATGACATCGTGTATTACCTCTTAATTTTTCGAGCATGATTATAGTCATCTCTTTTTTAGAATCCCAATAGTAAATCTACGGATATGTATAAATGATGTCTAATAATGCAATTTATGCGCCGCAGAATGTCATGATTATTTTTTATACTTCACCCATAAAAAAACCACCCGAAGGTGGTTTTTGAAACAATAAACTAGATCTTATTGTTTAGCGTAAATGCTGATTTCTACACGGCGGTTTTGTTCACGACCAGAAGCAGTTGAGTTGTCTGCGATTGGGTTAGAAGAACCATAACCTTGTGCATCGATACGGCTAGATGGAACACCTTTACCTGCTAAATAGTTTTTAACTGATTGAGCACGCGCTTGAGATAATGGGATGTTAATAGAGTCATTACCAGTGTTATCTGTATAACCAGTAACTAAAATCGCGCTCTTGTTATCTTCAGCCAATGTTTGAGCTACTTTGTCCAAAGTTGCATAGAAGTTTGGCTTGATGTTTGATTTGTTAGTATCAAAAGTAATGCTACCAGGCATGATCAATTGAACAGAACCATCTGGGTTACGGCCTACTTCTACACCAGTACCAGCCATTTGTTCGCGTAATTTTTTCTCTTTTTGGTCAAGATATAAACCGCCAGCTGCACCAAGAACTGCACCAATTGCCGCAGCACGGTTGTTTTGACGGCTAGAGTTTGCATTTGATTTAGAAATACCGTAGCCAGCTGCTGCGCCGATCAAAGTACCTAATGCGGCTTTATCGTATTCAACGCCACCAAGGTTATTACCTGTTGTTTGACAACCAGAAAGTACTACTGCTGCCCCTACCACTGTTGAAATAACTAATGCACGCATTGCATGCCTCCTCACTTTGAGTGTTTTGTTGTTGAATGAATAATGAAACAAAAAGGAAGTATAAAACATTGATATTTTGTTAATAATAAACAGTTTAGTTATTTTTTTGTAATATTTTGATGCACTTTAAGGTGTGCACTCATCACAATTTCTTCATTGTTGTCTAAGATACCGTTGTATTTCATTTCACGATAGTTATAGTTGAACAACTTTCTATGGATTTTGGATATTCGGGGCCATTTATATGTCAACTGCACCCAATAAGCAATCTGCGCTAAAAAAAATTACACGTGGACTCACTGTAGGTACAGTCATCACAGGTAGCACTTTTTTTCATGGACCACCTGTCTTAGCTTTAGGTTTAACAAAGCTATTTAAAAAGTCTTCAAAAATTGATGAAACCAATATTCAAATTACTAATAGCTGGCTTGGTGTCAATAATTGGCTCATTGATCATGTTTTACCTAATTTAAAATGGGACATTAGCATTGACGAAGACCTTGATCTGAATATGCAAGGTCGTTATTTAATGACTTGTAACCATCAAAGTTGGGTTGATACCACGGTAAACCAGTATTTCGGGTTAACCCGTATGCCACTTACCCGCTTTTTTACCAAGTGGGAGCTCATCTTTATTCCTTTCGTGGGTCAAGCTTTTAAAATCTTAGGCTTCCCAATGATGAAGCGTCATACAAAAGAGCAAATCGCGAAAAATCCTGAACTCAAAGACCGCGATATGATGGAAGCACGTAAAGCGTGTGAACAGCTCTTAAGTCAACCTTTTACATTATTAAATTATTTGGAAGGGACTCGTTTTACTCAGGAAAAACACGACCAACAAAAATCACCATATAAACATTTATTAAAACCTAAAGCAGGTGGTTTGGCTCTGGCGTTAAATATTTTGGGCGACAAAATTGATGCTTTAGTTGATATGACCATTGTCTACCCTGATGGCGTACCAGGTTATGGCGATTTCTGGCTAGGTGACGTTTCAAAAATTGCGGTCAATCTTCGAAAAATTGAAATACCAGACTGGGTTCTCGGGGGTAATTATGAAGATGATCCAGTTTACCGTGAACGTTTTCAACAATGGGTACATGAACTCTGGACCGAAAAAGATCAGCTCATCGAGAAAATGAAAGCTCAATACGCGACTACAAATCTTTAAAAAAGAATCCACTTTTATGCAAAACAGTTCCGGAAAGCAAACGAAATATCACCGTGTAGATTCAAGCAGCCTTTCATTTAAGCTGTTTTTGGTCTACGACATCTTTATGGTGTTTATTATCATTTTCAATCTGTTCTGTCTTGCAGCCAATTTCTTTTTAATGAGCAGTATTGGGGCATGGTTCTTTGAACATATCCATTTGCCCCAAGTATTGTCTTTCTACCGTACCCATTTACACCCATGGGTTATTACCTCTGAAGCCTGGTTTATTGGTTTTCTAATTATTGAACTACTGGTCCGTTGGGGAATTGCTATCGTTTATAAACATCATAAGCGTTGGTTCTTCTTCCCGTTTATTCACTGGTATGAAATTTTAGCTATTATTCCTCAGCTACGTTTTCTACGTTTATTCCGTGCCGGGATTATTGCATACCGTTTACACGAACTTGGTTATCCGGTTATTCCTGAAAGCTGGAGAAAGACAGGTCTCTTTTATTACCGTGTGGTTATGGAAGAGTTGTCGGACCGCGTAGTGATTACCGTAATTGACGGTATTCGATACGAGCTTGAAACGAGTTCTAGCCATAAACAAATTATTCATGATTTGGTTAATCATCATCGTGAACAATTTACCGTAACCCTAACTGCCCTATTACAAGAATCTTTAGCAACTGCTTTAAAAGAACAAAAGCCTGCAATCACCCGAGCTGTCGGAAAAATTGTAGATCAGGCAATAGAAGATACGCCTGAATTAACACAATTATTAAGGCTTATTCCACTTGTAGGGGGACGTATTGAGCAACAAATTCAAAGTATTGGTCAACGTCTTGGTGAAAATATCAGTGCTGGTTTAATAGAGCCGTTAATTGAAGGTTCAGCCGCACACCCTAATTCAACTTATCAATTAATTTCTCAAAAAATTAGCCATATAAATATTGATAACCATGAACTTGAGCAGCTGGTTGAGTCTGTCGTTTTTGAAACGCTAGAAGCTGTCCGTAAACAAGTTAAAGTTAAACAGTGGCAACAAACACTCGCGGAGTATGATCGAATCAAAGAATAAGCATTTATTTATTTTTTTATAAATCACGCTAGAGAATTGGTACGATTTGTTCTAGCATTTGCTCTATTTACAATAAACTTAACGATATTACAGCTCGTTTTAACGCCTTGAAGGAAGACTTATGGCTGATATCCGGATTACCGGCAGAATGGTTAACTTTAGCAGGATAACCTTCGATACGAATGATCATGATGTGATCCGCCAGCAATTATCAAATATATTAAATGAAGGTTCCTATCAGGGAACTGTCGTTATTATAGATAGTACTGTTGAACAAGAGCTTATTGCTTTAATTCAGCTGTTAGTCAGCATGGGCTTACAGCCTATGGCTGTCATTGACGGTATTTTAGGCGACGAAGCACGCGCCATTCAGTTCCCTGTATTACCTGCAGATCAGCCATTACAACGTATTAAACCAACTGCAGAGCAAGTTGCAATTGTAGAGAAGCCTACCTCTGCACAAGCTTCAGTAGAAACAAAAAAACCACTAAATAATAATGCAGTTGCCCATATTACCTCTTATCATGATGAAATTTTGCGTACAGGCCAATCTCTTGTACAAGACCAAGGCGATATTATTTTAAAAGCTGGCATGAATAGTGGTTCCGAAGTGATTGCTTCAGGAAATATACATATTTATGGCACGGTTCGTGGTAGAGTCATTGCTGGTGCGGGTGGGCACGCTGCTGCACGCATTTTTTGCCAATCTTTAGAGGCTGAACTCGTTTCCATTGCCGGAACATATTGTGTCGCAGATGATATCCCTAAACATGTGGTAAAAAAGCCAGTACATATTTATTTAAATGAAAAGCAAGAGCTTGAATTTGAAGCTCTAGAACTTTAGTTTATTAAGCAAATCACCAAAAAACAGCCCTTTTAAGGGTGTATGTATGACCATAATAGGAGTGGATTCGGTGGCCAAAATTGTTGTCGTAACATCAGGCAAAGGTGGTGTAGGTAAAACTACAACGAGTGCATCTTTTGCAACAGGTTTAGCCCTTCGTGGTCATAAAACTGTTGTGATTGACTTTGATGTAGGCTTACGTAACCTTGATTTAATTATGGGTTGTGAGCGTCGTGTTGTTTATGATTTCGTCAATGTAATTAATAATGAAGCACGTCTGCAACAAGCCCTTATTCGCGATAAAGATATCGAAAACCTTTACATTTTGCCGGCTTCCCAAACCCGTGATAAAGATGCTTTGAGCGACGAAGGTGTTGCTCGTGTAATTGATGAGCTTTCTCAAGAATTTGATTACATTATTTGTGACTCACCTGCGGGGATCGAGCGTGGTGCAATTTTAGCAATGTACCATGCAGATGAAGCAATCATTGTGACAAACCCTGAAATTTCTTCAGTACGTGACTCTGACCGCATCATCGGAATGTTAGATAGCAAAACTAAAAAGGTTGAACACAACGAAGGACGTATACGTAAACATTTATGTATTACACGTTTTAACCCTGAACGTGCTGACCGTCAGGAAATGCTGACGATTGATGATATTTCTAAAGATATTTTACGCGTACCGACATTAGGTGTTATTCCTGAATGTCCAAGTGTATTACAAGCATCAAACGAAGGTAAGCCAGTTATTCTGTATTCAGAAACTAAAGCTGGACAAGCGTATGATGACTTGGTTGCTCGCTTTCTTGGCGAAGACCGCCCTTATCGACACATCACAGCTCAACCTAAAGGCTGGTTAGCACGACTATTTGGAGCGTAGATATGGCAGGATTCTGGAGTAAATTATTTAGCAGTGAAGAAAAACCATCAAGTGCTCAAACTGCCAAAGATCGTTTAAAAGTCATTGTTGCATCGGAACAAGGTTTAGGCCGTCGTTTAAGCCAAGACAAGATTGACCAAATGAAGAAAGAAATTATGCAGGTGGTCAGTCGTTATGTTAGCGGTGTAGGCGAACAGCATATCCAAATGCAAGTTCGTTCTGAAGCAAACATCGAAATGTTAGAAATGAATATCAATTTACCTGAAGAACGATAATTCTATTTCTGACTATTCAATAAAACAGAATCAAGGCAAAATAACGCAAGTTATTTTGCCTTTTTTAAAATGAGGAGATTGTCATGGCATTATCACAGCCAGCAACTTTCAATGAAGAATGGTCCGATGAGCGTGTTTTTGCCTACCTCAACCAACTTCCTCCAAATGGTGTGAACGCAGACTTCCATGTGCTCTACCATGCTTTCAAACATATGCGTCCAAATGATTATGAACGTCTTTTAACTAAATTTGTTGCAGATGGACGAGATATTAATGCGACTAATCCGGAAGGCGAACGCATCCATGACGTGATTGCTAAATTCCCACGTCAATCAGCGCCGTTTTTAGAAGTTTTAGCAAAGTTTGCTTAAGCTTTTTTTATTTGAATAAGACTGCATAATCTATCTTAGTAAAATTTAGTAGATAGATTATGTGGTTCATTCAAATATCTAAATTATTTACTTTTATAAAAAATAATCCTAAAGTCATCAGCACTATTTCATTCCAAATATAAATTCATGAATCCAGAACCTACTAATTTAAATCAAACACAATCCATCCAATCAAATCATATAGAAAATTTAAAAGTTATTAGTGTTAATAAGTTTATCTTTCTATCCTTAATTTCCTTTGGCTTATACCCAATTTGGTGGATGTTTAAAGCATGGCGATTTTTTCTAATCAAAGATAAGTTAAATATTATGCCCGCTGCTCGTGCAATTTTTTCTATATTCTTTTTATATTCACTATTTAATCGGATAAAAACTTATGCAAAAGAACAAGGGTATATTAATGATTTCTCTTCAGGTTGGATGTATTTAGGATATCTCATTACATCTTTACTGGTTCGCCTACCTGATCCTTACTGGCTTATCTCTCTCTGCAGCATTATATTTTTAATACCAGCCTTTAAAGCGTTGAATTATGCACAAAAAAAAATAGAAACAACAATTGAGCAAGAAAAATTCAATACACCTCAAATCATTTTAATTATTATAGGTTCTATCATGTGGCTGCTGATTCTTTTCAGTTTTGTTATATTATTCCTATATAAGTGATCTAAAAGTTAGTAATTAAAAAAGCCTCTTAAAGAGGCTTTTTTATTGTCTGGATTTATCGGTTTCCAATCAGGAAAATACCGAAAACGGTAAAAATACCACCTGAAATACCATCAATCCATTTTGAAAAATTACGGTAAGCGGCTCTAAAACTCGGTAATGAAAAAATAAAAGTCACAAAGCAGAACCATAAAATTGTTTCAACCGACACAATAATAAAAAGCAGCCAATGGACTTGATCAAGCTGAGGGTTTGCTAAAAATAAAGAGAATACACTACCAAAATAGATCACAGCTTTAGGGTTCGATAAATTGGTGAGTAATCCCTTCATAAAAAATAAATACGGCGCTTTCGGTAATTCAACAGTTGTCACTTCTTCCTGCTGATTTTTTGAAAATGCCGAACGCAACATTTGGTATCCTAACCAGCATAGGTATAAACCGCCGGCAATAAGTAAACCTTGCTTTAACCAAGCCATTTTCTCAAAAATAATATTTAAGCCCATCAGTGCTAAAGAAGCCCAAAACATAACACCCACTGTTATTCCTGCAACAACCAGCATTGCTTCTTTACGAGATCGGCTCACTGCGGTCTGTGATACCAGAAAAAAATCAGGCCCTGGAGTAATAAGCGCACAAAAATGAATAAAAGCTAACGTAATTAACGCGACTAACATGTTGTCCTCCTGATTTGTTTCATTGTTATTTATTGAGAAGCACACATTAGCATTTTTTACTATTTGATAAAATCTCAAACTACCCGTAGTAATTATTATTTTTAACCATAAAAAAGCCTCCGAAGAGGCTTAATTTTAACTGTAGATCTTAAACTAAAATATCGCGCTTACCGTTGGCACCCATAGCACTCACAATGCCATTCTCTTCCATTTGGTCAATGATACGAGCGGCACGGTTATAACCAAGGCTAAACTTACGCTGTAATGAAGACGTAGAAGCTTTTCGAGTTTCTAAAACAAACGATACACATTGATCATAAAGTGCATCACGGTCTGAACCACCATCACCTTCTTCAAAGCCACGCGAAGCAGGCTCTTCATCAAATGGAGTTAAGATCTCATCTACGTAGTCTGGTTCGCCACGTTCACGCCATGCATCACAAATACGGTTAACTTCATCATCACTAATAAATGCACCATGCACACGTTCTGGCTCAATCTTACCTGGCCCTAAGAACAGCATATCACCATGGCCTAACAAGTCTTCTGCACCACCTGCATCCAAAATAGTACGTGAGTCAATTTTACTGTTTACACGTAAAGCTACACGCGTTGGAATATTGGCTTTAATAAGGCCTGTAATGACATCTACCGATGGACGTTGAGTTGCAAGCAATAAGTGAATACCAGCAGCACGAGATTTTTGCGCCAAACGCGTAATCATTTCTTCTGCTTTCTTACCAACTTGCATGATCATATCAGCGAACTCATCTGCCACAATCACAATTGATGGTAATGGCGTTAAACGAGGCGCACGCTCTTGTGTCGCCGAGTCACTTGGTTTCCACGTCGGGTCAATCAAGTCTTCTCCATTTGCAAGCGCTTCTTCAACTTTTCGGTTGTAGTCACTTAACTTACGAATTTTGAGGAATGACATAAGCTTATAACGGCGTTCCATTTCATTTACACACCAGTTCAAAGCACTCACTGCATCTTTCATGTCAGTGACTACAGGCGTTAATAAATGCGGAATATCGTTGTAGTTGGCTAATTCAAGCTGTTTCGGGTCAATTAAAATCAGACGCAATTGGTCAGGGGTATATTTGAGTAACATCGATAAAATCATCGAGTTAACGGCAACAGATTTACCCGAACCTGTAGTACCCGCAACCAACATATGCGGTGCTTTTGCCAAGTCTGTTAGTACCGGATTACCTGAAATATCTTTACCCATTGCCATACTAATGAGAGCACTTGGGTCACGATATGCGGGTGTTTCCAATAGTTCAATCAAACGTACCATTTCACGAGCACTATTTGGAACTTCAATACCAATATATGGTTTACCCGGAATAACCTCTACCACACGTACAGAAGCCATAGACATTGAACGTGCCAAGTCACGGGAAATATTAGTCACTTTAGATGCTTTCACACCCGGTGCTAAATCTAATTCAAAACGTGTAACCACTGGACCTGGCTGAGCTTCAACCACCTGAGCCTTCACATTAAACTCTTGTAACTTGATCTCAAGTAACTCAGACAAACGAGAAAGCTGTTCCTCGGTAAAGTTAACTTTCTTATTTGGGTCAACCTTATCAAGCAATTCAAAGCCCGGTAATGTTGGTAAATCTAAACGCTTTTTGGCCACTTGCATGGCACGAGACATTGGTCGACCTGATGCATCTGTTAGAGGCGCATCAAAATCAAACTCATCCTCAAGGTCATCCTGAGGCTTTCCAGCAGTTTCCTGCCAAGCTTCAATAAATTCTTCTTTTGACAGCTTCTCTGCACCAATCGTAGTTTGAATAGGCGCTTTTACAAAAGCCGAAGATTGCGCATAGCTACTTGCCTTGATCGGTTGAGTTGCTGGCGGGATATCCTCATCAATCAATAAGTCGTCAAAATCATCAAAGACTTCTTCATTCGATAAATTTTTAGGTGACTGATTTAAATTCGATACAGGTACAGATGATTCAACTAATGTTTGAGGAGCTTGCGGTGTAACTTCTGGTTCAACATGATGATCTTGAACAAATGGCGTATGCACATCAGTTGCTGTTTTACTATTTGGAACTGCAGCAAGTAGTTCATCAAAAATCTCATCATCATTCCAATCTAAACCTTGATGAGTATTCGATGGTTGATTTTGTTTAGCCTGATAAACTGTTTGCTGAAATTGCTCATGAGTCGAAGGCTGTTCACTTGAATCATCAGCAGCTCGTAACAGCGCATCAATTTCTTGTTTATGGCTTACATCATCACGCTGTAAAGCACGCCAAACCTCCCCCGTAGCCACTAAACGCTCACTGTCTTTTTTAAGCTGTTGGGCTTGCTCAAGTGTACGCTCAAAGTTTTCTGGCTGAGGAGTTGGTTTTTCTTCAATTGTTTCAGGTTGACTTTGTTCTTTAGCTAAAACATCGGCAAATAAACGCTCTGCTATTTCATCATGTCGTGTAGAGCTCGCTTTGCTTTGAGCTTTTTCTGGTTGGGCATTTAGCTCTACTTCATCCGTAACTTCTTCTGCTTTAGGCATCTCTGCAACTTTTACCGTTGCTGCTTTATTCGCAGGCTGTGTGGTTAAGTCATAAGCAGATTCGTTAGGAGATACATTTTTATAGAATAAATCTTGTAAATAACCAGGCATTGCTTTGAGCGTAACCCATGTTTTGCTCCACTGCACCCCAAATGCCAAAGTGAACAATACTACTCCAAAAACAAATAGAAATAATGTCGCACCATAAATTGTTAACAGTTGAGATAAGCTTTGCCCCAACTCATAACCAATAATCCCGCCTGCCGCATTATCTAAAGTATCTGCGGGTACATTCCAGTGAAGGTAAAGCAAACT
The DNA here is from genome assembly GCF_044778325.1 of Acinetobacter sp. BD54. NCBI lineage: Bacteria > Pseudomonadati > Pseudomonadota > Gammaproteobacteria > Moraxellales > Moraxellaceae > Acinetobacter > Acinetobacter sp. BD54. The sequence goes on along the minus strand of NZ_JANJEP010000012.1, from coordinate 6,165 downwards.
CGACACAACAAGAATTAAGAAGAACTGCGCAGCATAACGGAATGGGCGGTTTAGAAAACTATGTGGCCACCAGACTTGAATCGCTTCAACAAATAGGAAGATTGGAATAAGTAAACTTGCCCAACCTAAAAAGCCAAACAGCAAATCTGCAATCCATGCACCGGCAATACCACTTGCATTGGATACTTGCTGAGTATCACTTGAAATATGCATCCAGCCCGGATCAAATGGTGTATATGTTACTGTCGCCAGAAACATATAAATCCCAAAAGAGACCAAGAATAATGTCATCAATAAGCGCTGTGCATAAACACTTGACACCGCAGTCATATACTGTCCTGTAACCCATTTAATTATTGGTTTAGAGATGTGAAGACCTACATTTCAGATCTTCAACGATTGAACTTTATATTATGCACCTGTTCTTACAAAAAAGGTGCATGATTCTTTACAGTTGTTGTTAACATAAGGCTCTTCTATATTGTTATATAACTTAATTCGATTGACCTGATCAATATTATCCACATTGATTTAACGCTATTGGTCGGCAATTTCACGTATAATTTTCAAAATTCTCGAAATAAATAAGGATACCCTCAATGAGTGCTCGTCATTCTCGGTTAATTATTCTCGGTTCTGGCCCTGCGGGTTATAGTGCAGCTGTTTATGCAGCACGTGCAAATCTTAAACCAACACTTATTGCAGGTTTACAGCTTGGCGGCCAACTTACAACAACAACCGAAGTTGACAACTGGCCGGGCGATCCTGAAGGTTTGACTGGTCCTGTCCTAATGGACCGTATGCAAGCACATGCTGAACGCTTTGGTACCGAACTTGTCTATGATCATATTAATGAAGTGGACTTAAATGTACGTCCTTTTGTTCTTAAAGGTGATATGGATGAGTACACTTGTGATGCTTTAATTATTGCAACTGGTGCGACAGCTCAATATCTTGGCTTAGAGTCTGAACAAAAATTTATGGGTCAAGGCGTGAGCGCATGTGCAACATGTGATGGCTTCTTCTACAAGAACCAAAATGTGATGGTTGTTGGTGGTGGTAATACTGCTGTTGAAGAAGCACTTTATTTATCAAATATTGCTGAACATGTGACACTTGTACACCGCCGTGATTCTTTACGCTCTGAGAAGATTTTACAAGATCACTTATTTGCTAAAGAAAAAGAAGGCAAAATCAGTATTGTTTGGAACCACGAGGTTGAAGAAGTTCTTGGTGACAATACTGGCGTAACAGGTGTTCGCTTAAAATCTACGAAAGATGACAGCAAACAAGAAGTACAAGTTCAAGGCTTATTCATTGCAATTGGCCATAAACCAAATACCTCTATGTTTGAAGGTCAGCTAAACTTACGTGATGGCTATATCCAAGTACAAAGTGGTACTTCAGGTAACGCAACAGCGACTTCTGTAGCAGGCGTTTTTGCTGCTGGTGATGTTGCTGATAGTATTTATCGTCAAGCGATTACTTCAGCGGGTTCAGGCTGTATGGCTGCATTAGATGCCGAAAAATATCTAGATAACCTTTAAGTTTAGATATTTCAAACAGCCGTTTTATAACGGCTGTTTTTTTGGAATTTATAATAATTACTGGCTGCCCTGTATTAATTTTTATAGCATAGCCCTAAAGCACATATTATTTTAGTTTTATGAAAACACTGCCTCTATCTCAATATATTTTCCCAGATCCGGAGGAATCAGATCCAGATGGTCATGGTTTAATTTGTATAGGCGCTGACCTCTCCCCTTCCACACTCTATGAAGCATATACACATGGGCTTTTCCCATGGTTTAATGAAGATGAACCTATTTGTTGGTGGAGCCCTGAACCACGCTGTATCATTTATCCTCAAAACTATAAACCGAGTAAATCGCTTATTCGGAACATGAAAAAATATGATTACACCATTACGGTAAATCGTGCTTTTGAGCAAGTCATTCGCTCATGTTCATTACCTCGAAGCTATGCTAATGAAACATGGATTAGTGAAGATATTATTGAAGGCTATTGTGGAATGTTTGATGCCGGTTATGGCTATAGCGTAGAAGTCTGGCAAGAAGAGCAGCTGGTAGGTGGTTTATATGGGGTAACGATCGGCAAGGGTTGTTTTGGCGAGTCTATGTTTAGTACCCAAACCGATGTTTCCAAAATGGCTTTTTATACTTTAATGTTAATTGGTCAAGAAAATCAGCTTCCTTGGGTTGACTGTCAACTTGTAAATAGTCACTTAATTAGTCTTGGGGCTTGTACACTTTCTCGGCAAGAATATCTTAAATCGTTACAAGATGTAATTATTCACCCCTCTATCAATTGGAAAAAGTATCAAGAACGTGTATTTTCAAGTAAAACAATAGCATTAAATGCAAAATTAATGGAATGATAACAGGAGGGACCAATCATGAAATCATATCACCCGAAGTCCCTTTTAAATGATCTGCAATATTATATTACTCCACCTCATGATTGCAGCTATTTAGAAAATAAATCAGCACGCATGGTCTTTTTAGACCCGATTCATCGGATTGATGTGGTGACGCTTTCTGAATTATCGCGATTAGGTTTTCGTCGTAGTGGCGACTTTGTATACCGTCCTGAATGTCATTTATGCAGGCAGTGTTTATCTTGTCGTGTACCTGTTGCCGATTTCCAAATGAACAGCATGCAAAAAAAAGCATGGAAGCGAAATCAAGATCTCACCATGACTGTTCTACCAACACGGCAAGCCTCACAAATTCATTATGATCTATATGAACGTTACATTAACGAGCGCCATGCCGATGGTGATATGTTTCCGCCAAGTTTAGATCAGTTTGAAAAATTCTTGGTCCATAGCTGTACAGATAGTTTCTTCTTAGAACTATGGAAAGACAATCGTCTTATTAGCGTTTCGACTTGTGATTTAATGGATGATGGGTTATCTGCCGTCTATACGTTCTTTGACCCAGATGAACACCGTAGATCTTTAGGCGTTTATTCAATTCTAAATCAAATTGAATATGTAAAAACACTCGGTTTAGAATATGTCTACTTAGGCTATTGGGTTCCCCACTCAGCTAAAATGAACTATAAATCTCAATATACGCCGCTAGAACTTTTACTTGATGGGCAATGGCGCCGCTTAAATAGGTCATTATCACCAGAAGAGATCAATCAATTGGGTAATTCCCTCATGACCACATTACCTTCTGAATGGAATAATTTAATTATTAAATAACCTGCTTCTGTCTTGTTGTTCAAACAGCAACAAGACAGGCATTCTTAGAATAAAGAAACAAAATCATCAGTACAGCTTTTTACCATAATAACGGCATTTTCACGTCCACCCTCTTGGGTTGGATAATAGTTACGACGCACATCAATTTGGTGAAACCCTGCTTTTTCGTATAAACCAATAGCAGCTTTATTACTTTCACGTACCTCTAAAAAAATTTGTACGGGATGATTTTCTAAACGTTCAATCGACGCATCTAACAATTGATATCCTAATCCTTTACCTTGCATTAGAGGATCAATTGCCATGAGCAGTAAATTCGCTTCATCTAATACAGGTTGTAAAATACAAAAACCAACCACCTTATTATTTAATTCTATTACCGTACATTGGTAAGAATTTAAAGATTCTACAAATTGCTGCCTAGACCATGGGTGTGTTTGAACAAGCTTCTCAATTTGAGCAACACTATCAATATCTGAGGCTTGCATAGTACGAATCATGAGTTTCAACACATTTTTAGATTTCAAAGTAAACGTATTATAGAAACTTAAATAGAAAAAACGAGTAAAAAAAAGAGCAATTAAATTGCTCTTTTCCAGTCAGTTTTTTTAAAGACCTAATTTTTCACGCCAAGTGGCCAATAAAGCTGTCGTATCCGAATCATTTGGATGGAATTTTGGTCTTAAGAAATCTAATAATTCTGGAATTTGACGAGTCATAAAACCTTTACGGCCATACATGAACTTAAGCATGTATTTGGTATCTTTCCATGTTAATTTATCATCAGTCTTAAGTAACTTAGCAGTAAAATAAGACTGAGTAGCAAAGATTAAGGCCATTGCAATGATTAAAGCAGTTGAACGCATAAAATAAGCTTTTGGCCCCTGCCCATACATATTGGTATAGACATCAAACGCCACAGCTTTGTGTTCATTTTCTTCTACCGCATGCCACATCCATAAGTGATACATGGTGTCATCTTGGAACATGGCTTGAATTTCAGGGTTTTGTAAAAGCTCCGCCGCAATAGTTGAGGTAAAATGTTCTAAAGCACAGGTGCCTGTTAAATCAATCATTTCTTTTGTATAACCAAAAGGTTTCATTAGCTTGGTTACAACCGCAGTACCTACTTTAATAACTTTACCTGTCTGTTTTTCCATTTTACGAACATCATATCCATACGCCTGCGCAGAAGCATTAAATGCTAGATGCTCTTTAGAATGCATAGCTTCTTGGCCAATAAAAGCACTTATTTCTTTTTGAAGTGCTGGATCAGCCAGTTTAGGATCATTTCGCACAGCACGAGTACTGTTTACAAAGAACTGCTCTCCTTCCGGAAAAAGAGCCGATAATGCTGTCATAAAATGAGTTAATCCTGCATCGTAATTTGCCCAATAGCGTGGAACTTGAGCAAACTCAAAGTCCATACGACGCACAGGGAAACTTGCTCCGGCACGATTAGAAATATTTACTTTAGCATTCATGTCAGACTCCTTTAAGCGAATCGAAAATTCACTTATATCCTTATTTATTTTCTTAATATTTATAATAATACGCCTTTAAAGGCGCTATTTAAGTGCAGATGAGGCCAGCAAATTATCAGATGAGGTCATCAATAGCCTCATACTAGGGCAAAATTAACAAGTATCTTTTAAAAGTGGTTCATAATTTATAGACAATAAAAAAAGGACTGCTAACAGCCCTTTTCATTTACTTTCAGCTTAAAGTCCAAGTTTAGATTTCCAAGTTTTTAACAAACTAACCGTATCTAAATCATTCGGGTGGAAACCTGGCTTAAAATAAGCCAACATCTCTTTAGCCATACCCGTAATAATGCCTTTCGACGGGCTATAACCATATTTATAAATTACTAATAACTCATCTAAGTTTAATTTATGGTCTTGCTTTAAAAGACGAACCACAAACGAAGATTGAATTGCGAAAATAAGAGCCATTGCAAAAACAAGTGAACTTGTGCGTAAAGCATAAGCTTTTACACCTTTACCAAAGACACCTTCATACACATCAAATGCGACTGCTTTATGTTCATTTTCTTCTATTGCGTGCCAATACCACATGGTTGACATCGTTTTATCTGTCATCAACTCTTGAATGTGAGTATTAACTAAAAGCTGAGATGCAATGGTTGCAGTAAAATGTTCAAGGGCTGTAGTAGCAGTCAGGTCCACCATTTCTTGCGTCATACCAAATGGTTTTACGAGCTTTGCAAAAGTTTTACGGGCAGTTTGAATAGCCGTATCTGTGAACTTTTCTAAAGTTTCAACATCATGACCAAATTTTTGGGCAGAAGCATTAAAGTTTACATGCTCTTGAGTATGCATCGCCTCTTGACCAATGAAAGCACTAATTTCTTTTTGTAGCTCTTCATTGTCTTTAATTGCTGGGTGATAACGTACAGCACGTACACTATCAATAAAGAACTTTTCACCAGCTGGAAATAGCGCTGATAACGCTGTCATAAAATGTGTAAGTCCAGCGGAACCATTCATCCAGTATTCTGGCACATCATTAAAATCAAAGTTCATACGACGTACAGGAAAGCTTGCCCCTGCACGATTTGTGATATTCACTTTAGCATTCATATTGAAAGCTCCTTACCAGTAACCTAAGTTACTTAAACTTTATTGTTCGTTTTCTTGATTCTTATCATACAAACTTAATAAAAAGGCTTAAGTGCAAATAGGGACATTGAAGTATCAGTTAAGGCCAGCTTTCAACTGAATTGTCTAACAATTGGATATAAAAAAAGCGCCCCAAAAGGAGCGCTTTTTTCACTGAAAAGTGATTATGCAGTTACTTTAGCAACAACACCAGCACCTACAGTACGACCACCTTCACGGATCGCAAAACGTAGACCTGGGTCCATTGCGATTGGGTGGATTAATTCTACTGACATTTCAACGTTGTCACCT
>NZ_JANJEP010000011.1:0-112267 GCF_044778325.1 Acinetobacter sp. BD54 | reverse complement strand
CAAGCACCTGTGAATCACTGACATTATTGGTTGTAAGCTGAACTGCTCGTATTTGTAGGGTTTTAGCATCTATACCAATATGAAGTTTACGCCATTGGCGACGATATTCAGGTCCATGTTTCTTGCGCTTCCATTCGCCCTCACCTAGAAACTTCATGCCTGTAGAGTCCATGAGTAGATGCAGCCCATCGCTACTTTTTTGGTAGTTGATTACAATATCAATATGCTTTTGTCTTCTACAAAGCGTGGTGTAATCTGGTGCGGTCCAATTTAATCCGCAAAGTTTAATCAGACTTTGCACAAAGCCAGTGACTATACGTAAAGATAGACGGAATAAGGATTTAATCATTAAGCAGCATTGGATAGCTGCGTCGGAGTAGGTTTGATTTCGCCCTTGTTTGCCTTTTGATGGAGCATACCATTGCGTAGCAGGATCAAACCAAATGGCAATATTTCCACGACTCATGAGTGCTCGGTTATATGCGGGCCAATTGGTTGTGCGGTAGATTTTGTGTGTAGGCTTCTTCATTTGAAAATTATATCGCTGAAAAAGCCTTTACAGATAGGTTTGTGCAACAAAGCCGGTTGAATCTGATTTTCAATATCATGCATAACAGCTTCACATTCTTGCACGGCGGCACGAATTTCAGCTTCAGTTGCTGGGGAGGAACAACCAGCGATAAGTGCTGGTATAAGTACCAAACAAAATTTTTTCATGTTAAACGCCTATTATAAAATAGCCTAAGCAGGTCTATTGCTTTATAGTTAGCCGATTTCGCTCTACCTTTGAGTACCTTATTTAAGTGACTCTTCCATTGCCGGACTTTCCGTCTATGGACCTTTTCCATTTCTGGTATAGGTCCGTTCATGGTTTTAATACCGTTTATGGATTATTCCGGCTCCGGAATAAGGGGGCTGATCTGCGTTAATAATAGAATAAACTAATTTTTAAAAATTTAATATATGCAAAAAATAAAAATTTAGTATGGTTTTTTTGTGGTAGATATTTCCGTATCCGGAATAGATAAAACCGTAAGCGGAATTATAAATAACGTAACCGGACTAGAAAGACCGCCAACGGAAGAAGCGATTTTTGTAAAGTGTAAAAAGGGGACGCCGTGAGTCCTTTTATGGGGTTCGATAAAATCTCCTTAGGCTATTTTGGCGTACAATTTATATATTCTTAAGCTGGTTAGTGAGCTTAAGTCTTATTTTATAATATCATGTCAACGGTATAATTCTGCATACATTTCTTATAGTTATCGGTTAAGATCATTTACGGCCGCAAATGAAAAAAACCGGTATCAATGTGAGCTCTCATATTGGTTTTGGCGCGTCACATCAATGGGCTATTCAGCTACTAGATGAATTACATAAAGCTTTGGTACTTGAATTTAGTTGATCTAGATAAACCTGAGCAAATTTACAGCAAAACCGTATCCGGATTTGCTGTAAATATTTTAATCACGGCGAGAATTAAAAATTTCTTCGTTATAGCTGCGCCGTAGAGCGCGTTTAAGGTGGGCATTTGAAGATAGGGTGTAGATGCACTAGTATCTAGTTTAGATAGCTTTAAACTCAAAATTATAAGCTTTTGATGAGTTCCATTTAATTTTCAAACAGGATTCCAAAATGAAAATTATGTCTTCTAAGGCCACTGTTCAAGGTGGTGCTTGAACCGTACCGGGTTTGTCGGAGACTCAGTATTCTGAGAGAATGTTCCGATGACCAAATTAAAATATACCCCTGAAATCAGAGAAAGAGCGGTTCAATTATTGATTGAATCTGAAAAAGACTATCCATCTAATTGGGCTGCGATCACAGCTATTGCGCCTAAGATTGGTTGTACTCCTGAAACACTTCGTGCTTGGCATCAAAAGCATTTAGATGAGCAAAATCCTATCAAAGTACAACAGATCTCTGATCAAGAAAAAATGAAGCAAATGGAACGTGAAATCAAAGAATTAAAGCGTGCCAATGAAATTCTGCGTAAAGCAGCCGCTTTTTTCGCCCAGGCGGAGCTCGACCGCCCACACAAATAATGGTGGATTTCATCCATAACAATAAGGCGTTATATGGTGTTGAGGCGATTTGTAGGATTTTACCGATCTCAGCTTCTACCTATTATCGAACACTAGATATTGCTGAAAACCCAGAACATCGAGCAAAGCGAGATCTACATGATTTGCATCATGCTGAACAAATTAAACGAATTTGGAAAGAAAGTTCAGGTCGATATGGTGTACGTAAAGTTTGGCAACAACTGAAACGTGAAGGTTATGTTATTGCACGCTGTACAGTGGTTCGCTTGATGAAGAAGCTAGGTATAAATTCTGTTTGGCGTTGGAAGAATAAAAACACCACCCTTAGCCGAGATCATCAAAAAAGAGCGGATGATTTAGTGAAACGTAATTTTACTGCTGATTATCCAAACCAACTATGGGTCGGTGACTTCACGTATATTCAAACTCATTCAGGCTGGGTCTATACCGCCTTTATTATTGATGTGTTCTCACGAGCGATTGTTGGATGGAAAGTATCAACACGTATGAATACAGACATGGTGCTCGATGCACTAGAGCAAGCATTGCATGACCGAGGTATGCCTAAGAATGTGATTCATCATTCAGATAGAGGTGTTCAATATCTTTCAATTCGCTATACCAATCGTTTAGAAGCAGCAAATTTACGAGCATCAGTCGGTACGACCGGTGATTCATACGATAACGCTTTGGCTGAAACAGTGAATGGGTTATACAAAACAGAGGTGATTGAATATTTAAAAGCAGACTGGCAAGGTTTAGCGGATGTACAACTTGCGACATTAAATTGGGTAGATTGGTTCAACAAAAAGCGTGTACACAGCGCATTGGGTTATGTATCGCCTTTTGAGTTTGAAGCAATGTACTATGATAAGATTAACCCGTTAGGTCACGTGGCCTAACTTAAATAAAAATGTCTCCGACAAACCCGGTACGGTTCAGCTAGTATTTTACTATTTCATTGTGTTTATAACGGTAGTGACTCGATCACACACTTTATGCAAGATATAGATCCAGAGATCTATAACGAACTACCTAATTTATATTCTGTTTGCGTAGCAGACAATTCAACCGGTAATAAAAAGATCACGGCGACTTTCTTTATTAAAACAACACGCCATCACAACGATCCAGATTTCCTAGATTCACTACTAAGCATCATGGCTTTAAGTCCGGATTTGCTGGCTCACTGGAAAGAGAAAACATCCTTAATACCAGCACAACATGTGGTTAATGGTCCACCGCTCTCAGAAAATGAATATGTTCATTTTTCTCAGAAGTTATATATGAAACACAATATTGATGGACGAGCATAATTAGCCTTATGGCATTTTCAATGCTGTGGCCAAACATGTTGGCCACTTTAATAAATTTGGGGTGACATCGATATGAACCAAAACAATACTGAAGCTGAAGTAAATCTATTTCGATTTACTTTCCACTTTATTACTCAAAATACGAATAGTTTTTTTGTTAGCGTAGAAGGGCCAGATGAGAATGAAACTCTTATAAACTTCGTCAATGATATGTACAGAGTTTTATACGCCAGCAATGTCAAACAGGATCTCGATCCAGCACATCCCAATCAAATCAAAGCCAGCGCTTTACAACGCATGACACCAAGTTTACGGACACAAGTTAATGCTATGTTGAGCGATTACACTAAACTCAAGCCTAGTATTCATAAAGCGATTAGTAAGCTCAATTCGATTGAAGATGATGAATACTTCTTTGTATTTCCCTATGAGTTTACAGAAAAGATGCAAGCACAAATGCTTTTGCAAACTTTTCTTAGAGCCAAAAATTCATTGAACAGCGATGAAGAAGTAAATCAATACATGCAAACTCACATGGAAGGATTTAATAGCTTATTTGATGATTTATTAGAGAAATACAACATTGCTGTGTTTGGTGAAACAGAACGGAGAACTGTTATAGGCCAAAAACCAACAAAAGAACACGGCGTTTGTAGGTTTTGTAAATCACCGGTTGATGAAAACACAACCTTTCGAAAAGTGGCTCATACGATTTCTGAAGCGCTGGGCAATAAATCAATCGTAACGGCAGATGAATGTGATACATGCAATGAGAGGTTCGGTCGTGATTATGAACCTCATCTCATACAGTACCTTGATATCCTACGTGTATATTATGGAACAAGAGGAAAGAAGGGCATTCCACATCTGAAGTTTAAGAATGGCCAAGTGTTCCAGCACAAGCAAGAAGGATCTGAAGAAAACTCTATTGTGATTGCTTCACAGGACATTGTAGAAACAGAAAACGGTTTAATTGTCAGCTTATCGGCCAATCAAAAAGTTAACAAACTTAAAATCTTTAAGTCATTATGCAAATACGCTATCTCAGTATTGCCGGCTAAAGAACTACCAGCTTTCGAATCGACTATTGAATGGTTATTTTCAGATCCGGAGATTGGTGAGGAAAAGCAGCAATTTCATATAGCCAAAATGTATGGCCAAAGTTATGCGGAACATCCGGAGTTAACTCTATATACACGAATCAGTGATACGGATCCGGAGTGGCCGCACGTGGTAGCAGATTTCAAGCTAGGTACATTGCATTTAATCTTCATTCTACCTTTTTCTAAAAAAGATGCTTCCACATTCAACTTAGAAACTGACTTCCAAAAATTGAGTCAGCTCTTCAGGCATTACCAAAAATTTGAAGATCAAATCATTTTTGAAAATTTATCGAACTCTGAAGAAAGAGAGTGTGAATATAAAGTAAGGTTTAGCACAGGCAAAATTAATCAGCAGTGAAAAAAAAGGAGTTCTATGAACTCCTTTTTTAATTAGTGTTTGATGGCTTATCATCATATTTAATTGCTTTAGCATTACCAGCCTGCCAAGAAATGTACTCTTGAGTATCAACCTGATAAGGATTTTCAGTTATATGAAATTTTGAATATGCAAGATATCCTTCAGCCCAAAGTTTTTTTGAATCTTCCGATAGAACCCATGTTATTTCCTTATACTTTCTTAGAATGTGCACTTCCTCTTTAGTAAATCGAGGTAACGATCTCTGAACATCTTTAAAATGACTTCTTACAAGATAAAACCCAAGTAAAACCGATAACGTTGAAATTAAAGATAAATTGTATTTATAAGATCTTGGTTCGAATCCATGTAAATGTTGCATACCAATATTTACAAGGCAGAGAAGGATAATAATCAGAAAAAAATAAGTAATGATATTATGATAAGTCCGAACTGATACTGCCCGTCTTATCAGTAACCAGTCAATCATATTCAGTTCCTTTTATTCTTAACGTTTTATTTAATAATATTAATTACGTCTAGGTTTGCAAACATTCCTTTGTTACGAATTATTCAAAATTGGAAGCTGTTAAATTCAGCTTCCAATATATATTCAATTAGCTGATTAATTAGAAGGAAAAGATAACTTTACTATTCTTTCATGTAGTGCTGGAGGAAAGAATATATTGATTTTCGAATTACTTAAGTTATCAAAATCGGTCCAACCGCTTTGTACACGTATAAAATCACAGTGCTGAAAAAGATCAGTAAAGTCGTGCAAAAAGTCACGTGATTTATACCAATCATTAATTTTTTTCTTTGTGAAGAAACTCATTGATACATCGTAAAGAATGTCGTTGTTGTTCTCATAAACACCTTTATAAAATTCATAGCCTTGCGGTTTTTCAAGCAATAGCGATATACACCAATGTGCACAAATTTTTGATAATGTATCATTAATTCTGAAGGGGCCATTATCAAAATCTAGATGTTTACTGAGATATCTTTTTGGTAGATAGAAATCGCGAAGTAAAGGAAAGGTTTGTATATGATACGCGAGAGTACATACAGCATCGATTGTTAAATTTAAATCCAAAGAGCTATCGATTTTAAGCGGCATTGTAATAATTTTTTTTCGATTAACCTCTAAGTAACTTTCTATTAATTTAGTTTTATCAAAATCACTTAGATAGCCAATTTCTTTTAAACCACTGACATCGCCAATAGTCAATCCTTTAAACGATTTAAATCCGAGGGATCGTGCTAAGATTTCTAAGCATTGAGAGTAAGTTGGTGCCTTAAAAGGTGTGTTAAGTGTATTTGAAACAACATCAAAAGAAGTATTAAGCAATTTTGCATTGCGTTTAAAAGAGTTTAAGAAGAACTTCTTTTCATTAGATATAACGATTCCTTGAAAATTGCTATTTGGTGTGAAATTAGACAAATAGACGACAAGGTTCGTTTAAATTTGTAGATATAAGATTTAAAAAGATGGCTTTTACTTTCACACAAGTAAGCTGCACCAGAAGCCGCATTTAGCAAGCCAATGTTATCATAAGGATATATGTTTTTGAAAGAATATTTCGAATCAAGAATTATTTGTAATGTTATAATTATGAAAACAGTAAAAAGATGAATTTCATGAACGTTAAAATTCTTTTAGTACTTTCTTTAGCTTTATTACCAGTTATTGTTGACGCAAAACCACAAGCGACCAAAGAACAGTTCAATAAAGGTCTGTTTGAAAGAGACATGGAAATTGCTCAAGTATTCCAAGAACTTACCAAAGAGCCTAATAATGGATTAAAGACCTGTTATGCATATTCTTTATTAAAAGAAAAACATAACTACATTGCTTCAAATACTGCAAAATTTGAACTTCAAGATGACTATTCACTACAGAAAGTCATTCTTTCAGAGAAACCATTAATAGCTCAATTTAAATCCATCATCACCAAAAACGGCATACCTTGCGATGTTAATTAATGATGATGGTATAAAAATTAATCTAAATTTCTCTTAAGTATAAGCTTGTACTTATTGTGATCTTTATCTGCATATTTTCCTAAAAAGTACAATCGTGCATTTACTTCGTTATCAGAATTAACGAGGACGAATTGTGAATTTTGATCCTTTAAAGTTATATAAGCTTCCACACATTCACGCTTTTCTAAATTATTTAAATCCAAAGGTAATTCTGATAAGATTAAACCTACTTTTAATTGATTTGCTTCAAGTATTTTAATAGCTTCTTTTCGATCAGTCTCTTCTTGAAGTTTATTAGATAATTTATTAATAATTCCTGAGATATAATCATAGATAACAATTAATAGTGTCATAAAAATGCCAAAGAAACGAGCCATTTCTCCACTTAATACGACACCTAAATATACATTTAAGAAGTACTTTAGAATATAGACTACAAATACTACAAAAACTAAAATTTTTAATGTATTTAGTCCTTCATTGAAGATGATTCGATTCAAACTATTTTTTTTCAAAATTGCTCACCATATAAACTTTCAATATCTTCCCATGTAGGCAAGTAAGTACTAGCCGGCAATAAAATCCCATTCATTGCGCTTACTATAATTCTTAGTCGAGCATTGTTGATTTCTTCCGCCAGATACTCTGCAATAATTTCATATTTCCATTTGTTGAAGTCTTCAACCTTCATTTTTATATCTGGTAAATTCCAATATTCGATCACAGCTTTTGTTAACAGCGTACCGTTATATCCTTCTCTATAAGCTAGGTCCACGTGCCACTGATAGAAGGATTTTAAAATACTTGTATGGTCATCTTTACCACACTGGCCCAAGAGGTTGCTTAGTGATTGCTTCAGTCTAGAGATTTCCATATCTAAACATTCAATGATGAAGGAATCTTTGGAAGGGAAAGCCATGTAGAAACTTTGTTTAGCAATTTTTGCTTCAGTGATAATACGCATAATGCTTATATGCTGAAAACCAAACTGATCAAATAAGTTTAGAGCTGTCGTTAAGATATGGATCCTCTTCTCATCAGATAATGTAAATGTTCTAGGCTGTGAAGCTTTATTTGTCATCAGTGATTTCTCAGGCGTGTCTATAAATTTCTATTTTGATTTCGGGCTTAACTTGACTTTGTATTTAAGCAATTGGCCATCTTCACTACGGTAGCAATGTGCTATAAGCTCTTTAGTCTCACCGTCCGTAACATAGAATATAAATTGACGAGTATTGAACTCTATATTTTCTAGAGCATTAACGGCCTTTCTGGTTGCTGGAGGTAGTTTAGATTTATTAACTCTATAATCAGCTTGGCTACTATCTACATAACAAGCTTTTAAACCATACTTCTCAACATATCCACTAAGTGATGCTGTAGCTCGCATGGCAGCACCATCACGCTTGTCAATAATCCTATTTCGAATAAAGCTATAAATAGAGCTATTAAAAAACCAAATAATCAAGAAAAAATTTAAAATATGAATTAAAATTAAATTGTCCATTTATTTAACACCTTTTCTATTTTCGACTTCAAGTAGTTCTAATTGTCCTTCATATACTGTATCAGCGTACTTATCTTGGAATGTTCCCTTACTATGAAGGAAGAAATATCCTTTAACCTTTAATGTCTTTGGATCAAAATAAATATGTGGTGAAGATGCTCTAGTTATTAAATAATCATCTTCAAAACGTAAAGGGTCTTTGATAATTACATTATCACGCATATTAGAATCTGGTGATTTACCATCAGAATTATTCACATACATTACTAAGTTATGATCAGAATTCAAGATTTCGATTAAATTCTTTGCGAAAAAAATTTCACTTTGTGGACCTTCCGATGATCGAATTTTAGGTAATATATAAAGACGGATAAAAAGAGACAGCAAACCAATCGTTATTGCAATGATATAAACGAAATACCAGTGCTCTTGAAGGAATGTAAACATTAAAGAAATCTCAAAAATTGGTTATGATACGGGTTGTGAAGACAAGCCTATGTACATTTTAAAATTAATAAAGGATAGATAAACAGTTTAATTCCTATAAATACAATATTGGAGCTGCTCAAGAAT
The DNA here is from genome assembly GCF_044778325.1 of Acinetobacter sp. BD54. Lineage (NCBI taxonomy): Bacteria > Pseudomonadati > Pseudomonadota > Gammaproteobacteria > Moraxellales > Moraxellaceae > Acinetobacter > Acinetobacter sp. BD54. Next base: position 103,385 of record NZ_JANJEP010000011.1, on the reverse strand, counting down.
GATCTGAAATTGCTTGCTCAATAGAATCATATATCTCTTCCTCTCTTGTTAATTCATTTAACCGTAAAAGTCCTTGCATTTGAGCTAATCTCAATGGGAAATTATTGTTAATGATTTGCTCTTTTTTCCCTAATATTAACCAGCCAGCACAAACCTTTTCTGACTTCATTTCTTCAAGTAGTGCTTCCTGAAGATTGTCAATCTGGTACTTCTCTTCAAGCTCTTTTCGTGCCGTAAGATTTTGTGAGAGTCCGTTAAACGACAGTTCATCTTCTAGCAACTCTAAAGCTTCGTTTAAATTAGTCCGAGCTGTACCCACAGTTTTATGACAAGGGAATAGAGCATCATCTTTACTCATATAATTAACAATTTCCCGTACCCTTTCCGGATGTAGATAACCTCCGCTATCTTTTCTAAACGGACAATCCTTACAGGAGGCTTTTAGGGCAAATTTATTGCAAGATTGGGGGCTAGCCATACTAATAGCTCCAACAGCCTGAATTAAGCGGTACAAGCGCTTTTAACAGCATATTATTTGTTTGATCTGACAGTCTTTTCCATAATATTTGGTTTAATGAAGAAAACTTTGAACTAAACAGCTCTATGATCCGCTTGTTTTCACTTGTACGCTTAAAGAAATACACTGCATATTCATGCAAAGAATCATCTAACCGGATAAATTTAATATTGGAATTATCAAACCACTTAAAGTAGTCATCTAATTCATGGAGAGGCGTTATGTACGCTGCATAACGATCATGAAAATTAGCAAGTTGCTCACCTCTAATGACTTTATAAATAAGTCGTGCAGTCAATGGTACTGGCTGATTAAGTCTTAACGCAATGTATTGAGCTGACGCAAGATGATGTGAACCATTTTCATTGCTTAAAAATACTTTAGGCTGCCAGCCATACATATAGAAATTGTCAAATGTTGAATCTTGATTATTTACAATCTGGATCCCCCGATGAGAGAGCATTAGTCTTAACTGAGCCTGACTAATTGTCTCAATATAAGAAGGGCATTCACTTTCAACAAATTCATCTATAGATTTATACTTGAATAGGTCAGATTTAGAGTGGCCAAAACCACTTAGCTGTGAAATATCTATTGTCAATTTAGGTATATCAAAATCCTGAAAAATTGGATTAAAGCAAAGTTCCAGCTCAGTGACATCATCTGTATAGGAACAAGAGAAATAAGCAACATGGGAATAGGGGCTTTCACTCTTTATTTTGAAAGACTCAAAACTAAAAATATCAAATAGATAAATTGAGTCTCTATCGACAATATTGATTTTGTTTTCTTGATGCTTCTTCAGTTGACTATAGAGCTCGTGTTTAACTGAAAAAGGAGACAATAAGGTATCAATCATATCTTATCCTTTTTTATAGAATCCGTGCTTAATTGCAAATTTAGAATTGCTCATGATCTGTACACGTTCAATATCCACGATAATTTTTTTAAATTGCATCTTACAATTCGTATAGATAAAAAATATTGTATTCCCATCTGGAGAGACATTAAATTTTAATGGTCGTGCATAATCCGGCACAAACAGCACTTTTTTTTCCTTATCCTGTCTTGGGGTTATGTCAACTAATTTGCCTGAAGGCGAGATCCATACAGTGTGATATTGGGCCTCTACAAAATGATGTTTAGGATCTTCAGCAATCATCCAGCCGCTTACTGCTGAACCTCCTTCTTTATTACATTGAACCCAAACATTTAAATGGCATTCAATTGGAGCTGGAGTAAATTTCTTGGGTTTTATAAATTCTAAGTACTCCGCATCCTTTTCTTGCAAACACAAGTGATTCAGGATTTTTTTTACACCTTCAGTGATAGTCTTAGGCGACATTAAATTTAATCTAATTGAACTCATAGAGACATCTCACTTATTCAGGAAAAATTTGATGATCCGCTTTATATTTGTTTAACATCCAAGCAGCTTCACAAAGATCCTGACTATCCTTATAGATCGGATCCGCTTCAGCATTTTTAACCGGACTTAGATAGGCACCGTCTTTCTCAGAATGTCTATCAATATCGCGGAGATATGCATCTTTAATTTCTTCATATTGAAAGCCTTTTATGTAGCCTCCTTGACTCTTATCATCACATATATAGATGATTCGATTTATCATTCCATTAGTTTTAACTTTATTGAACTTTAAAAAAACCAAATCTTTTTTAAGTTCTTGCTGAACAACTGAAGGTAAAGGGGTGAAGATGAATGTAAAATATACGATTGAACCGTACCGGGTTTGTCGGAGACTCAGTATTCTGAGAGAATGTTCCGATGACCAAATTAAAATATACCCCTGAAATCAGAGAAAGAGCGGTTCAATTATTGATTGAATCTGAAAAAGACTATCCATCTAATTGGGCTGCGATCACAGCTATTGCGCCTAAGATTGGTTGTACTCCTGAAACACTTCGTGCTTGGCATCAAAAGCATTTAGATGAGCAAAATCCTATCAAAGTACAACAGATCTCTGATCAAGAAAAAATGAAGCAAATGGAACGTGAAATCAAAGAATTAAAGCGTGCCAATGAAATTCTGCGTAAAGCAGCCGCTTTTTTCGCCCAGGCGGAGCTCGACCGCCCACACAAATAATGGTGGATTTCATCCATAACAATAAGGCGTTATATGGTGTTGAGGCGATTTGTAGGATTTTACCGATCTCAGCTTCTACCTATTATCGAACACTAGATATTGCTGAAAACCCAGAACATCGAGCAAAGCGAGATCTACATGATTTGCATCATGCTGAACAAATTAAACGAATTTGGAAAGAAAGTTCAGGTCGATATGGTGTACGTAAAGTTTGGCAACAACTGAAACGTGAAGGTTATGTTATTGCACGCTGTACAGTGGTTCGCTTGATGAAGAAGCTAGGTATACAGGGTGTTTGGCGTGGGAAGAATAAATACACCACCCGTAGCCGAGATGATCAAAAAAGAGCGGATGATTTAGTGAAACGTAATTTTACTGCTGATTATCCAAACCAACTATGGGTCGGTGACTTCACGTATATTCAAACTCATTCAGGCTGGGTCTATACCGCCTTTATTATTGATGTGTTCTCACGAGCGATTGTTGGATGGAAAGTATCAACACGTATGAATACAGACATGGTGCTCGATGCACTAGAGCAAGCATTGCATGACCGAGGTATGCCTAAGAATGTGATTCATCATTCAGATAGAGGTGTTCAATATCTTTCAATTCGCTATACCAATCGTTTAGAAGCAGCAAATTTACGAGCATCAGTCGGTACGACCGGTGATTCATACGATAACGCTTTGGCTGAAACAGTGAATGGGTTATACAAAACAGAGGTGATTGAATATTTAAAAGCAGACTGGCAAGGTTTAGCGGATGTACAACTTGCGACATTAAATTGGGTAGATTGGTTCAACAAAAAGCGTGTACACAGCGCATTGGGTTATGTATCGCCTTTTGAGTTTGAAGCAATGTACTATGATAAGATTAACCCGTTAGGTCACGTGGCCTAACTTAAATAAAAATGTCTCCGACAAACCCGGTACGGTTCAGATTGCTGTAAATGGTATGACTAAAGATTTGAGTGGCTTTTTAAAATAAACGGATAGTAGGTCGGCTATAATTTTGGCAAGCAAAATACAAACTAGGACCTGAATCCACCACTCTCTATAAAATAGTTCTAAAAATACAACTAACATTAATATCTCATTTTAAAGTTATTAAACATTTACTGTTCTGATTGGTTTAATTTAAAAATTAATGCAATAGATTAATAACAAAATTGATTGTTCTACCCTTTTGTTTGATGCTCTTGTTTAAACTTATTATACATCCAAGCAGCGTCACAAATATTTTTACTTTCAGCATAGATTGGATCTTTGGTAATTTGGCTGGAGTTTAAAGGATGGGTAAAAAGTTTATTACTTTCTAAAAATGCATTAACATCAAGCTCATATGCTTCTCTGAAATCTCTATATTGATAACCTTTAATATAGCTACCCTTTAAAGCATCACTGCATGAAAGAATAATTGTATTTATCATTGCATTCGTTTGAACATTATTATTTTTTAAAAAAACTAGATCTTTCTTTAAAGCTTGTTGGGCCGGAGCTGGAATTGGACCGTATAAAAAAAGAAACCAAATAAAAGATGTCAATGGTATGGCGTAACCACTTAAATTTACTTTAACTAATATTGAGGTTAAAGAAGTGATCATCACTGCAATAAAAGCACTTGCAACAATCATTACAAACATATCTGAATAAATCGTATCAAATAAATTATTCACATTTATTTTCCTTATTTGAGGCTTTAAGCCTCAAATGTCTGAATTAGACTCTTAATTGCTGTTTCATGGTCCACACATGGATTTATATTTGCAGGCAAGAGCATGCCTTCTAACATGCTATACACCATCGAAGATGAGACAAAGGCAGTACTGCATTCTGGAACTTCCATTAAGTCTGAAACTAATTTGAACTTCCATTGTTTATGGGCTTGAATGACGGATAAAACTTCCTCACTCACCTCATTTTCATACACTGCTTTTTGAAAAAGACAGCCATTAAAATTTTGCTGATTGATATACGTGACATGCCAATTTAGCAATGCTTTTAAACGGTCGATATTTCCAGCCTCAGAAAGTAAAGACAGCTCACTTAAAATAGACTCTTCAATTGTCTTTTGCTCTTCACATAAACAAGCCTGAATCAACAAAGTCTTAGACGGAAAGTGTTTATAAAAAGTCATTTTCGCAACTTGTGACTCATTGATGATCCGATCTACACCGACAAACTTAAAGCTGTACTGCTTAAAGAGTGATAAAGCGGTATCCAAAATGGTTTTTCTTTTTGAAATAACTTTAGTCATGATTTCAATCTCCATACTCAGTACCGTGAATACTCATCACATAAGCTTCGGTGGGCTGCTTTAAATTCTTGGGCCGAGTTTAACCAGTACAAAGCAACTGCACCAGATGCAAACGAGGCTATTAAAAACAGTGTGGATAAAGAAAAGCCAAAATCAAAAGGGAAGGCGAAGCTTAAGCTTAAAACAGCACCCAATAGAAAACAGATAGCGGTTCTTAAGTGCAGCTTATATTCAAGTTCGAGAAGGCGTATTTTTATAACTATATGAACATCAAGTTGCATATGTTCTTGTGGTGAACGCATGAAGCGGCTCCTTCGACTTTTAGGTCGGAACTGTATTAAAATAATCGTAGCAAGATTTTTATTTTTTGCATATATCTAAATTTTAAAAATCTTGTTTTTTTTGGTATACTCTTTTTAGAGATATAAAATTAGACAATATAATACAGGGTTAAGTTTATGATAAATAAAGCTTTGAGTGTGATTCTAATTTCAAGCGTCTTATCTGGTTGCATGACTACAATTCAAAATTCAGCATCCGGACTCTCAAGAAAACAATTTCTCTTAATCCCGTCTCAAGACTATTACATCGAAGCAAACAAAGGTTATGTTGTTTTAATGAACAATTATAAAAATTCTGGCGCTTTGGATAGAAAACCTGAATTAACAAAAAGAGTAGTCAATATAGCCAAGAAAATTACGGCGCAAGTTCAAGACATTAAACCTGAAACGAATCAATGGACTTGGGAGCTACATGTAATTAATACCACTACAATTAATGCCTTTTGTGTAGGTCAAGGCAAAATGGCAATTTTTGAAGGTATGATCAAAACTCTTAATTTAAATGACGATGAGATTGCAGCAATCATCGGCCATGAAATTGCTCATGCACTACTTGAGCATGGCCGAGAAAAAGCTTCAAGAAATCTCGTATCGGATTTAGCGTTAGGCCAAATTGGAGGCAATGCTCAGATCTTGGCGTACTTCGGTACAAAGTTAGGATTAACATTACCGCATAGCCGAAGTCAGGAGAGTGAAGCGGATCTATTGGGATTAGAAATAGCAGCCAAAGCCGGTTTTAATCCAGATGCAGCCATTACCTTATGGAAGAAGGTTGGGGACCAACAGAAAGGGCAGAACAATAAACTCTCGCAAATGCTAAGCACTCATCCTATGCCACAAAAACGTATGGAAGACTTGGCATTGGCAGCACCTAAATTTAGACCTTTCTACCTTGCAACATTGCACAAATAAATGTACTTTGTACATCACACAGAAAACTTTATATTATTGTACAAAGTACATTTAAAACTATAATTAATATTGTTGTTCTTTGTACAATATTTTATTTATTTTAATTGATTGTACTTTGTACATGAAATATAATAATTATATTACCTTAACCGGATATAATTATGACCTCTACAACAAAAAAATTTAAGCTGCATCCCAAGTTCATCGTAAATGCCATTGAGCAGCAAGCCAACGGTTTACCTAAAGCGATAGTAGAGTTGATAATGAACTCTATTGATGCAAATGCCACGCAAATAAATATAAAATTATGGTTAAATGCCAAAAAACATCTTCAGTTTGAAATTATTGATGATGGAAAAGGTTTTACCAAAAAATCTATTGATGAATACTTTGCAATGTTTGGTGCACCTCATGAAGAGGGTGATGCTACATACGGAAAATTTCGTATTGGTCGCGGACAGGTCTTTAATTACGCTATAACCACATGGACAAGTAACAACTACCAACTCAAAGTAGATATCTATAAGCCGCTAAGAGAAAAGTCAGACGAAGAACTTGGGTTTACTATTACTAGACTCGCCAAAAAGTTCAATGGATGCAAAATATCCGGTTATATTTATACAAACATTACAGATTCGATGGGTTCTATTACTGAAATAATAGAAGAAATCCAATCAATTATTAAATATGTTCAAATTCCAGTATTCATAAATAAAAATCAAATTAATAAAAATATATCAGATTGTTTAGATTCTGAATGCAAAATCATTGAAGATGATTATGCATATTATATTCTAGATCCGAATTCTGATTCCCTTAAAGTCTATAATATAGGTGTTTGGGTTCCTTATGCCCGTTTTAAAAATGCTATTTTTAAAGGTAGTATTATTTCTAAATCTCAATTCAAGATTACATCTTCACGTAATGAAATTATTGAGGATCGTTGTGAGCTATTTAAAAACATAGAAGGGAAGATCCGAGATGTCGTAGATCCAACCTTTATTAAACTCACCACAATCAATGAGAAAAAAAATAAGAAGCTATCGAGCAAATTAGCTTTAGGTATGCTGGCTAATATTCTAAAAAATCCACTGAAAGATTGCCGGTATGATAAAGAGGCAATATTGATGATGCTAAATACTCCTCTCGACGTCTTTACCGATTATAAAGGTTATAAACAAAGCCTTATCGATATTTCAAAATCTAAAGCTATCATGATGGTAATTAGGTCAGATTACGACGTGCTCGTAGTTGAAAAAATCGAAAAGAGAACAAACTGTCTCATCTTGGAGGAAACCTATGATATTTCGCATTTGCAAGGCTATCTCCGCACACGCCTAATTCAAGAGTATATCGATAAGAATGAACAGCCGGATAATGAAAACTTATATGATTATGATTATATGCTTATGAAGCTGTTATCTGAGTTTAAAGATATAGTTGTAGCCTATACCAACTATGAAATGTTCACAGACATACCTCCAGTAACCCTTTTAAATTATAAGGATGAAAAGGAAAAGATATCTTTTGATCGAAAAATAATTGACCAAAAAGATCTAAATAACGAGCAAACCGGCTTTCTTGAATTTCTAAAAAAATTGAATACTAGATTTTGTGATGCCTATCCAGATTTTATAAATGATTGTTATGGTAAGCGAGAGATTTTTCTAGGCAAATCAGAGCTAGATAATGCATGGACCAACATGACATCGAATATTGTCTTCGATATAAGGACAATCAGCTTTTACCAGCAGAATTCATATTTAAGATTACTATTAATTTTAATCCATGAGTATGCACATCTTCTCGACGATGAAGAAGGCCATAATTTTGAATTCTATGAACGATTCCATGATTTTGTTATTCGCAATGACTTTATTCCACTTCTGGAGAGCCTAAGTTCATCTAATAACACCATACATAGTAATTCGAGCTCAACCGCTCCGGATGAAACTGAATTAAAACTTTTAGCAATGATCGATCAACCAACGCCTCAAAATGCGCGAGAACTCTATAACATACTGCATGACTTAAATTATTCATTCAAAGCAGTTGAGGAAGGGAAAAAGAATAAAGAGTTATTCGGATTAAGCTATGACACCTTTAATGCTTGGCTGGCTGATCCTAAGTCTACACGCTACAGAAATCCAAAGCTGCAAACTTGGCAAAGTTTCATTTATGAAACTATAGCTAAGAAAAGAGGTTTTAATGATTTCAATGCAATGGTACTCAGTAATGTTTTTAATTGTGAAACCAAGACTGAAGAGAACACCTAAATGAATCTAAAACATGATGATAAAATTATTCTAGTTTTCTTTGGTACAAATGATATTAACCTTTTAATTCCCAAAAAAAGAGGAAAGGGCTATTTAAAGCAACCAATAGGCCATTTTAACTGTCCACTTTCAACCCTAAGTAGAGATATTGGATATGACTTTTTTGGTCTTGATGGGTTCCTAAAGGTTCAAACCGGATACATAAATGATAAAGAAGAATTCACTCATCAGGTGGTTATACCTATTAGTGAATTCTATGGTTATAAGTGGCGAGAAGTCGATACAAACACGTTTTTTGATATTCTTAGAACAAATCTTAAATCAAACAGATAATTAAATTTTAAGGTATAAAAAAGGCTCATTTAATGAGCCTTTACTTATATTACTTCTTTCTTTTTTTCTCAATGTATTTACCATATGCAACCGTTACTTCGTTGTTTAATTTACTAAACTTATATTTATAAATCATATAATTAAGTGCAAAAAATATCAAACAAGCCAGCATAATAATAAATAAGGGTTTATTAATCAGTATATTTAGTGGAAGGGTGAGATTAAAAGCAACGAAGTAGAATATAATAAAATCAGCAACTATTAATGCACAAAAAGCGGTTATGCAAATAATTGTGTGCTGTCTTCTTACTACTGGCAAATGATCTTTTTCACCTTCATCATCATTTGAGTCTATTAAGATTTCCATAGATTTCTTAAAAGAAATTTGCTCAGCAATATTTCTTAATGAGGTGAATAAAATTGTAAAAAACAATATTGCAGCCCAACAATATGAATTAAATATTTTTGTTGGTGAGGTATCATTTAAACTTAAAGTAAGTGCTGAAATTATGATCATAATCATAAATATGAAAAAAGAAAGCACACCAAGTCTAGAAAATACTTTCTCGTATTTATCCCACTTCTTCGCTTTCTCGTATTCAGCCAATATTTTAGATTCAGAATTATACATTTTTTCTCTGCTTATAAAGTTTAATCTTTTGAAACGCCGCCAACAATTGTGACAGGAATTAATAAAAAATCATAACGCTCATAACGACCTTTCTTACCATACCAGTAAAGGTGCCAATGTGATTTTCTTAAATGTGGCTCTCTACCAGACACTTTTCCTTCAGCTTTGGCCACTTCAATTTCTTCGTATAATTTAGTTAATTTCCTTGCTGTTTCAGATCCAATTTTAAAAGTCTTATATTTACCAGCTTCAAATAAACGTTTTTCCTTCTTTACCTCAACAAATTGCACCGGCTTATTGGTGGCATCTGGAGTTAGAGGAGTCACTTCAGGTTTTGATTGACTAAACCATAAAACAAGATTGATTAATTTTTTCTGTATTTTAAGTCTTTCTTTCAGATCTGAAGCCATTGTTTCTGGATCATAGTCTTGTTGAAATTGGTCCACAAAATTTGTGAGGCTTGCTTCAATATCTTGGTCCTCATTCAACATAATAGCAATTGTGCGTGGCATACCATCATCAAGGTACATTGTTGAAACTAAAAGGCGGTCGCCACAAAGCTCAGTTACACAGAATAGAACACCCACAACCTGTCTATTTTCGAATGTAAGACCCTTAGCATTATCAGTCTGAATGTATACACACAAATCGGGAAGGTTCAAAATATGGTTCGGTATAACCCCATTAAAGCCGGTCTTAATTAACTCATTAATTACTATGTCTTCGAACCGGTATATATTTTTTGTGAGCATCCAATTTCCTAGAGTTACAAGCTCTCCAGTGGTCACAGGCAGACGATCAAGCAATTCCTTTGGAATATGCTCACCAACCTTTATATTTGCCGCCCATGCTGGAACAGTAGCTTTAACTCCGAAATGCCCCATGACATTTTTTAAAGCTTTTTCATATACACCACTAACCATATTATTTTTGAATGTTGGTGGAAGTGGGTGAGGATCCGCGCTCCCATGTATACGTTCATGATCAGCATCTAGCGCGGCATAAATCCAATCATCCCAAGTTATCAGTAGATCAATTTGTTCTTTCTTATCTTTACGTCTTTTTAAGTTTTCAATCGCTCTCTTTTCAATTTTCTTTACCAATTGCGGCAAATTAATTTTCATGTGATTTAAGCGCGTTGTAACCACTTTTAAAGGGATCTGGAACTCAGAATTAAGGCTGGCCATAAATAATACAAAATACTTTAAATTAAAAAAGAGACACTATAATTATAGTGTCTCTCGTATTGATATTAAAAGGATAAACGAAAATTACTGAAAGCTGCGGCCAAAGTCATTTTCTGATTTCTTTTCCTTTTCTGCATCTAATTTTTTCGTATTATTGAGAGCCGGATGCAAGTCAGCTAAAAACTCCATCACTTCATCCGCATTTTTTGATTCATAGAAACGAACCATTTTTTGACGGAAGTCAATTGCCTTATCAGCCGGTATGCTAATAGCATCTAAACCAGCACTCATCAATACTCCATTCATCATAAGGTGAGCTGTTCTTTTCTCACCTTCAAATGTGAATTGGTTGAGGCTTCCATAAAGGAATGTAGCAATACCTTTTTCTAGTGGGTTCTTGAGTGAGTTGATATGATCAAACCCTTCTTGCATGAATTTATTTAACGCTGGAGCATCTTCTTCAGTTTTCATCGGTCGATGGGTTCTAAAGTGTCTAATTCCTACATCCGGAGTAAATGATTGTTCAACTCCTTCGCCACGTAGAACACCAGCTTCAATCGATTCACGATCTGCAACAATTCCATTGACTTTTAAATATGTAGATTTATTTAATGCAAAATTTCCATTACGAACCATATTTACCAGTTCATTTGACGCATCAATTAAATTTAATACTTGTCGCTGGTCCTTAACACTGTGTCCACCTACAGTGGTGCCATTTATTAAAGATGCTACATCATCAAGCTTATGTGAATTACCAGCTACCGCAGCAGAGTTCGCTACATGTTCAACAAAATTCTTTCGATAATTAGCAACAACTGTTTCTCGATGTTGAGGTTGAATATCATTAGCCAGCAGTCTAGCGTTATACTCGAATCCAAGTTTCTCTTTAGTATTTGACATAGTTAAATCTTCATTAGTATTTGAAATTTTGGTTGCTTGATCCAATCCAAGATAATCAGTGAGCTGCTTCTCATAAGCTTTAATGGCCCAATCCGGAACATTGTTGTCAATCGCAGTAATTTTCCCGTACTCTAATTTAAATACTTGCTGATGAGGCCTATCTCTCACGCTGTTATCAAGTACAAAAGTCAAATCTGCATATTGAGTAGCTTCAGCAACTAAGGGTAGTACACGCTCATATCTAGCTTTTACCTTATCCTCATCAACATCATGACCACCTTTACGAACTCGATCTTTAATACGATCAAGTGCGATATCTGAGTTTTCTAAATGGATGTGATACAGGACTACGTAAAATCCCTTACTCTTAGCTTCCTTGATGAGATCAACTTTAGAAGGATGCGAAAAAACTGTTTCAGCAATAAAAGAACGTCCTTCATCTAAATGTTTTTGACGTTCAGCTTCAGCCCATTTCTGAGCTTCGCGTGCATGGGTAGGATTGGTATTATCAAAATGACCAAAGTGTTGTAATTGCCAAACATCAGCATTAATAAAATTTATATCAAGATTTAAACTATTAAATTTTGGAATTATCACATTGTCTATCAGAGTGGATTTACCAGCTCCATTACCACCAGCAACTATCACTGCATACTTGGTGTCTAGTTCATTTTTTTGTGTCATTTAATTTATATCCAAACTCCTAGAACGTTCTTCAGTATTTGCGTTCTCATCTTGAGCATCTAAGGCATCTAGAAGTTCACGATCTTTACGTAAACGCTCACGCAACTGATCATAGACAGGATGAGTATCAGGACATTTATTTGCTTCAAACATTTGATAACCAAGATCTTCAAGCACTGCTTTAAGAGAAATCTTGTTCGAATGATCAACAGAAAATTTGCTATTCATAAGCACCACCATAAGGACAGGTCTTGCGATAGCTATATTTTACCACTTATTTTGTATAAACGTATATAATATCATTACAGTTTGTTAATAGGATTTATTAATGCTAGACAGAGAAATACTTCTAAAAAAATGGTTAGATGAATATTTGTTAGCAAATAAATCTAATGAAACAATATACACGCTTAAAAATAGTTTAAATCTATTTTTTGAATATACCGATTTAGCATTAGAGGAAATCGAAGCATCCGATATTAGAACATTTATAGCTTATAGAGCTCAAAATGGAGTAGGAGTTTCTACACTAAAAAAAAATATCTCTGCTATAAGAACATTTTTCCAATATTTAACTAAAGAAAAATTAATTAATTTCAATCCAGCAGAAGATATTAAAATTAAAAAAAGTAGTAAAGTTTTACCTAAATTTCATGAAGTCACAGTAATAAATGAAGTATTAGATTCAAATAAGAATTTAGAATTTGAACGACCATCAAGCACAGTTATTTTTAAAAGAGACTTAGCACTAATTGAAATAGCATACTCATGTGGTTTAAGACTTGAAGAAATACACTCATTACAAATAGAAAATGTAGAGGTAAAACGCAAACAAGTAAGAGTTACAGGAAAAGGAAATAAAACTCGTATTATACCTTTGGGTTCAAAAGCTATTGAAGCGTATCTAGAATGGTTGCCTTTAAGAGAAGAAATTATGAATAAAGATACCAATCAAAAACATAATTATGTTTTTGTCACCACAACTGGAGCCCAACTATCAAGAGTCCAAATAAATAAAAGAATTAAAAATGCTTTTAAACTTGCTGGTTATCCAATTCAATCCAACCCACACATGTTACGCCATTCATTTGCAACTCATCTAATAAATAATTCTGTAGGTATTCGTGAAATTCAGGAAATGCTGGGCCATAGTAATTTGAATACTACTCAGATCTATACAGATCTGGACCATACTTCAATGACAAATGTTTATATGGATACACATCCAAGAGCCGTAAAAAATACTGAAGGTGAGAACTAAAAAGTTAAATTTTCACAATAAGTAAGGACTAGATAAGGATAAAGTTTCATAATTATGTTAAATAGCTTATACTTTTGATATTTAATATTTTTTATCCTAGTTCAGCACTTAAGGAAATTTTATGTTGCTACAAAACTTTGCCCACATATGCTAATCTTATCCTGTTAACAATAAATGCATGATTCACTTAAGTTGAACATGCTCTAACTTACATGTCATTTCTAGGACTGAACTATGAAATATTCAAAGTTATCTATTCTTATCTCCATAAGTCTTTTCATTACTGCTTGTTTTGACTCAGGCACCTCCGAATCAGAATATTTTGTAGCTAAATCACAAATCTCTGAAAAACTGCTATATCAACATCTCAACGCATCCTTTAAGAATAGCTTTGAATCGGTAAACACCTTTAATGATGAGAATTTGGATTATCAAATACTTGATATTCAGACAATATATGCAATTAAAGATAGATGTAAGGAAACATTAAATATTGAAGAGAATGATTATGAAAAGGATAAGTCATTTTCAAAACGTTTTTCATATAAACTTAAAGATAATATTAAGCTCGATACAAAGATTTTCAATGAATGCATTGATATGGATTTAAAGAAGTTACCATTATCCCAAGAAAATCTCGATATTTTATTAAAAAACAAAGATTATTTAGAATTTAAAGACAATAAGTCTATACGCGAACTTTTAAATAAGGCTAAAAGTGATAATTTTATTTCAATTTACGAAGGTCTTGAAATTAAAGATGCGTTATATACTGAGCGCTTAAAATTTGAGGACAATAATTACAAAAAAAATATCAAATCTTTATAAGATATTTATTTACAGTCTTATACATAGTATAAGACTGTATAAATATATTCACTTATTTTTTTCATAAAGCCAGATAATAAAACAGCCTTGTAAAATACTGTAGACACATAAGAATCTCACAAAAAATCCGGCAGTACTCCCATAAAAGAAGTTATCTAAATAAAACGTTGTACAGAAAAGGAAAAAATAACTGCCAAGTAATAAATATTTTATATGTGAAGTTTTATTTGCCATCACTGCTACGACTTGCATCATAATACAAATAAAACATTGTATATACAGAGATACCTTCAAGCTTGTCAGCACACCATTGTAGGAGCCTTTTGCAAGAACACCTAATATAATTACGAGTACCAGCAGTAGAATACTATTGATCTGAAAATATTGTTTCTCACTCAATGAGTATGCTTTCAATGTGTTTACTATATCCACGATTTCACCTCAAATTCTATTCATTTAACGATCTTTTTATCGAAAATTGGTTTATTTCGCTCACCCCAATATTCATTTTTACAATTAGGGGCCGAACACGACCAAATCTCCCACTTCTTGTTTGTTGTTTTTGATTTACCAGTACGTTGTTGGAGTAGAGATTTACACTCCGGACAGTTAAATTCTTTTTCCTTTTTCTCTGTATTTTTAGGAATAGGTTTTTCACCTTGTTCTTGCTTAGATTCCTTCAGCTCCCTTTTGGCAAGGAATGCTTGATAGTCAGGTGTACCGTCTGGTTTCTTTTGATAACTGGCTGTACATTTATTTCTTTTCTTGAAGAAACCTGAGCATCCAAAGAACTCACCATTTTGGCCTGAACGCGAAATTAGGCCACTCTCGCACACAATGCACTTAAATTCTGAGGTAAGCGATTCTCTATCAATTGCTATCCCATCTTGATTCATCATCATGTGACCACACTTCAAATTTGTACATTTGAAATAAGACTTACCGTTCGCACTTGTCATATTCACCAATTGTTCTGAGCACTTTGAACAATATTGTTTAGGTCCACCTTGATCTAAATTTTTAATAGACTCTTTTGCTTGGGTTTCAATTTTGAGATGTGTCTCTTTTAATAGCCTCTTACCTATGTTTTCACCATGTGCAATGAGATCCAACTTTCCTTCTAACTCTGCTGTATATTTGAGATTGCAAAATTCAAATTGGTTTGAAATTTTCCCAACCAATCTTTGAGCCAGATCAGTAGCATGTATTTTATTTTTACTGTCTAAGTGTACATAACCATGTTCAATAATTTTTGAAACGATGCTTACGAAAGTTGATGGGCGACCTATACCCACATCTTCCATGAATTTAATGAGACTAGCTTCAGAATGCCTACGTGGGGGTTCGGTTCTTTTCTCATTCAGATCTGACTTTAATGCAACTAAATTCCCTGCCTTTTGTAATAACGGCACTGGATTATTCAGCTCTTGAGCAGCGTCTTCCGGAATATCTTCATTCTCGTCTTCAGAAAAGTTTAGCTTTGCAGTAAGTCGTAACCAGCCTTGATCAATTAGTTTGCGTCCACGAGCTTTAACAAAGACTTCTTTACCTTGCACTAACTGGCGACCTTTCATACGGACAATACGCGCTGTGAATGTCGCGTCATCAAGCTGACAAGCCACTGAACGCAACCAGATCATTTGATATACCGCCTGAATGGTTGAATCATCTGATACTTTCAATTGATTAAAATCAGTCGGTCGGATAGCTTCATGACCTTCCTGTGCCAAAGCTTTAGATTTAAATTTTCGTGGTGTTGCCGGTATAGGTAATTTGTTCTTCAGTGCAAATTCACGAATGGCTTGAATTGCATCATCACTTAAATTTGGGCTGTCAGTACGAATGTAAGTAATGTGGCCATCTTCAAATAATTTTTGAGCAATTTCCATTGCTCGTTTCGTTTTAAGTTTTAATTGAACGTGTGCAGCTCGTAGATAGGTGGGAGTTGTAAAAGGAGCTGGTGGAGAACTTTTCTCTGGTTTTTCTTCAAAAGTTTCTACAGTGAATTCACGTAATTTAGAAACTTCTTCAGCAAGCTTTCGATCAATTACAAAAGGATCTAACTTAGTTATGAAATTTGATGTATCCCATTTTGCTTCCCAAGACTCATCTACAGAACCAAAATTGAAAGTTACACCAAAGTGCAAGACCGAAGAGAATTGTTTGATCTTATTTTCAAGATCGACTAGATACCATACGATGCTACTTTGAACTCGACCAGCAATCTGTTTTTCACCACATATTAAAGTAAAAGCCGGTGTCCCAATGTATCCAATAATTCGGTCTAAAATTCTTCGTGTTTCTTGTGCTTGAACAACTTGCATATTTAACTTACGCTCGTTACCCATAGCCTGTGCTACTGCTGTCTTTGTAATCTCTTGAAAGGTAACTCGACCATAATTTTCGTTAAGCCGGAGAACCGTTTTAAGATGCCATGCAATAGCCTCACCTTCTCGATCCGGATCCGTAGCAAGATATACTTTTTGTGATTTCTCAACTAATGCTTTTAGCTCTCTTACACGACTTGCACCAGAATCATTAAATACATAGTTAGGTGTATATTCGGCAGTTAATCCTAGTGAGTCTTTAGGTAAGTCCCGAATATGCCCCTTACTAAATGAAACTTTAAATTTACCTCGACCAAAAAGGCTATCTAGATAGCCCTGAATAGAGTCAACCTTATTAGATGACTCTACGATAACTAAATCAGTCATTACTACATTCCTTCTTATCATTCAGTCGCCAGCGATCTGAACTTGTGTATTCAAGTATAGATGATAAGTTACCTATGTATTTTTTCAATTTATTTTTTTAAAGTGTCAATTTTTAAATGATAGAATCGAGACAAACTTAATATGTCTAAGGACATGAAGGGCCTGAATAAATTATGAATGTTAAACCACTCGATTATTTAGCAACAATTGAACATATATTTGAGCATGTTAAACGAACATTTTATCAAACAGTTGCAGACACAAAATCAATAAATAAAGGCCGCCTAAATGCACCAATAACAGAATATAAGTGGCATCCAAGTGTATTTTTACCAACAAGCTTATGGCAAGAAGTCTTAAGACCAACCATCATGGCCAAACTATATGAACAAGTGCAAATAAATAAAACTAAAGATCCATTTGTAATCGATGCATATTTCGCAAATTTTGTTGCAGCATTTACATGGAGATACACAAAAAGTATTTATCGATTTGATGAATATACATTTGAATGTTTGATTAAACATTCAGCAGGGAAATATCTTGATCACCACCTTTTGACTAATTTACCAGAAGGTTGTATCTACATTGATCTAGCAACACCTTTAAAAATTGCAGATCATAAGGTTTATGGTGTGTATGCAGTCCTTGATCTCTCTTCGACTAGCATAGACACATTAAAGAATACTCTACCAGACCAACTCATTATTACATTAGACACTCATAACCCATTTGAAGAAAATAATTTGGCTCTGCTCAAGCCTCTCCCTACGATCGTTTTCGACATAAAACGCTCTGGCAAAGTGAGTCAACAAATCAAGTTCAAATGGGGTATTAATCTGGAAAGTCCAGAAGAACTAAATGAACAAATTGCTCCAGTTATTTCGCTAATTTCGTCAATATGTACAGATGAAATTGCTATTGATAATTTTACTAAGAACTCTACTCGACAGAATGTAACTAAAAAGCCCTCATTTAAGGATCTAGAGGCTGCTTATTGGCAGAAAGGTGAATATAGAGTAAATGCACCAGCTAATCATAAAATGTGGCGAATAGGCGTCAAATACGGAGTAGATTATCGAGCTTTCGTAGCACGTCAGCAAAAATATGAATCCAAAACTGAATATAGAATAACAGGTGTTCACTGGACAGCTTATATTCAAGATTATGAAATTCGCCTTAAATTTATGCCCCCACGCATGAACTCACCAGTCGAAATCGACGAACAAATTAATAATTTCTTTGATGAGCTCAATGCCTCTAATTCATTAAAATAAAAGGAAAAAGGCCAAACTAAAATTTGGCCTTTCTTATATTTACCTTACAAAATCAGATAATTGAATTTATCTAATTTTTAATTTTGATACAAATTTCGTTCACATAACCTCTATTTTTCGGTAAAATTACACAAAAGCGGATCGTTCTGTACGATTTGTTAACAAATATACAATTTTGAAACATTTTTCAAAATTTTAAACTTTGGTTAGTTTATAATCATTATGATTTGAACTTATTTACTTCGTGAGTCAACAAGTTTGCTCATTTGGTAGTTAAAGAAACAAACTTAGCCTGTATATATGCCGAGCAATTCTATGCTGTTTAATAACAATTTCGGAATAGATCCTTTAGTTGGTTACCATAAACCAAGAATTATTGCTTGCTTGAACTTAAAAAAGTTTTCTCAGGTTGAGTCTTACATCCCTTCTATCCTTCACTTCTGCGAACAACACTTACAAAAGATGTATAGTGAATGTGTTGCAACAGTATTAGTCGCTACTCCTGAAGAGATTTCGATTTCTGATAATGACGATTTAATTTTAAATATCTCGTTATATAACATTTTCAACCTCCAGAATTCACATCACTATAATGAGAAACAAATTGGCATAGAAATTCAGCATTGTATAAAAAATTTCACTCCGTTACATACAGACCTTTCTGCATCTTCAAGAGATCTTATTAATGAGCAGCTATCAAAGATGTTGTTGATTGCTAGCGCCGTTCAAAAAACAGTTGAAGAAAAGGAACTATTCAAAGATGGTGAACAATTTATTGCGCTGGATCTAAAAGGCAACCCATTAGTGTTCAATTCAACTAACGCGCTAAATAATCGTATTAGTTTAGGGTATGGAATTGTTGACGCACATGATCAACTTTTAACTACGTTCAGTGGTCATTTAAATACTGAAATTATAGTTCGCTTTTTGGAGTGCTTGGCACAATCACAAAGCAATATTGAAAGCTATTACAACAACTTCTTATCAAACAGAATTTTATCTTTTTTAGATGGTACGTTGAGCTTTGTAGATTGCTCAGATCCGGAGTTCGCATTAGAGAAATGCCTTAAAATTTATGAAGAGTCTAAAGCAGCTTTATTAGATATAATTGATGAATTAAGTATCTCTGATTTAAATAAGTTCCTATTTAACCAGTTTCAAAAATCTATAAATTATGTATGTCTAGATTTCAAAGACAACCTGCAAGATTATTGCCGATTAAGCTTAAGATAAAAAAAGGCCCCTAATTGGGCCTTTTTTATTTTATACGTGTAAGATAGTAAAAAAGTATCATACTGGCTTACTCTCAAACCCTTGATTTTATTTAACGCTATCGAATCCATAAAAAATAAAGATTCATACTAGATCAATCAAAAGTGAATCTTATGAAACATTGTTGAGTAATAAAGATTCATACTCTTTTTCAATATAATCTAGTGCAACTTCACTAAGTTTTACATCAAAGTTTTCATTTACTTTATTTGACTCAATAAGCTTTTTACCAATTTGAGTGAGCCTATCAATAGATTTGTTGTTTTCTTTTGAAAGGAGTAAGTATGTGATGACTTCTTGTATATCAAGAGAAAAGTTATCAATTTCTTTCGATCTATCAAACTCTAACGGATGAGGTCTATTAACTCCATCTTCTGCTGATTGCTTTGTTTGAAGAAGAATCAAAAGCTCTATAGCTCTTTCAACAATATGAAAATAAAATAATTGGAGTATCACTCATAGGAAAAAGCAGCACAGCAGAAAACCCTGCAATACTGCAACAGAAAGCAAAATAAATTAAGAACGTTCTTATTTTAATTCCAGTAAATTCATCTCTACTCTCATCTTCACTTTCGTCAAAAGGCTTTAAAGTAAAGGCTTTTTTAATATCAAATTTCAATTTTAAAACCTTTCTAGTTAAGCTCATCTATCAGCTTACTGTATTTTTGGACTTTTAAATATTTATATAAGATAAAACCTACGCATATTACCAAATAAATAGCATATCCAATTTTCTCAGGCGTGATACCCACTGTTTCTACTAACTCTTTGTATTTTAATAAATGATATATAACTGTTACGGCTCCTAAAGTCCACATAGAATATGCCAAACTTCGAGATGCGTTTTGGTAATCTTGATACAATTGTTCTTTACTGTAGCTAGTTAGATTTGCCATATATATTCTCTCACTATATTTTTCATTGAATGTATTATATCGCCTTTAAAAGCAGTATAAATATTGGGCTTACATTAACCTGAATCACGGATAAGCCATAGACTTGAAAAAGAGAAGGACTGGAGCCATCAGTTGAGTTACCACACAAAACTTACGACTCTAGTCCTTATGTTCGATAGTACCCAATTATTCTGTATAATTGATGATTTCTTTCTAAAATTTGAATCAATTTACTGGAAATTCTTAAAGCAAAATCTTAAATGCCTAAGAATTCGCCCTGCACAGCTCAGTATTTCTGAAATTGTCTTTATTGCAATTTGGTATAAACATTCACATTTCAATAACTTTAAAGCATTCTTTACGGCACTGAGACATAACTATTTTCATTTATTCAAAAGCCTGCCTTGTTACCAACGTATGATTTACCTGATCAATACTCATCAACTGGCTTTGCATGCCTTACATTTCGCCCTGATGAAAGATCAGCAAAGTTCTTATTTATGGATCGATTCAACGACATTGGCTGTCTGTAAAAATCAGCGAATAAAAAGACATAAATCGCTAGCAGCAATTGCAACTCGTGGTAAAAGTTCTATGGGTTGGTTCTTTGGTTGTAAGTTGCATGTACTTATGAATCAGTCAGGTGAAATACTCAGCACAGCTTTATCAAATGGGCATACAGCAGATATAAAAATGGTTGAACAGTTAGTCAAAGGAATGACTGCTAAATTGTATGCTGATCGTGGCTATATTAGTCATGAATTAAAGAGCAAATTAAGAGTACAAGATATTGATTTAATTACCTATCACCGAAAGAACATGAAATCTATACAGTTATCAAAAGCAGATGAATACCATCTGAAACAACGCAATAAAATAGAAACTTTATTCAGTTTGCTGAAAGGGGCGTACAATCTAGTGACGACTAGAGCGAGAAGTGTTGCAGGCTATTTAGCTGGTATTTATGCATCTTTATGTGCTTATCAAATATGTCATCAAAACAAGCCGATGATTCGTATTATGGAAATATCGGCTTAAACAAGATTCGGGTTACATTAAAATGACTTACAACGTCAAAATATGTCGCACTTTATTCAAAATAATGATTAAGATTTACAAATATTAAATAGGTTTAAATTGCTGCCAGTAAGGTTGCTTTTTTAACTCATCAATAATTTCTGAAAGCTCTTTTTGATAATATACTTTACGAATTGCGTCTAACTTAATTGCCGCCTCAAATGACAATGGGATTTCAAAGAGGTGATTGAATTTGTTAAGGAACCATTCATTATAGAATTTAGCTGATAAAAACTGAGGTATATGTTCTTTTTCAATTTTTCCCAACTGATTTAATAGTTCTTTATCATAACTTTCCATTTATGCCTCACTATTTCTAATATCTTCAAAAATATAACTTAAATCAAATAAGTTTATATCTTTATATAAAGCTTCCTTTTTAATGCTAAATAGAATTTCAAAAAAGGAAAATAAATTTGTTTCTGAAATTTCTTTAAAGTTAGGTTGACCCTCTTCGCTTAACCACGATTCAATCAAAGTTGAATCAACCACGATATCTTTCTCTTTAAACAATGTTATCAAAGTTTCAATATCATCATTAAGGTTTGTTAAGTGAACAAGTTTCTTAAAGATGTAATTTTGAGAAATACGATTTTGAACCATTTTACCCTCATAACCTTTAATTCGGATTAATTCCATTTTGTGTCAACCACTGTTTCCATTGCATAGAATATCTTATTAGATCTGGTCTATATCTTGCGTTCACAGATGGAGTCCATGAATGATAAGCTGCGGCGCGAGTCCAGAAATCTACAGATGCAACCTTAGTACTCAGTCGATCACGTAATATTTTAGCGGCCAGTACAGCGTTATAACACCCATCTGTACGAGCTCTCTCCATGTCTTGTGGGTTAAACATTCCTCCATTTCTAAAATGCTGCTTATTTACTTGGAAATGCCCCATGTCATTGGTCGCATTAACTTCACCATTCCTACCTCTTTCTTTACTTTGAATTCCCAATAGCACATAAAGAGGCACACCTTCCGAACGAGCCGCAGCGATTACACATGTTAAGTTAGCTTCACGTCCACGCACATAATTGATATTAATATTTGGTTTTTGATAACTATAATTCTGTACAACTTCGGGCGTAGTTACACTCGCTCTAAATGCATATTCTTGAACCCAATTTGTATTCGATGTTTGGCTTTGTTTTACAATTTCAAGCTGCTTAACTTCAGGCGATTGAGTTGGAGGATTGGTGTAACTTACAGTCGTATAATTACCAGCTCTTCTTTGATGTAAAACTGCTGAACTAGATCCAACAGTTTTAGGATTACTCGATTGATTGCTAATAGTACCGCTATTAGCAATATTGGCTCTTGGAGAACCATTAAGCTGATTTGCATATAAACCAAGTTGCTGGGAGCTCATTTGTGGAACTTTAGCATTCGTTATGCCAGACACACACACCATACAACCAAGAAAGTAGAAAAGTCGTTTACTTTGTAGCATTTTTCCTTTCTCCACTTATACGCCAGTATTTAGGTTTTGAAAACCATGCATGATTTTTAAACCAAAAATAAAACTGAGACTGCTGTTCAAATACCTTTAGAGTCTGTGCTTGCCATGACTTATGTGAATACTTAAGGGCATTAAGAAATATTCCTAACCCTATAACTAGCCACGAGAAGGCAGATAAGGCAGTGAAAAATAATGAGTTATCCTTGAAAAAAATCTGATAAAAAGTAAATGCAAAACAACCGATTACGCAAAAAATACTTATATTTCTTAACATAATCGCCATTTCATAATGTTCTTTAATTGAATTATTTACTTGACCAACCGGAATTACTTCAAAGATCCGTTTAGCACTTTCGCGGCCAACTGCCAAAATTGCATTATTAGTCTTTTCACTAATTTCTTTTTTACTAGGTCCCGAAATGAATGAATTCTCAAAAGAACATTCAGGATTAGCGCATTTTAACGTGACTTTAACCGCTTTTGCTGGAGCTTTGTGCTCAACAATTTCATTATCAGTTAGCTTGATTTGCGATGTTTGAACAATGCTCTTGAAGCATGCAGGACAATGTATTTTCTTTAGACTTTTATACTGTTGTTTATTGAATTCATAGTCATTTTTCAGGTGTTTATAACCTAAATTTCCAGCTATACCTTTCAATGGCAACGTCACATACAAATAGACAAAAGCCTTACCAATTTTCTTCAGCATAATGAACGCCCTTTTTTAAAAAATTGCAGTATCAATTTTTTAAAATATTTTAATGTTATTTTTAAATTTATGCACTATAATTTTTTTAAAATATTTTGATTAGGCTTTTCCATGTTTCTACTTTACGGAATATTGGCTTTGATAGCTCAAGCATTTTTAATTTACTTTCCTTTTAAAATCAAATGGTTTTTCCCTAATGTCCCATCCATTTTTCATGGTTTTTTCTTTCGTTACATTCTTCTAATTTCTCTTCAGATTTTGCTTTATAAGATCTTAGGGTTATCTGGATTTATAAATTACTTTCAAGAACTGTTAATAGAAAAATATATCTAAAGGTCAACGTATGAATACAGCCCTATTAGTTAAGATCTTAAAGATCATATGCTTAATAATCTTTATAACCCTAGTCGTTTTGACTTTTTGGATTTGTGCTATACGAGATATATTCTTCATTCCAGTACATGCTGGTTTTTACAAATGTGATCGCCCCTACATTGGAGTTGTGACTAACAACAATGAAGTCAACACAACTCTAACCAGCAAGGACTATTGTGTTGACCTCTATATTGATTACAAAAACTTAAGAGGAAATAGCAAAATCTCATCCCAAAAGAACGAAAAACTTATTTTGGATTTTTCTAATTTATACACCGTATCTCTTGCAAAAAAGCACAGCTTCTTTACATCTTCCTCTAAATCGTATGATCATGAGTTGAAGAATGTTGGGCTCTTTTACCTATCTTATCAGCAGAATTGGAGCAGCACTCAATCAGATCCTAAGACTGTACAACCTCAATTAATCATTAATGACTTTAATCTCAAGACTGCACTTTTTTAAAGCTTGTAAGTAATGATTTTTTGGCTATATTTACTAAAAAATATTACTATAGATCTTAATTAATCAAGCTTGCTTAATCATGGGCGAAAAAAGAAAGATTTCCATTTCATCCGAAGTTTCGAACTACATAGAAAGTTTGGCTCGTACAAGCAAAGAAAATGACCAAGATCAAATTTCTTGGTCTATGCATATCAATAAAATGCTTTGTGATTATATTTCTATTGTTCAGAGCAACCTTCCAGAGTCACTATCACCCCAAATGGCCGATACACTAGTTTTTATATGCCAAAATTATATTGATGACCTCTATAAAATTAATTATAGGGATGATCTAAAGCATTATTTATATAACTTTTATTTTAATTTAGAAAAAGAACGTCAAATACCGCCACACATAAAAATTGAGTTTTTAGATCATTTTATGGAAATGGAACTTACCCACATTGAAGCCCTCTCTATTCTTTACTTTTTAAAAAAGACACTCGCAAAACATCATCGAAATTAACATTAAACAAAAGCAAATAATTCATATTCCTGTTAAAATCGCATAACTAATACCCTTTTTATATAAATCACCTAGACATCTACACCTTGATGCTAGGAACACAACAATTGAGGTATGGGAATGAGATTAAATATTTCCGAATATGATGCACGTCAAATTTTTGCCAACTATTTAAGGGAAACGGCTGAATTAGACATCACAGCGGATCAACTAAAAGTTGATGGCACCCGCCATTACGTTAAATGCTTAAAGCGATCGCAAAAGAATAAGCACTCAAAGTCTGGGTGGTACAGATTAAATTTCGCTTTTGACGTGCCTAGTGTAATTTGGGGCAATTATAATACCGGCAATAAAGAGGTATGGCACCTAGATCCCAAATTGTTAAAGAAAGAGTCCAATCTATCACCTCAAGAACTCAGAAAATTGGAAAGGGAAAAGAAACAATACGAAATTCGAATGCGTAGAAATCATCGCTTTCAGAGAACCTTACAACGCATTGCTAAGACATGGTCGCGCATTGAATACAACAGAGCCCAGCCAGTTCAGTCCATACATGAACACCCTTATCTTAAAAATAAAGCCGCATTTCCTGAAGGATACAACTTAGACCTTGTTCGCATTATTAAAAAGCAACCATTGTTTGCTAAATCACTCCATATTGCTATTAGCCGAGTAGTAAAAAAAGCTGAAGCGAAAGGTTTAAATATTGACTATATCAAGCCCAAATATTTTCAGCACGCATGGTTCCAAAATCATCACATTAGACCTACCTTGATTAACGCATATTACGACGTTGATTTAAAAATCCAGAATTGCCAGCTTATCTCAGCACTACAAGACAGAGAGACCGGTAAACTAAAATTCTTTAAAGGGAATTTAACTCATGGCCGGAAAGATGGAGTTTTTTGCCCAATTCACAGATTGCCAGCGCAAGATGAAAAAATATTTGCACTCACTGAAGGTTTTGCCACTGGAAAAAGTTTTGCAAGGATCTGTAAAGAAAAACCTAATACTATCGCAGCTTTTGATAAAGAGTCATTAATCTCAGTAGCAATAGCAATACGAAACAAATGGCCAGATACCACCATATATATTGCCGCTGATAATGATTTAAATGAACAATTAAATGGCAACACCAAGACAAATGGAGGGTTAATAAAAGCATATGAAGCAACTCAAGCTGTATCCGGATACGTACTAATACCTCCTATCAAAAAGGATGAGTTAACGCTCTCTGATTGGAATGATCTTGAACTGAAGTACGGTACACAGCATTGCCGAGAGATCATTAAACAACAGCTTATCGATATCGCAGAATTCAACCAAAGCCGTAATATGTCAAATTTTAAAATGCCAGCAATGGCATCCGCAAACATTCATAAACCTCAAATCAATATTCAGAAAACGACAGCAGCTCTAGATCCAGCAATCTTTACTTCGTGGTTAATACACCTCATGGAGAATCAGAAGGAAAAGGATGTCGATTTAAGTATGGCCAAAGATATTGTTCAAGCTGTTTCAAGCAATGAACAAAAGCAAGTCCTACCTATGCTTAAAGTAATTTGTCAGAAAAATGGATGGCACGATCTGGATCAAGCATTAAACCTGATGAGCGATAAAGTTGAGATAAGAAATAACAATGAAAAAGAAGCTCTAAATCGGGTTAATATGACTTTACAAGCAATCTTTTATGCTTCCAACAACACCATTATAGATGCTTCTAAAAAGGAAAAAGCAGAAGAAATGCTTAAAAACACAATTGAGTTCATTGGATATCTACCCATTAGTAGAGCCGAAAAAGTAAACATCTACACAAATATTAAAGATAATATATTTGAAGCAACAGATGAAGCGGAACCACGGTGGAGCAAAACATTACTCAAGCTTTGTAAAGAAACAATTAGCGAAATGGAAAACAAACAAGTTAACCAGTTTGAAAATCAAAAATCTCTAAGTTATGAGAGAACTTAATAAAAAAACTGCTCTTAGTGAGCAGTTTTAGCGTGCATTTGCTGCTTCTCTAGAATATTAATTCCTAGTTTACAAAAAGGGTATCCCCAAAAAACAAATTTAACGCCTAAAACTGTAACATTAGCAAGCATAAATTGAACTAACGAGTAAGCACCTTCAACCGTAGACCAATTGAGAGGAGAAATAAATCTATCTAGATCCTTTCCTTCTATAAAGACAATAGTACCAAGAATGGTTAGAATACTATTATTAATCTCATCACTATATAGCCAAAAAATACAATAACAATAAAAAAAAGAAATACTTAGGAAAATAATCGGAATGAGATAATGCCAAATAATAAACTTTAAATTAATGTTCATAATTGATACCTTATTTTATATTTTACGAAACTATTATAGCTTCCAACCTAAACATTTTTCTACCAGTTTTAGTATTTGAAAGCCATAATTCTGCACTTCCTTGAAATTCATAAATAGTACTGTAAGTTAAATTTAATACAGAAACACCTACCTCTTTTTTAAGATTATTAATAATATTTTCACAATAGTATGCAGCTTCAATCGAACCAGCTTTTACAGTTCTATGCAAAATTCTATTATTACCTTCAAAAATTTTTACATTATATTTATTCATTTATCCCTCTCCAAATATTTAATTTTTGCCTATTCATTATATTTGTTTAGAGTTAGCATTACAATATGAAATATTAATTAGTTGTACTTTGTACAATTTATATTGACTTAACTAAGATTTCATCTAAAATGAGATTGTAGGTTGTTATCTATCTACAACACAGACTTAAGGTCTTATAATTAACAAAACAGTCAGATTCTTGATGAACTGATGAGGAAGGCACTTATGAAAGCAATTACAGTAAATTTTGTACAAAACCAAGCTGTACTTGAGACTCATGTTATTCACTTAACTGAAGCGAGCTATGAGCTTATCAAAGCTGAAATACTCCCTATCATTAATCAAAGCTCAAGTATTATGAGCTATCTTAAAAAGCTCAACAACGCCAAAAATATTATTCAAATTAGCTCTGCATTTCGACTTAAGAAGCATCTTCATACTTTATTGTCTGCAACCGGACAAATTAAGGACCAAAACGATTTAGCTTCGCTTCAGCATTTTGTTTTGATCTTAGGTAAAGTTTTTGATCGCTTAGTAAACCAGTACCATGAGCCAAATTTATACATTGGAGCTTATGTACTCTCAGTTACAACTTTACCTGTTCTAAACCTAGCTTTAGATACTCTAGAGGTTGATCCCGATTCTCTAGGAGCATTACATGCCTGAACCAAGTAAAAGAAATGGGGGCAAGCTGGTTAAAACCCCTTCAGAAAAAGTTGTGGATTATAGAAGGCACTGTTGCAAATAGGCTGACATGATAAGCTAAATATCTTATTTATTTCGAGATACAGCAGATGAATCCCTTCCATGGTCGGCACTTTCAAGGTGAAATCATTCTTTGGGCTGTTCGTTGGTATTGTAAATATGGCATCAGCTATCGTGAACTTCAAGAAATGCTCGCTGAACGAGGTGTGAATGTTGACCACACCACAATTTATCGTTGGGTTCAGCGTTATGCTCCAGAAATGGAAAAACGCTTACGCTGGTATTGGCGTAATCCTACAGATTTACATTCATGGCATATGGATGAGACTTATATCAAAGTGAAGGGGCGATGGACTTACCTGTATCGTGCAGTTGATCAACGTGGTCATACGATTGACTTTTACCTTTCCGCTAGACGGAACAGTAAATCAGCCTATTGTTTTTTAGGAAAGATCTTCAATACGGTGAAAAAATGGCAAATTCCACGGGTCATCAATACAGATAAAGCAGCGACCTATGGCCATGCTTTATCACGGTTAAAGCGAGAAGGAAAATGTCCAGTAGATATTGAGCACAGGCAGATTAAGTATAAAAATAATGTCATTGAATGTGATCATGGTAAGTTAAAGCGGATCATCAGGGCCACATTAGGATTCAAATCTATGAAGACGGCTTATGCCACAATTAAAGGTATTGAAGTCATGCGTGCACTACGTAAAGGACAAGCATCGTCATTTTATTATGGTCAGCCTCAAGGTGAAGTGTGTCTAATCAACAGGGTTTTCGGTCTCTAAGCACTTTTAAAAAGGAACTTCATCGACTCAAATCTCTATTTGCAACAGTGCCAGGCAGGTTTGTTGAACCTATACACGATGCCTACACAGATAGATCGGTTTTACAGATAATGTGCCGTTTTAGAGGATTCCATGCATGTCATTCATGATGCACATGCATGGAAAACTATAAGGTCTGACGGAATTATTCGTAATGAATTACAGTACGAATTGACTTACCTTCATGCATTAGATCAAAGGCTTCATTGATCTGATCCAAGCCCATCGTATGTGTCACAAATGGTTCTAATTGAATTTTACCTTTCATGGCATCTTCAACCATTCCTGGAAGTTGCGTACGACCTTTTACGCCACCAAAGGCAGAACCTAGCCATTTACGACCAGTAACCAGTTGGAATGGACGGGTAGAGATTTCCTGACCTGCGCCAGCTACACCAATAATTACGGATTGTCCCCAGCCACGGTGTGCACTTTCAAGAGCTGCACGCATCACATTCACGTTGCCAATACATTCAAATGAATGATCTACACCCCAACCAGTCATTTCGACAATGACTTGCTGGATTGGTTTGTCGTAGTCTTTAGGGTTTAAGAAGTCCGTTGCACCAAACTCTTTTGCCAGCGCAAATTTATCTGGATTCATGTCAACCACAATAATACGTCCTGCTTTAGCTTGACGTGCGGCTTGTACGACTGCCAGACCAATACCACCTAAACCAAAGACCGCAACACTATCACCTTCTTGTACTTTAGCCGTGTTGTGTACTGCACCGATACCCGTTGTGACACCACAACCCAGTAAGCAGACATGTTCGTGATTGGCTTCAGGATTGATTTTAGCCAATGATACTTCTGCCACTACCGTGTATTCACTGAACGTTGAGCAGCCCATATAGTGGTAAATCGGTTGACCATTATAGGAAAAACGAGTGGTACCATCTGGCATTACGCCTCTACCTTGAGTTTCGCGAACGGAAATACACAAGTTCGATTTTCCAGATTTACAGAATACGCACTCGCCACATTCAGCGGTGTAAAGTGGAATTACATGATCACCTGGTTTGACGCTAGTCACGCCTTCACCAACCTCAACTACGACACCAGCACCTTCATGCCCGAGAATAGCCGGAAAAACACCTTCAGGATCATCGCCAGATAAAGTAAATGCGTCTGTATGACACACACCGGTATGGGAGATCTTGATTAATACTTCACCTTTCTTCGGTGGTGCAACATCAACTTCAACAATTTGAAGAGGTTGACCAGGAGCAAACGCAACGGCAGCACGTGACTTCATGGAATAATTCCTTATACAGATCTATTTTAAATATGATTTTAGAATCTTGGCGATTTCAGCCAATTCTTCTTTTCGTTGTTGTTCTGTGGTTTCACCTGATACTAAAGTGTCCTTTAAATGAACCTCCAGCATTTCATTCATTAAACCATTAATAGCACCACGCACAGAGCATATTTGTTGCAGAATTGCACCACATTCCACATTGTCTTCTAACGCTTTTTCAATCGCTTGCGTCTGACCTTTGATCCTTCTGACGCGTAGAAGAATCTTTTTTTTGTCTTCAACCTGATTAGGCATCAGACCTCCTTATTTGCTAGCTTTTATACTATAGTACCCCATAGTATAAAAAAAGCAATATTTTTTATAAATCGAAAATCAAAAAGCTCTTTAGCGAAAATTTTCTATCCCTGTTTTTAGTTTTTTTTAAATTAACATCGTAGAGCTGATGGGCTTTGTTGCACAAAGATTTAAAAGATAACACTCTGCTCATTTGAACAGAATTCAAGTGACAACTTGGGTATGAGGACGACCTAATTCTGTAAATTTGTTCAATACGGCTATGCGTGCATGAATCTCATTCACCTGACTAGAAAAACTCCTTGCTGTTAATTTATCACCTAATAGTTTGATGCAATGCATCTTGGTTTCAACTAAACTTCGACGATGATAACCAGACCATTTTTTCCAAAGCGTTCTTCCTAAACGTTTAACTGTTTTCAGTAACTCATTCCGCTCTAAAGATCTCAATTTCTGATCTTTCCATGGTTTTGCATTTTTTCTTGGCGGAATGAGCGCATGTGCATCTCGATCTAGAATGACTTGTCTGCAGTGCTTCGTGTCATAAGCACCATCGGTATAGACCGAATCAATTCGTTCATCTAAGGGAATTTGAGCAAGTAAATCACCGAGTACTTGCGAATCGCTCACATTATTTGTAGTAAGCTGTACTGCACGTATTTGCAAGGTTTCAGCATCGATGCCAATATGAAGTGTCAGTTCCAATTTACTAAGCGACAGTTTTATAAAATATCAATAAAATACATTCAATATTCTAAAGAACTGTGCGACAAATTTACTAATCAATGTTGCGATAAGACCAAAAAAATTACACTTAACTATGCGACAAAAATAGCAACAGCTAATGTGCAAACAAACACTAGCGTATATTTTGTCGATGTATAAAACCATGAGTAAATAAGCTCATTTTTCTCAGGTTTATTGTTTAAGAGCTTTGCTAAACCGAGCAATACACAAATCAAAGTGGTAGCAATAGTTGCAAACCACAGACCTACCTTAAACCCATAAAACAACATTGATAAATTTGTAATTTCAGCATTTGAGTGAACATAAGTCATAAGAAAACTAAAAAAGAATAATCCAATTACAAATTTCCAAATGAAGATATGGACATTTGTTTTTTTCATCTAAATTCCCTTGAGCAAGCCTTATCGCATGGTTGTTTGGAATGTCGCATAGTTAATTAGAACTCACACTTCTTCATACACTGGTATAGGCATACAAAAGAGTTCCATCTAAAAAGATACATATCAAGTAGTATCAAACTCATACTAAATTACATTGCCTTCAAGAATTTTACCTCTTGCTTTATTAATTAAAAATTTTGATGCTTGTTCACCATATTTTTCATCATACGCGCTAAAACTATGCCGATACCATTCACCACATCTTTCATATCGGTCAAAATACATATCAATTACACAATATGTATCTGGCTTATTATCTAATATTTTTGCACCTTGAAGCCAAAGAAATTGAGCAATTGTCATATTGTCCAGTGTGATACTTTCATCAAGTATTAGTTCTGCTTTAAATTGCAAATAAATAGCTAAGTTTTTAACTTCATCACTTTTAGGTTGATCAAGAAATTTAATAAAAATCCCTCGATCACCAATATCATAATTATGCTTAATTTGGTACGCACTCATAGTAACCTCATTTAACATGTTGTTCTCCAGTTTACTTATCTTTGAGCTTCGCACTGATCATGCGATATACAATTTCGTGATACTTTTCCAGCTTGCTCAAGATCTCCTGATCTTCAGATTCGATTTCCTTTTCCTTTTCTTCAAAAACTAAGTTTTTGCATTTAATGAAGTCGGTTACATAGTTGTATCGCTCTTGAGCATCTGAAAATAAATCATCTTCTTCAAAATCATCACTGAAGATACTCTTTTGAGCTTCGGCCGCACATTGATCAAGTTCTAATAAGTCTTCGAATGATGGAATATCTAACGATTGAATATAGATATCATGCTGCTTTAAATGCTCTCTAACCGTTGTTGCAAACTCTTCACTATAAAGTTGGTCATCGTAAACGTTTGGAAGTGCTTCGATATATGCATTAACAGCTTCTATTGTCTCTATTTCGCTTGAATCTAAATTTAGGTATTGATCGACGATCTCATCGATAATTGTTTCGCTAGTTTTTGTTAATAGATCCTGAGAACGTTCATCCTGAATGTGATCAATTGTTTTATTTAAAACAACATCGACTTCTTCAGTATCAAGTTTAATTTCAGTAAATATTGAATCTAGAGCTCCATCGATCTCATTTGCAAAAGTTGAATCAACAACTTCATAAAAAGGAGCACTAAAGCCTGATATTTGAACTGAATCCAGCATATTTTGCATTGTACGCATAATTGCGAAGAAACCGGACTTAACATCAGTCTCGTATAATTTCGCCATTTTACTGATACTTTCAAGGTGAGTATCGACCTGATTTAGAACGCCAATGGCATGTTTTTTATAATTTGGACAACTTTGGAGGATCTTGTTCTCTGCTAACTGATAAGCAAAGTTTTTAAGCTCATTATCATATTTCTTACTATCAAAATAGGTCAGCTCTTTTTCAATCGAAACAAAATCATTTAACCGGATCTTTGCTAGTTTCGGTGGTTGTACAAACATAGTTTGAGCATGAATAGCGAATACACCACCCTCTTTACCACCATCGATCTTTTTAGCAACTACGATCGTGAACTGACCTTCTTGTTGAGATGCAATATCCTGATAACTAATCCGGTCCTGCTTTTCGATATTAACGTTTGTAGAAGATTGATAATTTATTCCCATTGCTGAAGAAGCAATGTTGTAGCCGTTTACTACTGACTGTGTCACTTGGTCCACCAGACTACGTAAACGCTGCATCGATAAACCTTCCGTACCGGAGTTGATACGTCCAAAAGTTTTAGTACCGGTGTTAGCTACAATCGCTTCACCTTCAGCTTCATCGGCAACGAAGATATCTTTAAGCTCTTGCGCTGAAAACGTTAAGCTGAATGTCAAACCACGTGCTTGAGCTGGGATCACAGACAGGCCTTTTACGATTTGATATGCCAGCTCATCTAGAACAATCTTAAAACATGTCGCTGAAGCCGTAATTTTCGCTTCAATGACATTACGTACCATGCCATCGATACGGTTCCCCAGCGCTCCTGCCATCATCTGCTTAATAGAGCCTACAAAAAGTTTACCAAGCATCCGGATTGTTGGGGGCGCATTCTGCAATGCCGGTAAAACATTGATCAAGCAACGACGGTTTAGAACTACGTCGAACATATCAATTTCGCCAGATTTGGTTCCATAGATATGACCGAAGTTAAAACTAAGATCTGAAATAGCACGAGTAAATTGCATGATTACATAACCATGCTGCTCAACACATTTTTCCGGTTGTTTGTAAAGTTTACCTTCATCAAACCCTGCTAATGATTTAAGGTAGGCACGCAGAGGTGAAACGGCCGTAATATAAATCTCACCAAAATTTTTATAATTATCATCAAAATCTTCCCCGTAAGCTGCTCGTATTAATTGATTGAGCTCTTGGTATTCAACATATGTTTTTGGCTCAAGTAATAATAATCCTCTATCCCTTAAAAAAGTTAATAAGTGTGTTGTGGCCGTTAAATAGGTAATGGTACGATCCTTCCACATGTCACCGCCAGAACCCTCAGAGTCCGCGAGAAGGTAGACGAGTTGTTCACTCAACATTGCAGCAGAAGTGTACGACATAAGATTAAATGTGTTTGTCATTTTATCTTCTTGGCGTACCAGCAAATCACGGCCAGCAGTAATGAAGTTTGTGACTAGATAATCGTCTTGACGCATGAATCGCGTCAGTAAATACATAAGTTCGGCTACAAGTTCAGTCGTACCTTTCGCATCCGATAAGATAAAACCAGAATTCTGAAGTAATGGATTCGTCAAGACCATCTTAATGGTTTCAGTTTTACCAGCACCAGTCGTACCAATTAGCAAGTCATGTACACGTTCATCACTATCACTTTTCCAGATTTGCTGATGATTTTGACGGTCAATACCGTAATAATAAACCCCCTGCCCATAAGCTTTTTCAGGGTTTTTCCTTAAATTTACTTTCCGCGCTACACCATCGAATGATCCATCTGGCATATTTGCATGCTTCGGCACCCGATAAGGCATATTGATATAGCGAAGCTGGGGTATTAAATATTTACGTGTGATCAATATTGCAATTGGCGTTGCAATTATGAGTAATAAAGGAAAAAAGAAACTTACAAAAACTACAATTGTGATCGTTATGGCAAAATACATCGACCCTTCTGACGTTTGAAGAGCTACGTGTATTTTAGTGATGATATCCCGTGTATCAACACGCTGGTCCTTCGGTTTAAATCTATCCGATGCACCTTTAAAACGTGGTGTAGCCATCATTTATCCCTATTGCTTTAAACCGGTATTTGAAAATTTACAAATGATCTTTGCATGTTGTTCTTTAGTGGCAGTAGATTCATAAGAATTAGGATCCTCCGGATTAAAAGCTGGCAGCGAATCAAGATATTCACGCAGCGGCTTTACTGTCTGGTAGTAATCATTGCCATACTTTTCCATGAAGCTTGTATATAAGTGACCGTAGGCCAATTCTGCCAAATCCTGAAGGTCTTCTGATGATTGTATTTTGCTCATATCAATCTCAACCTCTTTCTTTTGATTTAGAAAAAACAAGAGTTCAATCCAGAACTGATAAAAATGAATCGTTTCACCTAAAAATGACTCTTCTTTATCACTTTCAAAAATTAAGATCTGGATCTTATCTTGAATCTGACTTAGTGAATTACCGTGAAAATTCATGACTCAAATTTCTGAAATAAAGGAAAAAGGTTTCATAAATGAAAGCTTTTTCCTTAACCTTAATTATGCAACTCTGAGTTTTTGGCTTTGAATGAAGTTATAAGTTTTAATCGCCTCATCCACCAGTTCGGTATAAATACCCAGCTTAATATTCTCTTCCTCTTCCAGACTTAAAGCTGCTGAAGAAGTGATTTCAAGAGCACGTTGCTCTTTCAGGGTATTTACAATGGTTTTCACACCACGGGGATGCACTGTAGCCAAGATATCAATACATGTCTCCAGATCATGTTTTTTACGCATGATGCTTCGAACTGCCTGATCTTCCGGATTCGTCGTTAATAACCAAAGGCGTTTAGGCCCAATCATAGAGGTGAAGAATTGAACATATTGATCATTACGCTCGTTAATCACTTTAGAAAGGTACGTCATACCAGATGAACGTAAACCCACAATGGAAGTTAAACGTTTTTCTTGAGCTGGAGTAAGTTGTAAGTATTTCACAATGTCTTTACGTTCTTCAGGTGAACCTTGAGAACATACAACAAAACGACTGGCAGCTTTGGTAAGAATGCCAAAGTCACTGATATATTGTGAACTTAAGTAGTAAGCAATACCCCATTTACGGATCTCACGACTGTCACGCTCAAGTTCAGCAATCATAAAGTTGTCAGATTTAATGTTGTGCATCTCATCGAAAACCATATATTTTTTATCGATTTTCAGCTCTGCAACTAAATTGCTGTAATAGTCAAGATAATCTTTAGG
Source organism: Acinetobacter sp. BD54 (assembly GCF_044778325.1). Taxonomy (NCBI): domain Bacteria; kingdom Pseudomonadati; phylum Pseudomonadota; class Gammaproteobacteria; order Moraxellales; family Moraxellaceae; genus Acinetobacter; species Acinetobacter sp. BD54. The sequence continues at coordinate 67,095 of NZ_JANJEP010000011.1, read as the reverse complement.
TATCTCACCACGGGTTAAGTCTTCCTCACTGTATGCGATACGTTTTTTATAGAACATACGCACGATCTGGAAGAACAATGAGTTATTTTTACGGTTGTTTTTAACAATTACGTCTTGCAGATCCACAGAAGCAATACGCGCGTCAGAAATATCAAATTGAGTAAACGTACTAAAGTTAGGGTAATCGTTTGCTGCTTGAGAAAGAGAACGGGTTACTGCATCAAGAATATTTTCGCCGTGTGAGGTTTTATAATCACCATAAATACGCTGAATTTCTTCTTTCTTGGCAACCGTAATTAAGTCACTCAAAATTGGCATTGCATAACGGTGTGCCAAATTACGTGCACGTAAAAGCTTATTCTTTCTAACTTGTTGTATTTCTTCATTAGAAACAATTTGTTCAGCAAGTTGATGACACAATAAAGCCAGATCATGCAACGGAAGTGTTTCAGATAATGAAATTCTTAATTCACGTAAAAGTAGATCTAATTCATGTGACTGACCTGTTTGATAGATCTTTGGCTGACTTTGATCATTATCAGTAGCAAAGAATTTAAATGCTTCACGAATAATCAAAGAGATTACCGCGCTCATCTCAGGTTCAGGATGTTCGTTTTCCGCTGGAGTAACAAGCGTTACAAGGAATGCGCGGATCTGATCAAACTCGTTTGATAATGGATACTGAAGACCAACCGCAGTTTCCATCGGGTTAATTGCGTCCTTAGCACTCTTCGAGATTCGCTTATACACGCACCAATGTTTGCGTGAAGGATCTAAAGCATTCTGGATGCCATAAACCAGACCTGAAGATGACACACCAACGTCTGAAATAAAGATATAAGGTAAGCGTTCTAGACCGGCCGCCAAACAAGCTTCAAACAGCTCATCGTTCATACGCATCGATTTACCGGAACCCATCGTACCGGAAATAATGGTGTAGTTATATGCCAGCTCTTCAGAGAAGTGCTCGATACGAATTAATTTTCCGCAAGGTGTACGTTGTACCATTGTACCCTTTTTAAATGGGGAAGCTGGCCGGTCAAGAGGAAGTAAATGCAATGCATCAGGTAAAGGTGCTGGGCAAAGTGGCGCATGATGCATAGTAGATAAAGGAAAATGAGTTAAATAAGCTTTAACAGCATCTCCTGTACGCTCTAGTGGAACGGCATGTCCCCAGTTTTGTGCAGCACGCCAAAGTTTAGATCGGCGAATCTGTAAACGCTCAATACCTCTTGGAGTAGCTTCATCCCAAGTCATGAGCGAAACCTGTAAACCGACTACACAACCACCATAATCTTTATAACGCTGCAATGAATCACCAGCGGCCTTAATTTGCTGGTTTGCAGCTCCTTGCCAGCCTACTACCGCCGTTACGGCTCGTTTGATACCGATAGATGCCATCCCATCGCCAGATAACATAAATGAGACGGCATAAGGAATTGCACGACTTGAACCATCTGATGTTTCAGTTGTTTGTTGATTCATTCGGTCGAAGAAATCAATAAATGTAGGCATTACAGAAGATGTGCCTGAAAAACTTGGTGATGGAGGTGTTTTTAAAGGAATTGGAACATAGACCATATCACCGCATTGAACAGCACTTTTTGGAACAGTGATGTCTCCGGCTTTATCTTTACTGTTTAATGGAGTAATCGTCTGAGTCATTAATTGATCAGAAATACGAGGATATAAAACGTGAGACAGATCTTGAGGATCAGTACGGTTTTTCCAACGTAAAGGAATAGGCATTCCACTATTCGGCAAAAATGCTTTAAAGTTTGGATCAAAGTAGCGTGGATTCATCATACGGCCAGTTGCCGTAATAGCAGCACTTACATCTAGCTTATCTACAACCCCTTTAAAGTCTTGATGTTCAAGTTCACTAATCACACCAGATACGAATGTATCATGAATTGATTTTAACGAAGACAAGCCATGTAAAAGGTTCTGTGCATCTGACATCGGTGGAATATTGTATTTCTTAACAATATCAGCAGTTCGTCTATAATCACCGGCAATTTCGGATTTATCCAAAATTTTCGGATTGGTCATTAAAGCAAAATAGATCTCTTCATCGTAAATATACGGTGCATAAACATCACGCATTTCATCAATGAAAGAATCCAGACGAATATTGACTTTACGTGCTGTATTTTTCTGGATATCAACAATACGATTTAATTCTGAATTTACTGCATCATCACGTCTAAATAACACCATAATCTTATGGCTGTTTACTGCATTTAAATTATTCTTCAGATAGTTATTTAAGCGGTCAATTTCACCCATAAATGTTTGGTGATAATCAATTGTTGAACGAATACCTTCATACTTCAAGATCGTAACCATCGTACCGTCTTGCATGACCAAATTGAAACGACCATCAACCGTTTCTATTTCACAATAGTCATTTGCTGAAGCTTTAAACATTTTCGCAAGCGATACGAGTATCAGCTCAAGTGAAGACACTAAAGAAGAGCGTCTTTTCACTTTAGTTGGCTTGGTGTTCGCTTTAGAATTATTCGCAGTACTTCTAGTATCTGCTCTTTTTGGAGTCGCAGTGCTTACCATAGCTGATCTCACCTTTTTAACTAAAACTTGGGTAATTATTAGAATGTTGTTCCAATTTAGACATAATCATATTTAGAACATCATCATCATTAATATTTGTTGAATTGATTGAATCTAGAGCCTCTTTTTCATATATGGCCATGTACACCAACATGAATGTAACTAAACTTTCTAAATTCGATTGAGCAGCAGCCGGTGTTTCAAGAAGTTCGTTTCCTTCGCCAATTAGACGTTCGATATGAAAAGGAGAAATAAGAATATTTTTAGAAACTAAATGAAAAAACTGATGCTTAAATGTCTGATTAAAGCCAATATGAAAATATAAATTTCCAGCATCATCACAAAGTTCCTTGTCATGTACTGATATTTCCAAATCATCTTCAGCACATAGCTTTGAACAGATTTGTTGACGTAATGCTTGCTTAAATAAATCACTATAGATTGCTGGACCATTTAAAAGTTCATTTGCAATAGTGTTTTGCTGAAGCATAAAAGTTTTGTTGAATGTAGATAGTAAATTCCGCTTACTTGACTCAATAAACAATCGAAATGAAGTACAAGGGAAAGAATCAGTTACTACCAACTCGAACCCATGCATGTCAAAAAAATCACTATTTGACTTCAATATAACTAGTTGAGGACCAAAACCTAATAAAGTACGAATCTTGATTTGTTGCGCCGTCAAATTTTCTAGTGAAATAGATACCAGACAGAGCTCATCATCCATACTATCGGCAATAAATGGTTCTAATTCAGGATCCGGAGTACTGAATAAAGGCAATCGTGTTTGCTCCAGTAAACGTACTACTTGGTTCGATAGTATCGTTACAAAAGCCGTCTCAACATCGTCAGTAAGCTCTAATCCGGTATCTATAAAGCCGGTATGCAAGTGAAACCATTCTTGAACATTTATAGGCGCTTGTTCGAATTGATTGGCCATTAAATCGTAAGCGTTACCAATACAAGCATGCTCTATATTTGGCAGAGCTCTAAACAGAAATGGATTTAGGTTACTTTCAATCATAATGACCTCCATTAACCGGCTTTAAGAAGTTGTTCTTCAAAAAGCTGAGTCCACTTCTCCGGATTAAACTCATCTAATGAAAGGTAATAATCAATTTGCTCTTTAGAAAAGATATTTTGGTTATATAACAGAACAAACGGGAAAAACGCATTCGGCGCTATCGTCTTATTACTCTGCTTAACCTCATTAATTGCATAAATGAGGCGTTCTAACCCATCATTTGATGATAGAGACTGTCTCACATAAATTGCATTAATACGGTCAGTAAAGAGTGATTCTTTTAAATCAATCGTTGCTTGAGGGAATTCAGAATCGATACTTTCACGAATCGTCTTCTCATCAACATCCGGACGGTAATACTCCATTGCAATATTATCAAGTACGGTCTGGAACATCCCACCCTTGATAAAAAATGCCTTCAGCTTAGGATCCGGATGGTTAGCTAAAACGAGAACAAAACGTTGTAGATGATTAATTCTGATCTGGTCCAACTCATGACATATACCTAACAACCCCGAACGATCTGTTAGCACCCAAGCTAAATGATGCGCTCGATGACATAAAGTACAAGCCGGCACAAGATTCGACTCATTATTATTGTTGTGATTTCCATCTAGATGGTGGACCTCAAGAAAACGAAGATCCCGAAAATCACAAAAATAGCAACGATGGTCATGCTTTTTGAAAAAGGAAGAAGAATCAATTTTTAAAGCATGTAAAAACTTCTCAGTATCACCTATGGTATCGAGTTGAATGCTTTTGTTTATCATGATAATCCCCTTAATCGCATATTTAAATTAAGCTGTAGGGAAAGCCGGAGCTCTCCCTACAATACCTCTTAAACGCGCTTAGACGTTGCCAGAGGCAGAGTTCGCAGCAGACCAGTAGAAGTAACCAGCACCCGCTAAAACAGCACCAATCAAGAGCTTCAATCCAGCTTTACCAGCAGTGGCATCTTTACCCGGCTTACCGATATTTAAGAAGTCGATAACACCCATTACGAAAACGATGAAACCAACTAACATTCCCGCATATTGAAGGAATGACATGAATGCATCCATTGCGTTAATACCACGATCACGGATGTCACCCACAGAGTCACCACCTGTTGCTTGTCCCTGACGATTACCACCAGTTAGATTGGTAGTATCTGGAGCCGCAATCGCATTAGTAATACCTAATGAACCCATAGTGAAAGCAACGCCAAGTTGTGCATAGATATCTTGACCAACGTTTTTTACTTTCTGTAAGTTATTGATTTTGCTCATAAAAAATTTTTCCTTCTTTCCTTTTTCCGCCGAAATTGGCTAGGAGTTGGTTTTGGACTGAGTGGATCTACCAGCTCAGATGTTAAAAAAATTAATATTCATTTCTAGGTTAAGCCTATGATTTTGAAAAAGTCTAAGCCAAACCACGACGCTAAAAATGCGTGCACAACTTCAACTTTATAAGCTAACATTCCTCCTATCATGAACATTGTTCCTTGACCTACAGATAATTTGGCAATGCCGTCAGCATTATCGCGCCAGATCCATAGACCACGACCAATGGCTAATAATCCAAAAAATTGTAAAACCCCGATGATTACCAATACTGCTAAGTTGAGCTCGTCTGTATAAGAGCTGCCTGTGTACTGTGTGTAATCGTAATAAGTTACCCCTGCTGGTGTTGTGTCACTAATGAGTGACCCAACGATGTCTAGCAACTGAAGTCTTAAACCCAACGTACAAAGAAACGCTGCGATAATAAGTTTCATCGATGCCCCAAATGCGCTTGGTCGGCGTATTTGAGTCATAAATCGTCCTGCTAAAGCTGGTTGTGAAATTTGAACAAAATCAACCAGCGCATGAAGAAATATGTAAAAACCAGACACTACAAAGAAGTATCGAAGCAATTCGGTAGCTGCTACGAAGAAGAAACCCATATTTTGCAAAATATCTATAGTTTCCATGCGCGCCCCCTATAATCTTGGTCTAGTTTGTAGCTTTGTTACTTAAATGAAGCTTCGCCAGCCATTTCATTTACATCAAGAACGCGATAACCCGTTGGTAGACGTTGGCCTACTCCATATGAGTTATATTGCTTACCGTCAGATAACCAAACACGATTGCCTACAGTCGCTACTACTTCTTGTCCACGTGGTAATGCTTTATTCAAAGCAACACCTTTTTTAGTTTCACGTAATTGCACAATATTTGCGCCGTTGTTTGCGCGTGCATTTTTAATCAATGCTTGATACTGTCCAATTTTAAGTTGCTGATCTTGGGCCAATGTACGTAGTGAATTGTTTTGAGCCTTGAGCTGTGAATTTTCTTGCTCTAACGTAATCACACGTTGCTCATTAAAATTATTCGCCTGATTATTGATATTTGGCGCTACTGGAGCTGGCATATTCAATGGGATCGGCTGTAAACCATTAGCATTGTTGAATTGAATAATGGCGTTTTGTCCGTCCACGGAATAAGCATCAACGTCTTTACCAGTCATATCTTTAACCATCACTGTACCGTTCACTGGATCAGTAGACTTTGGCATCGTTTCTGGCACGGCCACCATTGAATTTTGCGAATATCCAACCGGTTGTTGTGGCTGCATTTGCACTGGTTGTGGCGGTGGTTGATATGCCGTTTGATCTGGAGCTGGAGCTTCAATAGTTTGATCTTTCGGTGGTGCTTTTTTCATTTTTGTTGAAATAAACATGAACGTAAGAACACAAATAGCGAAGATAACTGCGCCAATTAAAATGAACTTATTACGTCTATCAGTCGAATCAACTGGTTGTTGTGCCTGTGTCTGATAGTCAAAATCGTCATCATAATTAGGTTGTTGTGGTTCGTTTGACATTTTTAATTTCTCCAAATTCGATTGTTATTCAGTCACATCTTGGTTAAAGAAAATGTAGAAAACGGTGCCGACTGGAGTGATATATGTCACTTGTTTACGCCCGATTTGCTGAATTTCCTGACTTGCATTTTGGCCAACTTGACCAATGATGTTTCCGGCAATACGCTCACCAGATGGATCCTTAGTCTCAATCACTGTTGCACCACTTGTATAAGTTTGTTGGCCATAAGCTTGGCTATATGCCTGACCGTAACCTTGTGCAATACCACTTGCGATTAATGCACCATAACGCTGTAAAGTATGGCGTTTGATATATGTCGCCATTCCATATGAGCCTTGCAACGTTTGACCCACGGCGTCGATAGAAAATTCTTTGTTCTTACCATCACTCAAGACACGATCAATTTTGAATTGAATATTGTCATTTGACTTAGAAACTGTTCCAAACACTTTGCGGCCTTTTAATGGGCCATTGGTAACTTGTGCAAAGACTTGGTTGCCGTCATCTGTATTCACTTCACCCAATAAACGAGCAATTGAACGAGTTCCGGCTGGAATCAACACTTTTCCGGTTCCGGACTTTTTACCGTTTACTGGATTATTTCCGTTAGCGGAAAACGGCGAAGCATCCTGAGCATTGTTTGCACCGTTACCTGTATTACTTCCGTTTCCGGAATTGTCTGCGCTTGCTGGCGCCGTGTAATAGGTTTTTTGTGCGTATGAACCGGCTTTAGTTTTTTTGTCTTTGCTCTTCGGAATCATATTTCCGTTAGCGTCAAACTCAGCACCCGTGATCTGACCAATCTGTTTAAGAACAAAACTGTTAATTGTTTGTTCTTGCTCTTTATTTGCAGTGATTTGGCGTTGACTTTCTTCATCAAACCAGTTCGCAAATTGATTGTTATTTTGCTCATAATTCGCAGCAACATCACTTACGTAATCTTGTGTTTGAACTGGTATGTATTGAGGTTGCGGTTGGCCTTGCTGCATTCCCTGCTGTTGCATCTGACCTTGTTGTCCTGCCACTGCTGGATTTGCATAAGTTAATTGGCCAGTACTATTCATTAAACCAGCTTGTTGCGGGTTCATAGCGCCGTATTGAGCATTAGATGTTGAAGGTAATACCACTTGACCTTGAGCATCTGTTGGAGCAATAACAAGATTACGTGGTGTATAGCTTTCGCCTTTAGCCGCCGCCTGTCTTGCTAGAATTTCTTCTTGTTTACGTATAGCTGTATATTGCTCTTGTGATACATATTCCGCTTGCTTAGTATTGCTTTGCGGAGCATCCATCTTAATATTTGCCGGATTAATTTGTTCCGGCGCATCCTGTCTGAAGATGAACTTCATGAGGAAAAATAGGATAAGAAGAATTACTGCACCAACAGTTAAGATGATAAAACGGAACACACCGTTTTCACGCCAGTAGAGCTTGAACTTATCACCAAATTTCATATTGATGCGATTATCTGCATCATTTCTTGGTATCCAAGTTGCTGTCTGATTTTCTTCAAACGTCTCATATTCAGGCGTCAAAGGATCCCTGCGTTCAGGATCGGAATTATGAGTCGAGTGAGTCGCTTCATTTTGACCAGTGAATTGCTCTTGCGAAGACTGGATGTCATCTGGTTTATTTGTATTATTTTCAGCACTCATAGCACACCTTAATTATTAAAATACACTGTAGTCGGTTGTCCGTTTCTACTAATCGTTACCTGATTAATAGGATCCGGATAGACATAAATACTTGTGCCGCCTGTTGAACGTGCTGTTGATTTATAACTTGGGTAAAGCACTGTATCGTTACTACGAACAATGTATTGACCGTTAAAATTCCAAGCTTCAACACTTGTATCTGAAGTTCTAATGCGTTCTGCTTCTACTGGAGGCGTACCATCTAGAAATAGTAGTGTCTGACTATCAATACTCGACATAACGCCAGTGGCATTCATATTTGCGCGTAACGAAGAGTTGACAGATGTTGGACTACGCCCAGCTAGTCGCGCATCAATACGCATATCCACTTCATTTTGACCAGTGGCTAAAATGAAAATTACTGGTGTTGATAAACCTTTTAAACGTACTGTCACGTTTCCGTAAGCGGTAGCGGTAAGAGGTTCAATTGAAAATATGTTCGTGTTTTTAGATGAAATATCAGATTTTTCACCTTGACCCTGCCCTTGTTCTGGTCTGTCGTCTGCAAACAGTTCTTTGTTGAACGTAACTTTTTCAATTTCCCACGGATTACCACTCAGATCGCTAAAAACAATACTGGTTAACATTCCCATAGAAAGCCGTAAGACTGGCGGTTGAGCTGCTGGGCTCAAATCAATTGGAACAGAGCGTACAATTGGTCGCGCCGTTGTCGTATATGGTGTAGAAGCATCCCGCTCTTGACGTAAGAGCAGATCCTTGATGTTTTTAACCTGTTGCGGGGTAAGTTCCATACTTAAAATTTCAGCAACAATCTCATCTTTAGTTTTCGCTACACGTACTGGTGGTGGGAACGAATTACCAAAAGTTTGAACATTACCTAAATTAATCGTATTTGGTGGAGGTGTTCCAATATACGAAGGCGCTTCAGCTTGAGCCTGTTGATTATTGGCTTGCTGTTGACCTTGTTGCTGGTTATTCCCTTGAGATTGGTTATTACCCTGTGGTTGAGAAGAAGGCACAGTTTGCTGCGCCGTAGCTTGCTGTTGCTGGCCTGATTGTTGTTGGCTTGGTTCAGCATAAGAACTACCAGCAACGACTAGCGCCATACTCAGTGCAAGATTTTTAAACTTTAGCTGCATCTTGAGACTTCCCTAAATTAATTTTTTGCACGTAAAACGATACTGGCGATACCTAAACCTTTCGGGTTATAGACATCACGTGGCGTAACTTCAACACGAATTTCAGCCATATATTGTCGAGTATCAGCCGGTTGAGATTTACCGTTGAAGTAGTCCATGCGAACTGGTTGCATAACAATCCAGAATCGATTGCCACGACTATCAATGCCATTATTTTTAGCGACTTCAGGTGTTTGCAGCTTAGAAGTTCTAAGGACTAAGAAATTGTTACGGATCTGGTCAATCAAACCTGATTGACGTAGCGTAGTAATGAAGCTTTCACGCCCACGATCTGTGAAGTAACGGCGTAAAGTGTTATTGATATCAGCGTCGGCATTCTGATAATCAAGTGAATAGGCATTTAGCAAACCTTCCGAAGCAAATTCAGCAACATTTACGTCAGTAAATGCAGGATTGTCATTCGGATTGATTTTACAAATTACTTCATTATTGACGGTCTGAAAGTATTCGACTTTTGGCATCAATCCAATAATGCCACCAAGTACTGCAACCGCTGTACCCAACACACCAATACCGATAATGCAGCCTAATAATTGACGACGTTGACTTTTAATCTTGTCTTCAAGTTCATCATTCTTTTTGGCCATTTCGACCAACCCACTATTAACCTGTTCTGGTGTAGTTGGAAAACGAGGTTTAGTTTTCGGGTTCTGATTCTGCTTTTGTTCAGACATTACCTATTCCTTGCTTATTATTGCCGAAAGGTTTTAGTTAGAGGGTTATAAATACAAGGAGTACTTGAACCATCATCAAAAACAAGCTGTTCAAAATTTCTTTTAACAGCGATATAGGCAACTTGTGCAAGTACAACTAATGTCAAAGCAACAAGAACAATAATCTTGAAGTTGATAATGCGCGTAAGCAGATTTGAATAGAACTCTTTAGTTCTAACATCTACATTCAGAGAATTGCGAGGATTCCCCCACGTACTGTATTCATCTGAAGAAGAAGACAGTTCAATGTCTTGTTGTTGTGACTCTTTCATAGTTCTCATCTCGTCATTATTAAGGCACGAGCTTGAATTAAACTGCACATCTAGTGTCAGTTGCTTATAGTGGCTATTGTCTTAGTATTTTTAAAAATCTGCAATATCTTTTTTTTAAAATTACCCAAGAAAATAAAAATATTTCAGAAAACTTTTTAGTTTTAAAAAATTTATAGTTTCTAATTATAAATAGCTTGCACAAAAAAACCAGCTTTAAAGCTGGTCTATTTTTAAATTATCACGGCGTATGAAGCTGTGTTTCCGTGTACGGACCTATTTCCGTTTCCTGTATTCCTCCGCTTCCGGAATTAGTCCTTTCATCTTTCATAACTGAAAACTTAATATTCGCCGTGTCCGGACCCAAGCCCGTTTACTGTATTTTTCCGTAGCCGGAATTGGTACGCCGTGTCTATGTAATGTTCCTAATGAGAACGGCTTATCCTACTTTGATTTCTTAATACACTTAACCTCGACGTTGCATGTACTTCTATAAACTTGGTTTAGCTGAGAGGTATCTACTGGAGCTGATATAATCTTAAATTTGGTGGGATCATTTTCATATTCACAAAGTAGCTGGGATAGAAAAATACTTTTTTCAGCTTTCGGTTTGCCTAATTGCATTACTGATTTCATAATAAAGTCCTATTAAGTTATTTATGTAATTTATTTGCCAGAATCAAACAATTGAATAAGTTTGATTAAATTAAGTAGGGCAAAACCACCGAAGAAAATAAAAATGACCAACATAAATACACGGGAAAAGAGCGCTTCCATAAAAGCTTCAGATAACTGATGTATTTCCTCAGAAGTCATATTAAAACTTAGAACTGAGAGCTCCCCAGAGGCAAAGAGGTCCCACGTTGTTAACCCAAAAGCAATTAGCGCAAAAATGCCAAAGACTTGAAATACCCTGTCCTCGATACTTTTAATACGTGGCTGTGACTTATTGTGCTTGATAAGCATTGGTTTATATTCGTTTGACATATTCATTTAGAATCCTCCACCAGAGATACACCCTGCCAATTTATGATTATCAGTCAATGCAATTAAATTTGTATTTGCATTCTGTTTATGATCACCAGAATGGCTATCTCCTAGCATTAGATAAAAAGCATCATCTTGAATGTAGTAAGAGGCATCTGGATAAAGAATCCGAACATCATCAATAACCTGTTTTAACGCCGTCATTGCTTTAGCGAATTTGAATTGCAAGTTCGGATCAAACTCATCGAGTAATTCTACTGCTGTCACATTTTGTTTTTCGATGTGTTCAATAACATCATCTGTTTTCATTTAAGCCACCTATATAAATTAGGGCTATTGGGGAGAGCCTTTATCCGTCCACGGCGGTAATACCGTTTACTGTATGTTAGTCCGAGAACGGAACTAAACCGCGCTATAAATACAAACTTTCATTTATGAAACTTTTTTAAACTCTTTTAAAATTTTTAGCTTGGCTTCTTTATATTCTTTATCACTGGCTTGAACTGTCATCGATGGCAATTCAGAGTCCGTGAGGTATGTATATTCAGCCTGAGTGATAATCCCATCATCCAACGCCGTGTGAAGCCGTATTTCAAGCTCATCTCCAGCCTTACTATTTTTAACATGCTCATACATTTCATTGAGTATGTAGTAACCCTTATCATCAACCTCAACTTTGTAACTCCTAGCTTTGAAGTACTGAGTAACGATGATCAGTGCAATTACTATTATTACGAGCCCTATAAATAGTTTTTTCATTAATTGGCCTCTATTTATGAAGGTTTAAATTCATCAATAAATTTTTGTTTTGCCTCTTTGTATGTTGCTTTTTCAGCATCAGTACTAAGATCATAGTCAGGCTCTTCTCCGGTTATAGATACATATTCATTGCCATCTATTATGCCATCAGATAATGCTTTGATGATTTTTGACCGCATCTCATCTCCAGCATGACTTGCCTTAACAAAGCCATATTCGCTACTCAGACGAAAATAAGCTTTATCGCTGATCTCTTTTTTGTGAATGTCTTTCATATTTGATTTCAATGAAAGATTTAAAAAATACAAAGTACATAAAACCACAATTATGATTAGGGGTATCTTCATTGCTGCTCAACCGCCGTATAAATAATAAAAAAATGAGAGTGGCCCACCAATCACAATAATTATGATAGCCGCCAGCAAAAGTCTCGCTTTCATATTACCACCGATTTTTTAAAAAAAGATATATCTATTTTTTAAAAATTACCGGAATACATTTTTAATTACAACAGATCATCTAAATCTTTATCTGATAAAACCGAATTTAATACATCTTCTTCAGTGAGCTGTTTGGTTTGATTAAGTTGTTGCTCTCTCATTCTGACTTTTTCCAGACTAAATTTTGAAGTTCTAAACATAGGTTTATCACCCCAACCCTTACCAGCCACACCATAGTGTCTTGACGCCGTTTGAACACTTGCATGCCCAAACCAACCTGCGACCTCTTCTTCTTTCCACTTATATTTTTTCCGATTGGCTACCGCTTGATGGCGTGTACTGTAAATCGTAGCATTTGCTTTATTTGAAGCTAACTCTTCAGGTAAACCAAACTTTTTCTTTTCATAAAATTCATTGCTCATATCTTTTAATTTACGTTGCAATGAATCCATCACACTTTGACATAGTGCATATTGAATCGTGCCATAACGATCAACATAACTCTCAATTACCACGGCGTTATAAGCACCCAATAAGGCAGCCATTTTTCCGTGATCGGTATTTCTACCCGTTTGCTGTATTTCACCGGCAACTGAATTAAATCCGAAGTCGGTCAACTCTGGAGCTGGCGCAGTAGAAGCAGTAGAAATGGCTTGATTTGTCCCACCCCCCTTTATTCCGGCAACGGCGTTAATTCCATCAACTGTATTATTTCCGTCTATGGCCTTTATTCCGTTTACGGTATCTGGTCCGTTCGCGGAAGGTAATGCGCCGTGATCACTTCCATCAACTTTATTTATTCCGTCTACGGTCTTTATTCTGTCTACGGTATTTATCCCGTTTACGGAAGAATGAGCGCCGTCTTCAATCACTCGCTCATAATTAAATTCACCACCTCCAGCTTTATTGTCGTCAGTCGTATCCTGGCCATGTCCGGACGATATTCTGTTTACGGTATCTGGTCCGTTTATGGAAGGTAATGCGCCGTTTGTTCTATCTTCAATATTTTGCTCAAGTTCGTTTTCAGTAGAAATCCAGTTTACGGTTTCTCCAGTTCCATTCACAGGTTTTATACAGTTTACGGCTTCTATACAGTTAACGGTTTGGGAACCTTTCCAATGAATGAACTCAAATTCAAAACTGTCTGGCTCTTTACTTGCGATGTAGATTTTATAAGTTTCATTAGTCTCTCTACTTCTTTCAGTTAAGAACTTTCTAGCTCTTGCCTCCAGTTCTAAATCGAGCAATCTCTTAAACCCAAGTATTGCCCTTAATTGATTCTTAAGCTTGATTGAATCAGGCTCAATCATATTAAGAATCCTTATGTCGCCGTTCGCTCTACCCTGAGTATTTTTTGCATTATCGACCACAAGAGATAAGCATCTCTCTTCAACATCACATGCCAACCTTAAGCTTTGCCACTCCACTGGCCTCAATCCAATCATAGTATTTGCTTCTATAAACAGCTTTAACATCAATCCCAAATTAGACCTGTTCAAATTAAAACTGCTGCCTAACACAAATTCATAAAGATCTTTTGGAAAGTACTTGAGCTTCGAACTACTAGAACGGTTCGGCTGTTTCTTATCATCTGTCGCCTCAACAGCTTTCAAACTTTCAAAAAGCCTTGCCAGCTTAGGCAAAGCTACAAGCTTCTCACCATCCCTCTTTTGTTCACTCAAGATCACTCCCATACGATGAATAAGTGCAGATCGATAGTGTCTAAAAGTAGAGTTTCGCAATTCATTATTTCCATATTCAGAAATAAGATTATTTACTACTGTTTCCAACGTATATTCGGGATTAACCAAAACTTGATCTTCTAACCCATATTGTTTTAATAGTTTTTTCCAAACATTGGTATATCTGATTATTGTTTTCTCAGAATAATCAAATACACGTGTCTCCAAGCCTTTAATACTTTTTGGATATTTTTTTGCATTGAATTCTAATTCCGAGCCAGCTTTCATAATTCAAACACCACGATAACTTTTAATTTATTACATCTATCAGATACGGAGTGTTGCTCAACTGCTTTCACTTCGTTCTAGACCATGTCTCATCAGATTGCAGTTTTGCTTAAAAACTTACCGTTTGCAACACTCCTTGCTCGTTACCCATCCTTAACTTTATTAAATTCCACTTTTGAGCTATCACTAAGTACGTTCATTATCCTGTAAGCAGATATCACTCGCAACCTAACACGTGATGCAACATGTAATTTATTTTTTTTAAATTTATCGAAACGTATAAAAAAGATTTATTGATCTTTAAATTTTAAATAATTAATCTTTGAAATTTTATTTTTTAAAACTATACATTTTTAATAATTATATAGAAAATTATTCATTCTTATATTATTCGATAAAAATTGTCTCATATACATAATTAATTTGCATTATAAAAATAAAATAATATTATATAATTCAAATAATTTTATAAAATTCACCATGTTATATACCACGCTTTACATTATATAACTTTCAATTTTGATTTTAATTAGAGACTAGCCTTGTCCACCTTTGTCCAAATATTTTAACTGTTTTACTAATTTGTGAATTTCTTTAAATTTAATTACAAGTTTCCAAATTTATTTGGAATTAAATTCTTTTATTTCATTACATTTCATATTTTTTAGATGAAATTAACTAGTTATTTAATTTTTTAAAGAATTTTCGTCTTTTCTCGTCTTAGAAACTGTTCACAAATTAACCTTACCAGCTCAACTAGCAATAACTTTTGATTTGACGTTTTTGGTTCGCAACTTATATGAACTTAAGACCGCTTATTCTTCTTTTTTATTTTTTAATACTATATATTTTTTAAAATTTAGAATTTATACTTGTTGCTACAAGCCGAAGCTGCCTTGAGCACTTCTACTAACAATAGCAAACACTAGGTGTAATTATGAAAATAGTACCTTCAATTCGTCGTTCACTCACTGTTCTTTGTATCTCTGTTGCCACTTTGACTGGATGCCAAAGCTACTACTACGTTCCAAGCCCTAAATTTGATGTTGAATCGCCTTTAGGTATTTTGAGTCAAGCTGCTCAAGATGCTGTAGCCGAACAACAAACTTATGCCCTAGATAAAAAAGCCTTTAACGAAGATTTAGCTTTACGCCAACGTAGCTTTAGAACTGACGTTATTCGTGTTGACTATGTCGGGGAACCTCAGACCCTCCTTCAAAGTGCAGCTTATCACTTCGGATATCGCTTTATTGAAGCTGGTAACATTCATCAGCTCCCAATCGTAAACTTCAGCAAACGCAAATTAACTGGATTTGATCTCATTAAAGATGTTGGCTTGCAACTTGGTAACTCTGCAACTGTTGATGTAGATGAAAATGATAAAACAATCACATTGATCCATCGTTAATCAAATGAACCGTCATTTAAATAAAGATAAGGATTAAGACTATGGCAGATTTACCTAATTACCAATATTACTTGCAGCAATCACCAATCATCATTTCTCAAGATGACTCTGCAAAACAAGCTGAAAGCTCAGCCCGACTTGAATCAATCAAAACACTAGTACATGAAGCAGCTACACGAAATGCATTACGTGCTCGACTGACTGAAATTGATAAAGTCGTTTACAACCCAAACAATGTACGCAAGCTTGATTCTATTTACGACTTTCAGCGTTTAATGATTAATACTGTTGTTGTTCCCCCTGTCATTGTTCAGGCAAACAATATTAGTGATGTTCAAAACCCTCGTACACTTTCAGTGCTTGGTGTCCGTTATGAAATTAAAGAAAATGCTCGTTTCTCACATACCCCACCAAACTGGCGTGACTTTTTACAGTTTAATGTGAAGAGCTATGAAATCGGTGTGGACGCCTTACCTAACGAGTTAAAACCTAAAAATAGTGCCGAAGAACGTGCTTTTAAAGAAGCAATGAATAAAGGAATTGAAGATGGTGTTCGTGAAGCAGACGCTATTTTCAAGCATCAATTAAACCGTCTCAACCAAACATATAAAGGAATGATTGCATTCCATCGTTTTGTCATGGACGGGAAAATTACGATGCCAGCAATTGCTCGTCGGGATATCGCCCTTACTGGTAACGGCAATACACTTATGTTGAACCAGACCAACTTTGAGATTACTTCTTTACCTCAATTTGTGAACAACACTAAATTGTGGAATAGCCGAATTTTAAGCATCAAAGAACGTTCAGTCGTTAAGGATCCGGTTGAAACACCTGTTGCGATTGAAACTCAACAATAAAAGAAACAGCTTATGAATGTTTATGCTAGAGATACCGTCGCTGAAGAGCCCAAAGCTGAACACCCCTATCAAATGTTGCGACATGAAACAATTGATTTGGATAACATCAGCATAAATTCTGAAGAAGATGTGCGTAAAATCTTAACTGTTGCTAATGCTTTTAACGCGAGTGACGTATTGATCAACTCCGGTAGACCAATACTCATTCGTCGTTACAATAAGCTTTATGCATTAACTCTGAAGAACCTTAAAGATGTTGAGCTTAATATGTTTTTAACCATTATTAATGGTAATGAAGCACTAAGCTCAATTAAAAAAGGGAAAGGTTTAAATTTCGCGTATAACTGTAGCGCATTTCAAGATCGCAATTCGAAAAGTGGTAAAGGGTATATAACTACACAGAATGATGAAAGCTGGTTACATGTGAATGCAGTGGAAAAAGAGAAAATCATTTTCCGCTGTAATGTGAGTGCCTGTAATGATAGAACTGGCAACTCTTCCTTTCAAATTGTTCAACGTATTATTCCATCTGATCCACCTACCTATGATCAAATCGGCCTAACTGAAGAGTTCGTTCTAAAAGCCATTCCGAGACTAGGCATCACTTATGTTGTTGGTGAAACTGGTCACGGAAAATCAACAACATTAGCTTCAATGGTTCGTTACGTATATGAAGAAGATACACATATTCAGGGCAATATTATTACTCTTGAAGAACCTATCGAATTCAGATACGACGGCATTAAAAGTAAGCATTCAATCATTGTTCAAAGTCAGATACCTGAACATTTCATGACTTTTGGCCTAGCTGTAAGAGAAGCAATGAGACGTAAACCAGCACTACTACTAGTTGCTGAATTACGTGACCAAGAATCTTTCTCTGCTGCAATTGAGCTCTCAAAGACGGGACACCCCGTTATGTCAACAATCCATAGTAACGATGTTGCAAACGTACTACCTCGTATCATGGATTTGGTTCCACCAGACCAACAACATCGTAAATTAACCGAAACTATCTCTACAGCACATGCATTTATTGCTCAGCGCCTCGTTGAGACGCCAGAGGGGAAATTAATAGGTGTACGAGAACACCTCTTTTTCTCTAAATCCATTCGTAATGACCTTTTGGATCTGGCTATTCAGGCCGGTGGGTATGGACTTGTTATCCAATACATTCGAAAGATGATGAATGACAATCCACAAGGTACAGAAAACTCATCACCAAATTTTGAAAATCAGGCTAAAGATTTATTGAATAAGGGACTCATCAGCAAAAAAGGCTTTGATGCCCTTATAGCCTAGTTTTGGAGTTAAATATGGAAGACAACAATAATTTCATAGATTGGGGTAAAGCTTCAAATAACCCTAGTTTAAAAGGCATTAACCCTATAGCCCTATTTCTTATCGCTTTCGGATGTTTGTTTTGGAATATTTCAAAAATTCCGATAATCGTCGGTATCTTTGCTGTCCCGATATGCTGGCTAATCGAGAACTATTTAAAAATGCCATACAAGTATTTTTTCCAGCTCATTATCGGCTTTTTCTTCGGAAAAATTAAATCTCCCAAATAATTAAAGGAAATAGATATGAAAGGTTATAAAACTTTGACAGTTGGCGTCGATGATGGCCATGACGGAATCAAGATTTATTGTGGTGAAGTGGGTAAATCATTTCGTCTACCAAGTCGAGTAGCCAATGGACGCACCATTATTGGTGATACCGATGAAGTAAACAAACAAATCATTCACGTTAATGGCAAGTATTTTACTGTCGATGAATTTACAAAAGAGCATATTGATACACGTACTGAAGATTATCCGCTAAGTGATGCGAATGTCGCACTTGTGCACCATGCTCTTCACCAAGCTTTTGATGGCCAATACCGTAAATTTAAAATTGCAACTGGCTTACCATTAAATCGGTACTACGGTGGTAAAGACAAAGCTAAAAATGAGAAGTTGATTGCTGACAAAACTCAAAATCTATTGATTAATAAGGATTTTAACAACCCTACTGTTTACAATCTTTATGAGCACGACAAAAAAAATGATCCTTTGCAAATTTTAAACCATATCGTTCTTTCTGAAGGTCAATGTGCTTATTTTGATGCTCTCATGGATGATAATGGCAAACGCTCAAGTATGTATGAAGATTTATGGGAAGGTGGTTGTGCAATTATCGATATTGGTGGTCGCACTACCGATATTGCAATGATCAATCCCCGTGGCGGCACCATGCAAGCTTCTCGCTGCGACACTCTAGATGTAGGGATAATTACTTTAAAAAATAAGGTAAGTCAAAATCTTAAGGAGTTTTTCGGGCTTTCTTCAAATATTACAGATTGGCGACTCTCTAAAGCCTTGAAGACCGGCATTTATAATCATGGCGGGAAAGATCACGATATTTCAAAAATCTTAAATGCTGCAAAGGTTGAAATCACTGATCAGATTGAAAACTCTATCAAAGTGAATGTGCAAGACGGTCAAGATCTAGGAGCAGTGTTGCTCGTTGGTGGAGGTTCAATCACGCTTGGTGACGAGCTACTTAAACGATTCAACTATGATAACTGGCACCTTGTAAAACAGCCTGAATTTGCGAATGCACGTGGCATGTATAAATGTGCAAAGTATATTTCGAAGCTTTGATTTGAGGTGACTTATGCCTCAAAAACACCGGTTAAGAATCTCTGTTAGTTTAGCCAAGCTACCTAAGCGCCAACGTGATTTTTTGGACAAGTTTAAGAATATAAAAGAGATTGATGTGCATAGCTTCTATGCACATCTCATTTCATATTTCTTTTTTCATCCTACTAAATCACTTCAGTTAATTGGAGCCGTTGGAAAAAATGAGAGCAAAATTGCCCTTAACTTTCATCATGAGGCGCTTGTTAAAACACTTACTGGTAAAACTCAATATCAAAGAGAGCTTTATTGCCTAACCGCTTTATATGAAATGTCCAATATGTTGGCATACAAACTTTTTATGTATTACACGTATGTTACTAATAGGAATTTCAACGAACTGGCAGCTCTTGAGAATCAATTTTTTGAATTGGGAATCTCTGCATTCCTTGATGATTTTATTGAGCTTACGAATGAAACGAAGTTTTTCCAGAATATTCAAATCATGGCATCCAGCTTCAATACTGAAAGCACCAGAGCCTTTGCACTTTTAGAAAGTTATGTTCATAGCGAAACTATGATTACAGCAACTAGTCATCCAGATCCTCTACAGAAACCTATCTTAGACGATCTAACTACCAATGCTCTTTCACCCACCCCTGAATACACTTTAGCTTCACCAAAACAAGAAACGATTGATCAAATCCAAAATCCCGTTGATCAAGAGTCCTTCGATGAACAATCAAGTTCAACTATTGAAGACTGGAGTCAGATTCAGGTCGGATAAGCTTAATATAGGCCGTATATGTCAAATAATCATAATGCAAGTCATGGATCTACTGATGACACACTCATTTTGATTGGTGTTTTATGTGTAGGCATCCCTCTATTAGTTTTTGGGGGATGGAAAATTGGTAAAGTGGCAATTATCACAATTACTCGAAACGTGTACGGGTTAATTGAACTTCCATTTTATTACCTTCAATTATTTATTCAAAAGATAACTGGTTCTAACGCTGGTTATCTGGATTTCACAACTAATGCTATTACAAAGCTATGTTATCCGGATCCAAATCACGCAATGAATCCGTTAATGCATTGTACAGCGAATTTAAAAGTAGTTCCTTTTTCCTTTTATTCTGAAAACTGCATTTTTCCAACGATTCTTATTGGAGCTCTCTTAGTCGGCTGGATCTGGTATAAACATGCAATTAATTTGAAATACTTACCGGACACACGCTATGTTCAAGAACATGATCTTGAATCATTAATTGGAGAGCTGGGATCTTATCAGCCACATTTACGCTATATACAACGTTTTATTCAATCCAACTATGCGACCGACAAAGGGTTTTATAGACTTCTTTTATCGCCAAGAGAATTTATCAAAATACATAATCTTGTTTATGGATTCAGAAAATACGAAATTGAAAATGCCGAAGATTTTGATGATTTCAAAGGCTCAAATTCTCCAAAAGATGATGCTTATCCACTGCTAGACCAAAGCAAATTTGAAAAATTGATGATGCATCAACTTGGTCAAATGCTAGATAAACCATCCAATCTAAGCGATGGCGAAATTATTCTTTATGCACTTTTTTTACCAATGGCTTGTGCTACAGATGAACGCATGTCTGATAAAGAGTTCAAAAAAATTAAAGCTCAAAAAGATATGTTACTTCACTACTTTTGGGACAAAGCCATTGAGCACTTAACTTCAGAAAAAGCTTTTATTAATCCTAAAAATTATGAGCCACGTGAATTTAAGTATTTTGAAAGAAAAAGATTACAGAAAATTGTCGAGAGATACTGGAATCACCCTGTAGCTAAAGAAGTCTTTTCAAAGCATGCATATGTACGTACTGCCCTTATTGCACTGATCTATAAAACCAGAACGTTAGGGGTACTTGCTCCATGTGAGCTTCGCTGGTTGAGAAATTATGACCGCACGCTTTGGGCTCTTGTTCAGAATGTTGGTAGACCTAGTGTTTATGTAGAACAACTAGCGGCATTTTCACACTACACCTCAGAAGCTTATTACCACCGGAGAAAGATTTCTCCAGATTTCAGCTATGGATGGAATGGGCTTTTAGAAAGCCTTAAACAATATCGCTACGCCGATCCTCATGTTTATTTACCAGCGCCTCCGAAAGCTAATGAGATCACCGTCAACTAGCAAAAATATTTATTTTTTGCATATATGTTTTTTTTAAAATCAGGTATTATTCTATAAAATAATTCCTTCAAGGTGAATTTTATGAAAACCAAATCACTTGGTAACAGCAATAAAAAATCAAGCTTTAAATTTCCCCATGTTGCTTTGGCAGCTCTACTTGGCTTTGGTGCGGCTGGAGGATGGTTTTATTACGAATCACATAATGTTCCTACAGGGGTAACTTCAAACAGCACAAACCTTTATAGTGAAAATCTTTTTGCTCAAATGAGTAAGCTGGGCCAAGTTTCTAACGTTCAACCTATGGCTGGCGAACTACTTGCTTGGACCATGCTAATTAATGGCCAGCCACAAGTTGTTTTTACAACTAAAGATGAAAAAGTGGTCATTACTGGAAATGCTTTTGATACAGCAACAATGGATAGTGTAAGCCTTCCTATTTTGCAAAAAGCACAACAAGGTGGTGCTCCAGCAAATTCAACCGGAGTTGCTGCACCGACTGGCGGTAACGTAGCTGTTGATTTTGCCGAAATCGTAGGGAAATGGGATAAAGAAGTTCCTCCTTCTATCTCTTTACTAGATAAATTAAAAGGTGCAAAAGAAGGTAATGCTTCAGCAGTTGATACACTGTATATCGTTTTTGATCCTCGTTGTTCAAATTGTCATGATGCCTACCGCGCAACACGTAAATATGTAGAAAAAGGCTTTTCGATCAAATGGATTCCAACCACGCTACTTGGTAAACATGAAGAAGGCGCTAAATTGGCGGCTGCTGTTCTTCGTGATCCAAAGCAACTCGAAAGAGCGTTCTCAAAAGATCCAAATATAGTGGTCAATCCTACTCCTGAAGAGAAGAAGGCCCTTGAAGAAAACGTGCAATTCCTTACTGAAGCAACCGTACAAAGTACAGGTAGTCAAACAATTGCTGTTCCTACAGCATTTTACTTAAACAAAAAAACAGGTGAGCCAAAAATGACTACTGGCTTATCAGATGAAAGCATTTTAGAAATGATTTTCGGAAAAATCTAAGAATTGGCGAAGGCATAACCTATGAAACTGTTTAATAAAAAAGTGTCATTACCTGATACGACTCATTTACCTTCAGTGACTAGCAATGTTCACGAAAAGGAAGATAAAAGTTTTCTGACAATTCAGGTACATACTGATGATAATTGCACAATTCACAATCGTGCTCCCAAATTAGTATCAATTCAACTTCCAGAACTACCATCATTTAATTACGCTTTAGACTTTGACCAAAGTACATTGAATGCAGATCCGGTGCATACTTCAGAGGAAGTACCTTATAAAATTGTCAAATTCAAAGCAGTTCTAGAAATATCACCTTCCTTTAAGAATGAAACTGATGAAACTAAGACATATGAAATTGCTGATATCGACTTCAAAGTCTATCCAAACGATTATGATTCTAAAGCAGATAAATATTTCTTTAACACCCCTGATGAAATTAAAGAGTATTTAAATGGCCAGTGGGAGGATGCATTTAATAGTATCATCTCAACTTATAACTTAAATAATAGAACTTTTGGCAACCAGAATAACGGTGGTGGATATACCCCTATCACACCTTCAGGTCATGCATCTGTATCAACTGTAAGACAGCCAAGAACCTTTTCAATATTTGGCTATGAGTTTTCACTTTTACAGCTCTTCCTAGCCGCTATTGTTTTACTTCTACTTGCATTTATCTCACTATCTTTATGGGGCCATTATGTTAATTCAAAAAATGGCTATGCAAATTCTTCACAAAACCCGTATTCTTCATCTTCAATTGATCAACAAGTTCAAATTGCAGAAGATGTGGTTTCGCGTGTTCAGGGCAAGCTAGGGGTTCCAGCTACCGCCAAAAGCAATGATCTAGGTTGCTTACAAGATAGTTTAAATTAAAAGGTTATTATGGAAAGTAAACAACGTTTAAATTTCTCACTAGATGAGTACTATTCGGCTATTACACATCTGATCGCCTCTAAACCTAAAAAAGAGGCTTCGGACTTTTCCATCTTAGAAAACGGTTTTTTTACTGATGACAAAGAACTGAGTTTAAAAATAACTCGTGGTGAAAAGTCGAACTTGCATAACCCTCTTTCATCTTCAAATAAGCAATATCCCCTTTTCAATGACAATCAATTAGCCGATCTCATTAATTTCTTTGATACTGCTATTTGGACTGTTGAACGTCGTTTACCAGTACAGAGTTATTGTCGAGCGATTTCACAGAACTTTGACCTTATTGTTGACCTAAAAGCTGAATTTGTGATTGCTTTATCAATCCTAAACAATCTCGAATTCTCTAAAATTCAAAGTCAGTTCCATATTGATGGTACTTCTCATCTTATTGATAAAACGCGCCAACTTTCACGGTTGATTTGCGATATCAATGATCCAAAAGTTCTTCAGGATATCGTTGCTCAATGTAATAAGCGTATCGATGACTTGGATACTGCGCCATATATTGAACGAATGGTTGTAACTGGCCATGACCACATTATTAATAGTCTTCAGCTTTACAGCAAAGTAAAGCCGTATGCGAACATGGTTCAAGACGGCAATAGTGATTTTTCGATCGGTAAAACTCTTGATATCCGTAAATGTGATGTAAAGCGCATCCGAAAGATGTCTAATATTGAAGGGCTATTGAATACAGATAATCGTTCAGCAAGAAGTCGTGCACTTAAAACTGATATTGAGAAGATCCTTGATACTCCATCATATAGTTGGGTTTTAGAGCAATCACAGACGCACGGGATCAGTGAACACCAAGCTCTTAAGAAGATTATTAAAGAACATAAAAAGTTCACTTTGAAATCGAATCTAGATTCTTCAGATGAAGATGAGATTGAAAACACTGGTGAAGTAAATGGCTAAAAAGCTACCCCCACATATCGTTGACGCTCTTGAAGCGTTAGAAGAGAATGAAATTGAAAGTGCATCTTTAAATGCACTTCGATTAAGAGCATGGTTGTATTTCATCCGATTCTTAAGTTCTTTTCAAACAAACTATGAAACTAAAAACCCTTACTCTAGTATTCAATTTACACATCACCAAGCAAGTTTGTTTGCATTTGGAATAGATGACAAGAATCCTGAAAATTTCTTGTTATTCGCTCAAGAAAATGACTTTTGGTGGTTAAGTGAAATTGGTATTGAGTATTTTACGTTTATTGAAAAATTCTTGATTATCAAGTTTTTACCTCTAAATTATGTCAATTTAAATTTATCCAGTGAGAATAAGATCCGGATTCCTAGCTTAACTATTAGTATTCCGTTAAGCGACATGTACTATGATCATCTTCAGCAATATATTCCAGCATTCAAAAATGCATATATCGGTAAGATTGGACCTTCTCCGGCTGGTATTAATAAATGGAATATTTCTGAGTTCAGTAATCTTCCTATACCTGTTCGACCACAATTGACTCCAATTAATCGTCAACACGCTTTATCCAACAAAACTTCATTCCTTTAAGATAAAAAGGTGCCGAATGCAGCTTTCTCTAGAATTACTTGAACGAGTATTCCGTTCAAATCAGAATGATCCTAATAAATTTATGAGTAGACTCAAGCAATCACCTAATCCGAAACATGTTTTAGATGTTGTGGCAGCCTCAGAAATGTTGCAGAAAGCTAACTTGCTGATACATGATTTAATGTCGAATGGTCAAAAGCAATCACATATTTTTAAAGAAAAAAAGGAATATGAGAGTAAGGATCAAATCTTCACTTTAAGATCTGATGACGATCCAAATAAATTTTATGTATACGTTTTCCACTTAATTCCTGAAAACTCTCTTACTGTAAAGTTCTCCTACTGCTTAGGTACGCTAAATGCACCAAATGTTTTTGGTCCTGAGTCTGCCTTAAAACTAAAAGGTGTTTTACTAAATATTTTTGAGCTTCACCTCAAGCAAGAATTTATTTTCCCATCTTGGTGTAATGTGTTTTATATCAACAACTTAACCTCAAGAGCAATGCCAAATATTGCCCTCTCTTCTATTGAAGATCAGTTAAGTAACCCATTGGATTTTTTTCCTGATGCGATAGAAACATTAAAAATGTATTCAATAAATATAAAAAACATTGATCTAGATATTATGGATATGTTTGTTAGTTCGGATCAAATGTCTAATTAAGTTTTCATAAATGAAAATTTTTTTGGAAAAATACTTTCATAAATTTAATATTCTGCTATTCTATTAATCATGCGGTGGACGGGTAGTGATTTCTACAAGAGTTCGCCCTGATTTTTATAAATAGGATAAGCACATGAACGACAAGACTTCACAAATTAAAGATGCCGGTATCTTAACTATTGGTAATGGAAAAGGTGGTATTGGTAAAAGTACATTTACCGTACATTCTGCATATTTCTTTTCTCAACACGGCTACAAAGTGATCGTAGTTGACCTTGATAATCAAGGTAATAGCTCCGGACATTTATTAAAACTTAATTCAAATACCGTATTGCCTGAATATGTAACCCGTCCTTCTACTCCTGTTCACAATCTAGGTGATGCCGTTTCACTTTTTCACAAGGATAATCAAAACCTTAAGTGTGATTTACAAAATGGTTCAATAGGCGTATTTCGCCCAACTAAAGCACTTGCAAGCATTAATACAAGTAGTGACAAAGAATTGGTTGCTATATTCCAAGAAAATATTAATAAGTTATTGAAATATAAAACAGTTATTATTTTTGACACTCCCCCTACTCTAAGTAATTTGATGCTTTTACCTTTATCAGTATCAAATGTAGTTATTATCCCAACAATGCTTAGCCAATATGCTTTAGACGGTATACGTGACTACATTTCTTTTACTAACAATATTAAGAAAGCATTAAATACTAAATTACTTCTTGGTGGTATTGTTCCAAATCGTGTGAATATGAAATCTTCAATTCAAAAGGAAGAGTTAGCGAAGCTTTTAGCTGAAGGTGAAAGTAACAGCATTTTCTATAAAGACAAAAACAACATTGCTTATATTACAGATAAGAACGTCATTGAAGAGGCCGTTAATTACGGATGTGCATGCTGGCATATTAATAAAACTTCTTCGCGTGATGTAAAACGTACCTTTTTCAATATCTTCAAACAAGTGGGTGTACAACTTAAATTAGCTGCATTCAATTCATCGAGCAAAGGAGAATAATCCATGAGCAGTTTATTAGATTTAGTTCTTGACGGTGATGAATCAAAAGCTAATAGTGCTAAACAAACAGAAATCGAACTACATCTTATTGATCTTGATCCAGAAAACCCACGTAAAACATTCATTGAAGCTAAAGAAAAGGATTTAGAAGAAAGTATTCGTGAAAGCGGTGTCCGCATTCCAGTAATCCTAATTAAGCATCCTCATGATGATAACCGGTTTATTGTCAAAGACGGCAATAGACGGGTTAAGAACAGTCTGCGAGCTGGCCTTCAAAAGATCCCTGCTGTAGTGGTCGAGAGTTTTTCAGAACTTGACCAATTAACAGCTAATACCATGAATGAAGACATGACTATTTATGATATTAGTCGTGCTATTGTTCGCTTAAAGGCTAAAGGATACAGCCAACGTCAAATCGGTAAAACGCTGGCTTACGGTGATGCAAAAGTTTCAAAGATTGTAGCTATCACCGATGGGTTGGATGAGGAAATTCTCGAAACTCTGGAAGATATGTGTAATCGCAATCTATTAAATGACTTCTCAGCAATGTATGAGATTGCAGTTTTATATCGTGATCATAAAGTAGATGTACGTGCTTGGGTTGAGAAACAATCTGCCACAGCTAAAAAAATTGGTATTGCGGAAGTACAGAAATTCAAAAAAACATTTGAAACAGATCTAGAAAAAGATAAACCTAAATCAAAAGAAGTTTCACTCAATGAAACTGTAATTGAGGATATTCTATCGAAAGCTAAAGAAAGCTTGCCTTTAGTATCGAAACTACATAAGGGCGAAATCAAAGATCCGGAAGAACGTGAAGAAGTTGTAAATTCTTTAGGTGAACTGATTAAGGATCTAACTTTAATTCTGAAGCAATATAAATAAGCGTTCATCAGTAATAAAAAAGAGATCTTTATAGATCTCTTTTTTATTAGATTTGTTAGGGTAAAGATGGTTCATTTAATCCTAGAATATACCCACGTTTTCCGTTAGTTTTCATATAAACAACATTCACATTCTGTAATGTTTCTGCGAGTTTAAAGAACTCTCTCTTGGCTCTTGAAGCTGGATAACAATTGGCAACTTTTTCCCTATCCACATAAGCGTAGAAGCCATCAATAGAACATAATTTCTTGAACTCATTGCCTATACGTGAATAATTAAAATTATCGTAAGCACTTGCTGACATCCACTGAAGAAGCATCAACATATCATCATATTGATTATTTAATAGATTTAAAGAAGCGTTCAAGCCGAATATTGGTGTTGTATAATCTAATGCATTATTCGCAGGATTTCTATAATAGAACTTCCAGATAGGTTCATGGTGGGATAATCGGTTCCTGAATTCTCTAATTAAGTTAAAATGGTCTTCAATGTCTTTCCTCTTAATATGTGAAGGTGCGTTTGGAAAAACGTGATGCAAAAGATTTGGCCATAGTAAATGTTTGTTCGTAACATCTTCATAATCCTTGCTAAGCAAAGTTGTCCAGAATCCAAAAGGTAACCGGCTTAGTATATCCTCCCCTTTAACCCAGCTTTTTACAGTTGATGCATCATCACGTGCTTTTTTCACATGACTTTCCGTGGTACTGAATTTTATACGTTTTCCACCTCTCACCCATTTCAAAGCTTGGTGCGGTCGCATTTTAGTTATCTTTCTATCTTGTACTGCTGTAACCAGTTGTTCAAACCATAGATCATTATTTTTATAAGAAACAAAGTTAGATCCATTTGCACTTTTAGGTTGATGATTGTTTTTTACTGAGACATCTATAGCATTTCTTAAAGTAATTTCCAAAGTCTGCATTAACGGATAAATTGCTCCAGCTAAAGCAATGTTCCAATAATATGCCCTTAGTATCTGATTCGGATCTGTTAGCTTCAAAATATTTTGATATGTGCTTAGTCTGGGGGTAGAAATAAAATCGCTCATTTTTTGAAGAAGTAATCCTTGTTTTTAAGATCTAAAGTATGGGTTAGTTGTACTACCCGAAAAATGAGTGTATTATAACAAC
This sequence comes from Acinetobacter sp. BD54, assembly GCF_044778325.1. Classification (NCBI taxonomy): domain Bacteria; kingdom Pseudomonadati; phylum Pseudomonadota; class Gammaproteobacteria; order Moraxellales; family Moraxellaceae; genus Acinetobacter; species Acinetobacter sp. BD54. The sequence continues at coordinate 38,414 of NZ_JANJEP010000011.1, read as the reverse complement.
CATAGACACGTTATGCGTTCCCTAGAATTGCAAAAACCCAATTCTATAAACATAATGTACGCAATTTGGAAAAACCACCGAAAGGTGGTTTTTCTCTATCTATAGTTTTGTTTCTTATCATTTTTTTAATTCTTAATTTTTATCATTCCATCAAAACTAAAATAATTTCTAGTTTGATAATTTGCTGTAAGGTTCCAAATCCGGTTTTTAAACATACTTCCCCCAAATCCAATTTTGTTTTTGCCAAAGATCTGTTGCACTTCCTCAATAGCCTTCATAAGTTGCTCTGTTTTCTCCAGATCTTGATGGTCAGTTAACAGATCATAGGTGTACGTATGTTTTGGTTCGAGACAAGTCAAAATCACTCCGGCTTTTTTAAATTCGATTCCGGACTTATAAACTTGATCCATTAATCTTGTTGCTGTTTGAACCAGTAACCTTAAATCATCAGTCGGTACTGCAAAAGATGAACTTTGTTCCTTTTTATAAAATGGTTTAGTTTTATCAAAAGGATTTGAATAAGCAAACACAATAATGCACCCCACAAGAACTTGTTCATTTCTCGCTCTTGTAAACGCCTCTTGTGTTCTTTTAATTACTGCTTCTTTCAAGTCATGAATATCTGTTATTCTCTGACCAAAAGTTCGTGACGATACAATTTGCTTTTTTGTCGGAGGCGTATGTTCGATATCAATACATGATATGCCATTTAACTCTAAGACAGTTCGTTTTAGTACAACTGAAAAAACACTTTGTATATGAGAAGGTGAGGCCGTCATTAGGTCGTAGACAGTATTAATATTCATGAGTCGAAGCTTCTTCTTTTGTTGACTGCCTACCCCCCAAACTTCTCCTACATCAGTGTTACGAAAAATAGAATCTTTTACTTCAGCTAAATCAAATACATTACAAATACCATTCAAGTGCGGATAGGTTTTTGCTATATAATTCATTATCTTAGCTTCAGTCTTGGAACGACCTATACCAACACAGACAGGCAAAGACAAAAGTTTCAATAATTTTTCTTTAATGTCTTGAGCGCATTGATTCAGATTATATATACCTCTGTATGAAGTAAGCTCCAAAAATGCTTCATCAACAGAGTATATTTCATGGTTTTCTGGAGATACGTATTCCGCTAGTATTTTATGAAAACGTCGGCTCATTTCTCCATAAATAATATAGTTACTTGAAAGTACAATTACATCATTCCTCATCACTAAATCTAGGATTTGAAATAAGGGCTCCCCCATCTTAATACCAAGTTTTTTTGCAGCAGGACTACGGGCTACGACATTGCCATCATTCGAGGATAAAACGATAACACTGCGGCCCGTTAGAGAGGGATCGAAAGCTGTTTCTACCGAGGTATACATGTTGTTTACATCAACAAGGAAAAAAATTTTCTTGCTTTGATTCATGATCTTTTTCTAACATTTTTTAGTATGAACGTGACGACTCCCCATACGATTAGTTTTTGACCTTCATTAAAATATATATCTTGGTAATCTGGATTTTCAGCCTTTAACCAAATCTTCGAACCTTCAATCTTTAAACGTTTAACAGTGAATTCATTCTCTATAAGCGCTACAACAATATCGTTATTCTTCGCTTCTAAACTTCGATCAACAACCAATTCATCGTTGATATCGATTCCAGCATTTATCATTGATAATGAGCACACTTTCACAATAAATGTCGCAGCTTCGTTCCGGATTAAATGCTCATTCATATCCATCAATTTATCAACATAATCTTGTGCCGGTGATGGAAATCCTGCTGATATCCTTTCACTTACGAAAGGTATTTCTTTTATTGAAGATCCAACTACCTCATGCATGGAAAGGACATCCGTACAAACCTGACCGAGACCGAGCAACAACTTGGCATGCTCCAATTCTGAATTAATTACTCTATTCATATTAAAACCTCTTGAAAACGTAACGTAATCAAAATAATAAAGTAGAGCACAGCTTAATTTCAAATTTAAAAGTTGTGGATAAACAAATTGATCTAGAAAAAATGATCAACGGATAAAGGAATATTTAATTTTTTTATGCGGGCCTCTACCGCTTATAGAACAGTTTTTAAACAATTTTACTTATAGCTTCATTCAGTAAAGACCGTACTCGATGTCTTCAAACAAACATTGTTTGTAAAAGTCATTTTTTGCTGACAAAAATTAAAACGTGGTTGTAGCTATCATTGGGAGTTTTTAGACATAATTCTAGATATAGTGAGTTTTCTCTTTTTTTCAAACTTCCATGTAGTTACAAGTTCAGATAACCATCGATCTAGATAATGGACTATTCTTATTCTTTCCTGATCTTCAGGGTATGTATTAACTTTGGTGTGCCAGCTTGAAGGTGGTTCATCTGGACCATAAACAAGAAACTCATTGATATATCCTGAAGCTTTTAGCTTATCACTAACCCACACTTCAAAGACTCTAGCAAAAAGCTCAGTTGGATCAGTCCAATATGCTTCTTTTCTCCCTTGATCTAATAAACACGCATTCTTTGCAAATGTAGAATTAATCCTTACTTGATCTTCATCAATTATGTTCTTATCTGAAGTAAAAATCATATTTTCAAGAAGAACTTTAAAACATCTCAGGCTTTCGGATTCACTCACCTTTAAACTATTTGTATTAAGGCTAAGCGAGTGATTATTGTATTTAGTAATAAAAGATTCAGTTAGAAAATCTCTTTTTGTTTTACTCTTTAAAGCTAAATAAGCATCTAACGCATGGCCAAATTCATGAGCAAGTGCTCCCACACCTTTTGTCTTTGTCAAATGAATTAGCCATTGATCAAGCTCAAAATGTGCTGCTGCCCCATCATACCCTCGCCCTCTGCTGCCAAAAGCAATACCCAATTTACCACCTAGTGAGGCAAAAGAAGGTGGTAAACCACAAAGCCTTGTAAGATCTATAAAGGAATCATAAGTAGCGTCTAGGAAACCTTGTCTTTCAGATTGAGTTACATAATTTCCCCATTCAATCCCTCTAAATTTAAAGGTACTCAAAAACTCCTCAGTTGAAATATTTGATTGACGATATGTTTCCCCTACCCGTACAAATGGTCGATTAAATGTAGGGCGTTTTGGAGGCTTAGAACGCACTTTTGAGTTATTTTCTGGCTGCTCTTCTTTCCTTTTTTGAATAATACTTCTGAATGCAGATTTGGCCACTTGTAATGCAGCCTCATAATGATCATGCTTGGCCCAATTATCTAAGCTCCGGATCCTCCGCTCCTTGATGCCTTCTATTGCATACCAAAATAGGTTTTTTGAATCATTATCCGAAAACTCATAAGCTCCAAAACAATCTGAATCCAGAATTAACTTATGTGGCCAGCCAATATTAAGTAGATTTTTAAAACGAATTCTAGAATGTAAATTGAAATATAATGGATGCTGGACAACCCGCCCCTTTCTTCTACCAGCAGCATACAACTCATTACCAGAATATTTCGCTTTCATAAAATCGTTGAAGTCTTGAACTAATACATCTCTATTTTCATAAGATTTTTTTTCATAAGCTTCTTTCAAAAAATTCAATGTATCTTCATACGCTTTTTCAAATGATTGGCCACTAATATTGAACCACCCCCCGTTTAAAGGCTTATTGCATAAACCTTCATACACAAGCATAAAAAGTAATGCATGCTCTTTAGTTTTAATTCCGTTATGAACGTCTTCTCTAAAATTCGGTGAAGGCCATATCTTTTTTTTTGTTATTTTGCTGTCATTTTTTTCTAGCTTAAATGGTTGATTGAAGATCGGAGAAGCCGCATCTTTACGCGCACCTTCGAATTTTTCTCCAGCATCTTCAATTCTTGTATTACTTAATTCATCCATTTAAGCCCGCCATTCAGATCAGATTAAAATACAGCTCCTTGAGCAAGAATCATCTTCGCCTCTCTTGTACCCGACTCAAGCAAAAACTTGAGCTGTTCCGACTCATTATTGGCAATAACTGAAGGTATGTTATGGCAAGCATCAGCTAATGATTCAATATTTTGAATATCTTTAACTGATAACCCACCATTGCCTTGAGCTCTTCTTATAATTACCCTGATCGCGATTAAACTTTCAGATACAGACGTCAGCGCACTTCGCTCTATTGGATTCAGGTTATTCAATATATGCGCCTTATTTACTGCCAAAAATTTGAGCTGCCTTATATGAAGTTAAGCCCATTATTTTAGCTCTACAGTAATCACCGGTGCCTAAACTTGCTGCACCTTGCATACCGGTCTGAATTTGGCCAATCTGATTGCATAAATTGTTAATCGATGATAGATCCGAAACGGCTTTATTCCATGCAGGAATTTTGGATTTTTCCGGTGAATGACCCTTAATTGTTTCAGCAAGTTGGGCATGCTTAGCTATAACTTCGTTATAACAAGTAAGCGAATCCCCATAGTTTGCTTCACCGCAACTATCTGTCATTTGCTCGACTTGCTTGAACTGGTTTTGAAACTTGGAGTTCGCACTAGCAGTTACAGAAGCACCTAGAATTAAAGATATCAAGAGTAATTTTTTCATTTCTGGCTCCCAATCACAGCATGTTAAAAATCGAATAGTTCAAAATATATTTACAATAGGCTGAACTCGATGACTCAGTCCCATTAGTTTTAAGCTTTGAACAATTTTGCTCAATTCTAGCCTTATATTGGCTATAAACTTTTGCGTTCTTTTGCTGGTTAATTGAAGCCAGCTTTTGATTCAATTTTGTATAACGCGAAATAAAGTTTTTATCGTCTTCCTTAGTGTTTAACGTGATAGGATTTGCATCTGCTTCATCCATTACTTGATAGAATTGATCATTCAAATCGGCTGCGTAACTTGTACCAATTGAACCGGCCAAAGTAATGGCTAATAAAATATTTTTTGTTAACACTTTCTTACTCCTTATTATGGGAAATCAGGGAAATAAACTCGAATATGAGCTTTAAATTTCGATCCATTTACAGCTTCAGCAGCCGTGATAACACCGTCTCCATTCACATCCCATGCTGGGTTATCTCTGAAGACAGCCGAATGTCTTGCAATCGTATATCCTCCCTTCGGCACGCCCATAACTAAACCATAAAGTGTCGCTAAACTAACTGGTTTAGATTCACGTAATCCACGATCTTTAAAGTACTTTTCAACATACTTCATTTGTTCTGTAAATGATAATGATCCAAATTGTGAACGTGTCATGCCCCAATAATCCCATTGATCTCGCGGCGTCTTATCATTTCCAGTTCCGTCCGTATACTGCATAAATTGAATCAAACCGGTTGCAGACCCTTTTGGATTGCGTATGCTTGGACTAAATGAACCAGCCGTTTCAAAACTAATAACAGCAGCTAAGTCATTAGGGTTTGCACCAATTGCCTGAGCGACTGCAATAATTGCAGCTTTCTTATCAGCAGTTAAACCATAACTTCCATTACGTTTTGTAACTGTTGCATTCATTACTTCTGTATCTGAAGCAATCGGTGGAAGATCTTCAAGCTCTAAGCGACTGATTAAAGCAATATTACGGCCATTTTCAATAGCCTGTCTTAACTCTTCAATCTTACCTTGTAGGACTCGTGCCTTTGCAATTGCGTAAGCTGCAAAAAGTGCTTCAATGCGTTCATTTTGCTTTAAAAGTTGTGTTTTAAGATGGTTTTTAGCAATTTCAATATTTAAAAATTCGACCCATAAAGATCGATTTGAAGCTTTTACCAGATCTTGAGCCCAGCCAGCAGAAGCGAAACGTTTGAAAGCTAAATTTTCAATGTGGCCTTTTACTGATCCATCATCACCAATATCAAGTTTAGTTTCTTCAGAACTCCCCACCTGCCCTGAATCTTTAAAAATATCTTCTACTTCTCGATAAGTAATGTTTGGATCGTAAGCTTGTGCTTCAGTGATCTCACCATTTTCAAGAGCTTTTTGTCTAGCCTCAATGACAGAAATATTTACTTTTGCTAGTTGCTCATCAGTAGCTCCATATCCTTGAGGTAACTTAAACTGAACCCCAGCAAATTTTGGCTGTGTTGCACCAGCTCCTACTGGCAAATTAGCTCCATAGAGGATATTAAACTGTTGTCTAATAGTAGAACCGAGATAGTTTTTATAGGTACTATCCGTTATTTTTATATCATCTTTTAAATATGGTGTCGGATCAGTTACGTAGTATCCTTCGATTCCATTCTTACTTAGACCTATTGTCTGAATATTCTGATATGGATTCGTATTAGCGCTTCCCTTTGGACTACCAAGCCATGCATTTCTGGCACGGGATCCTTCTTTTTGTGGAATTGCATAATCAAAATGTAAATGTGTACCGAACGATATACCGGTATTACCCATTGTCCCTAAATATTGCCCCTTCTTTACTTCAGTACCGATATTTAAAGGGGAGCGCGTAGCTAAATGAAGATACTGATATACGTCATTATTTTCTTTCCTTTTAACGCGAATATAATTACCACCACCGGTCATCCATCCATTCGCAATAACGACACCATCCGCAATTGCGTACAGACTATGATTACCATTTGAGTTGATGATATCTAAACCGGAATGTGACCGCGGTGATCCATCCGATCGAAATCGAGTAATACCAAAACGTGATGTAACGAGAAGATTACCAGTTAAAGGAAAATCACCAGCATCTAAATTTGATGGTTTACCAGTTTGACCAGACGGTTTGGCATATTCAAAGTTGGTGGCCGAAGCATGTAAATCTGCAATAACAGCAGCAGACATCATCAAGACAAGAAGCCTTAGTTTTGTTGAACCAAGTGTTATCATTTTACCGTTTGCCCTAAAGGTAGGTTATTTTTTTCAGTGGTAAACCATCTGAATTTTCTACCTCTAATTTTCTTCTAATCCTTAAAATTATGCAAGTTTGTTGATTCTGATTTTTATTTTTTGAATATATCAGTTTTTTAAAAATTCCTTACATAAAATAGCTTGATCCTTGTGAATGCTAATTTATAATTTAATCAAGATATATATAAGAATGTTAAAGGAGTTTGAGTATGTCAAATATGCGCTATTCAAATGACGGCATTGATAATGGCTTATTTGCTCCACATGTTTTAGACAGAAATGCCCGTGATTTTGATCAATATATGAAAGATCATACTCCGGCTGCCGTTGCACGTATTCGTAATTTCACAAGAAATATTAATACACCTGTTCATCAAAATGCTTATTCTCAAGAATATGTAAATCGTCTTTTGAATTACATAAGTCAATTAGAAAACTCAAATTCTAATTATGAGACTCGATTAGGTAATGCATTCAAAAGCATCAACAATGCAAACGCGACTATAGACAGACTAGACGATTTGGTAACTGATTTGAAAAAACGGTTATCTAAATATGAAAATGTCTAATTTTAAATAAACCAAAAAAAGAAGGCCGGTTATGTACCGGCCTTTTTACTATCAGTTTTTTGGCTTCTTATCCACTGGATCAGGAGCAACACTGTTGGCTCCAGAAGCAGAAGATGGGACAATACGATATTCAGTTGGAATATAACCCGTTTGATTAGCTCCAGCATTTACATCTGAAAGGACGCTCGTTCCGGCCGAAGCTTCATTCTGAAGACCCCGTCTACCCGCGAAGCTAACACTCGAAGCAATAGCACCACCTATACCACCCTCTCTAGCTCCAGCAGCCGCCGCAGACTGCCAATTAGAATTACTTGAGCTTGGGGTAGCATTAGGTAAGTGAGTTTGAGCTCCCGATGATTGTTCATTAGGCTGCCCTTTATTCATCAATACTGATCCATCACCACGTGTACCGGCTCCACCGCCACCAGCAGGACTACCACCCCCACCGTTACCACCGGAACCACCGCCAGAGCCACCACGTCCACCACCAGAGGTATTATAGTAACCAGCAGCCGGATTTGCAGCACGACCAACATTCTGACCTAAATTTGTCTCGCCAAGTGAACGAGATAAATTAGTACCCAACCAAGCTAATACACTATCCGCAAGCGAACTAGGTAATCCAAAAATTAAATAAATAATTGGTAAAAGGATTAAGCAATATAAAATTACCCACCCCATTAGCCAGAAGAACTGAGCTAAAGCAGCAATAAACCCATTATTAGTGAACTGTACAGCTCCCATGATTGCGAAGAAACCATCAGTAGTAAATGTTAATAAAGGATCGGAAATAATAAACGCCAAGAAGAATCCGACTAGCGATAGCATCGGCCTAAAGAATAAGGCAACTACAGTTAAGTAACCTTGTGTCTGGCTACCAACAAAACTTTGTTCAGGGATCATATGCATTACTGACCAAAGGATTAAGCCAACCATAGTTTGCAGGATATGAATAATCCAGCCAATAACAGCGAAGAAGAAGAATACAAACGGTAAAGTCGGGATAATTACAGCAAGATAATAGGCAACGAGTTTACCCATCACCATAATTTTGCCTAGCTTTTCAGAATAATAGTCAACAAGACCAATGACAATTTCAGCAGCAGTTCCGATATTATCTGAGAAAACAGCACCAGTTGCACCAGCAGCAGATAGACCAGTTCTCACGCCAGTTAGAGTAGTATCTACAGCCGTTAAAGCAATGTGAAGTACGTTACCCGTGTTCTGCATACGAGTTACAGCGTCTACGCCATCGTCTTGTCCAGTGCCAGTAAAAGTCTCAATAAAGATTCTCATGGTATTTGAAACTAGTGTGGTATTTGCAGCTTCAACATCTTTAGAGATCTGCTTAAATGAAACATCTGAATTAGTTATATCTTCAGGAATTAAATTCTGAATATCGTTAGTTGATAGGGTTGTTACTACTTGAGGTGTCTTGAGGTAATTGTTTACAGTAGAGTCCATCTGTGTGACTAGAACGTTATAAATCATACGTTCTTTTTCACTGGCAACGCCTTCTCTGTTAAGACGTTGTAAGTCTGGATTCGTACCTTCATAAATGGTTTTTGCGCGAGCCTCATAAATATCACGCTGGAATTCACCAAGTTTCTTCTTAGTGAGAGCTACTTGTGTCCAACCACGTTCAGCAAAATATTGAATTGTTTTATTAATATAACTATTTTGATTTGACTGTAAGTGGGAGTTAATAGACGCATCAGTTCGTCTAATTTCATCAGTAATAATTTTATCAAATTCTTCATTATTAAAAGCTTGATTAAAATTACGTGCATACTCTTCAGGACTAATCGCTTCAGATGGCAATCTATTTACATATGCAAGTACTGCTTCATTTAATCGAACAATACCCTGAAATTTAAGATTTTGTATATTGAGTAATAAACGTTTTTTGAAATCTTTATATGATTCTAAATCCGGATTTTCAGATGTTAAATATTTAAAATTCGAATCAACAGAGTCAGCATTAGCTACAATGTAAGAGGATGTACCACATATTGCTCCGAAATATCCCTGATCTAAGACATTATTTCTGTCAACTAGAGAGCTGTTAAATTGTCTTTCTCCTCCAATATTAGAAACATAATAAGTTTGGCCATCCGAATATTTTTTTTCACCGACAGAAACACCTTCAGCCGCAAAATTCTGATTCAAAACACGTACACATGTGTATTGCCGAAGCTTTTGGATTGCGTATGCGCGAAAGCCATACGGATCTAAACCGTCTACTGAAGCAAAGGATGGCGATGGGTTCATAACAACAGTATTTAAAAATTCTCTGTATGCCTTGTTAGTTTCACCATTCGAGGCTAATACAACCATCATAAGTACCACACTGGAAACTGAATATAATGATGTGGTGGGTAGAATCATGACACCAGACATCAAGATACGAAGTATTACCCAATGTTTTTTCTTTCCAGCACCAAAGACTTCACCATCTCGTGCAGTGTGTAATACGGAAGTAAAAACTAGAAAGAGAAAAAGAAAAGCGGCAAACACTAAGGCTAAATGACCTAATGCACCAAAGAGTACAGGCGTTAATTCACCCGTAGCAGGTGCAGTTGCAGCAGCGGACTTACCCAGCACGAATGCTTGAATAAACCCATCACCAAAAATTTTTCCCAGCAGGTCTATTGCTGCATCGTTTTGACATGTACTGTCAGTCTGCGAAGGGCAAAATATGCTCATTACTCTTATCCTTTATTTCTAACAAGGACCACAGGTCTGTTAGGTTTTTAAACAAGTAGCTCAACTATCTTGTCTTAAATTATTCGGAATGCTGTCAAAATATTAGTTTTCAAAGCACAATTAATTTTAATTTAAAAAATGGAAATAGACAATTTTTAAAAAACAAAATGCAATTGACTATCATTCGGACACATATAACAATAAATTAAGATTCGCAAAAAAAATAAAGGTAGAATGCATTGTTAGCACATTAATTATGGTGTTTAATGTAAAAAGTTAACGTTAACTTTTTCCTTTGATTTTGATAGATATATCGCTGTTTTCGAGGTATGTATGTATAGTAGCACAAAATCGTTTAGCAATTTGTATGCTTCTATTGTTCATATGCAAGAGCACCAATCTCTTGAAGAATTACAAGCGAATCAAATCATTAACCATGCAATGAAGAATGGTCCTGATCACAAACTGAATCGTCTTCTAGAAGACCAAATACTTAATGGTGTTAAAGGGTTCAATATTGAAAATATGGGAATGAAGCACGAAATTTTTAATGACAAAGTTCTAATGAATCTTAAAAGAGAACGTGCCACTCTCCAAGACATTAACAGCATCATCATTGATACAGCATTACAATTTTCGCGCAATCCGGATCAAATCGAATTGAATGAAGAAAAATTAAAGAGCTCTCTAAATACAATCAAAAATCTGCATTGCGAACGTTCGCTAAAAATTGATCTAATCCGGAACATGAAAGAAGGTGTACTTACGTTTGTTCCAGAAGAACAAAGAAATGATATTGAACGAGTAATAATTAGTAAGCAACGTGAAATTGAACGTACAGCTACTCAATCAAATAAAGTAGTATTAGAATCAAAGATTCCTAACAGCTTCAATCCAAGATAATCATGACTGCTGGACAGCATGATAAAAAAATGAGGATCGCCATGAAAAGTGAAAATTCAATTGAGTGTTCAAAGATCATTCCCTTAACGGGAATATTAAATCAAAGTCCTTTATTAAATACATTACACAAAAGTGTAAAGCTTGAAATTCCTGAAATTAATAACCAACGAAGAGCTTTAAGCAATATTTTTAATAGACTTGGAATAGATAATATTCAGCAAGTAATTATCAGTGAACCGAAATTAAATAAAGAAGTACTTAGTGAACTAGCAAATAACTTCTTTACTAGCAGTTTTCCTCAAAAAGCTGAAGAACTTATTCGCAAGATGTCTATGCCTGAGTATGGATTTACAGATCCAAAACAACCTTCCCCTTCTACACTGGCCATGAATACAGTTACCCAACCTCAGAGTGACATTCAAAAGCAGATCATTGAGGAAATCAAACAAAGATCGGCAGAATCTATGCAGGAGTTTAACCAGCAGAAAAATGAAAGTAACAACAAAACGAATGAAATTGATTTAAATAATTTCTTTTAAATATTAAGGCAATCTATATACTTGGCGTGGTAATCTTCGCGCCAAGTATTGAAAAAAGTTAAAATCCAAAGCATCGATATACTCCAATTCATTATTATATATTAAATCTAATCTATCTTTGTCTAGCTCCCCTCCAGAACATCGAATATAGTTTAAAGATTGTGAAAAACTATCTAGGTAAAAAAAGATTAAAGAGTAAACATTTATGAAAAGTGGATCATGAACGAGAACATCATTTAATTTATTAATCTTATTTTTAATAAAAATTGATAAAGATCTCACCTTAACTAAAACTTCTTTTTTTAGGCTTTCCGGTACAGAAATATTGATAAAAATAGAAGTATAGTTATCAACTATATATTTATAAAAATACATACTCGATAAAGTATGAGAAGTCTGGTAAATAAATTGTAGCTTCAAATAATTGACTTTTAAACTTTCAACTTTAATAAATATTTGCTCTAGTGATCGGTTTAAGTAATCAAGAAAATCAGCCACGAATCCACACGGAATCGATGTATTATGAATAGAAAAGCTGACTTTAGAATAATTATAAAAGAACTGTTTTATAAGTTCACGAACATAGTTAGAAGTGATTTCTTCGTGGATATCCTGCTTTGAAAGAAAAGATAGATAAGAGTTGTCTACACGTGAAGGAACCGAATGTTGATCGGATGTGGAAAACGTTTGGCTCTGTTGAGCTGTAGAATCTTCAGAACTTGAACTGTCAGAAACAAATGAGAAGTCATAATTGAGTAAGTCCTGTTCACTTACTTCAGCAAACATTGTAAAACTAGTGCCATCAGCAAAAGAGTATGTTGACTCACTTAAATCTATATTAAGCATATAGTCATCAAGTAAGTCTAAAAAATTAAATAAATTATGTCTCAACTGGTCAAGTAAATGATCAATGCTATAATTTAATGAAAGCAACTTGCCAAACTTTTGGTAATCCGAAATATTAAAAATTGATAAACAACTTAAGTAAAAAAAGTTCCTAAAGAAAGGAAAATTAAAAGTTGGATTTAATATAACTAATTCTTCCCAAGCCATTTCAATATCGATGTTCATCCTTTCTGTATGATCTGAATTGTTAACTTGATTATAAGTTAAACCCACCTCATGTAATTCGTATCTATTTGAAGATGTTAAGGACCAAAAATCTAATATCATTTGAGGATGTGAAGATGCATCCCATGAATAAGTACCAAATGGTTCAAAATTTTCATGTAAGTAAATACACATACAAAAATGATGTAAACCCCATACCCTCTCGCCATTGGTCATATAGTTTTTATAATTAATAAATACGGAGTAATAACCAGAAGATAATAAATCTTGAATTTTCTTCAGAATAATGTTTATGGTAATGGTATTGATGTTATCAACATCTTTAGATATAAACTTTGGAAATAATTTATTAATAAAACCTGCATAACTAACACTATTATCAAGCGATTGTAGAGCATCTTCGAGCTCATATTTGAATATACGCATTCTTGCCACCCTACTCGCTTATATTGAAAACTACATCATTTGTGTATTTTGCTTAGGTCGATTTAAAATATAGTAAGACAGTGTAAACTGAACATCTTGAATATAAACACATTCTTCTAATGCCTTTTTGACCGCTATTTCTAATGTATCAGTTGTTACATCTTCGTTCACTTCAGCAGAATCCAATAATTCTCTCAAAGCATATAAAGCTTTAATTTTAAATAGTGAATCATTCTTATACTCATTTAATTCAGGCAAATTGGACTTTTCAATAACATCATTTAACCGAGAAAAAACTTCTTTGTATTTCTTCATGAGTTCAACGATACTACCTAAATTCTCTAAAATTAATTCAGGAATCATAGCTAAACGACTAAGTTCGTTATTTGTTAGAGATAAGAATATACAACTTTTATCAACCGAAACTTGACCAACAATAAGCTTATTGTTGACTCCCTTTAGAACTACAAAGTCATGAGCTCTAATTCTTTCAAAATCAGCCTTACTCATTGATTTTTTCATCATAAATTCCAAATCTTTAGCTTATCTGCTAATTCTACAATATAGCCTATAGAAGATAATATAGGAGCAAAAAAAAATTAGAGAAAATTTGTAATTAATCTAAATATTAATATGTTATGAGCTTGAATTCAGGTAGAAGAATCATTTTCTTAAGAGAAGAAACATCTTTCTGGTCTTCGATGAGGTAATTAAGTGTTTGTAATATTGTTATAAGGTAAAAATTATACTCTTCCCCCTCATAACTAAATTCGATCTTTAATCTTATTCCGGACGTATTTGTAGAATCTAATACTTTACTCATAAATGTATTAGTCATTGATAACAGATCTACAAATTTAAATTTTAACAACTCATCTATAAGGTTATTGATAAATAATGTGTTCATCACCTCAGAATTAAAAAAGAGACTAATATGTTTTTTCACACTTTTCTGCTTTTTTACATCCTGAAATATATTATCATTTAAAGGGGTTAAAATTTTAACGAAATTGTCTTTCAAAATGGAAGTATAAACATAGTTTATTTTATCATTTTTCTTATCAATTACTGATTTAATTTCAAGAAGCTGTTTATATTCATTTGATGACAAACCCGAACTTTGATTTAAATTTAGATAATTTAAAAAAGTTTTTTCATCACTGATTACCATTTAAGATCTATCTCATCTCTGTAATTAATTAATCGTGATGGTAATTCTAATTCATCACTTTTTAAATCTAGAACAATATTTTTGTGTATTGAGTTAAAAAATAGCTGATCTGGAATATAGTTTTTATATCTGCCAGTAACTATCGACATTGAGAATAAGAATATATCCTTCAGCTCAAAGTTGTTAAATATTTTTTTCGGTAATAAAGATAAACCCATCGATGAAAGAACTAAATCAAATAGACTATATTCGAAGTTACTTTGGAGTGAGAAGAAATTTTCGAATGAATAATTATAATTTACAGCCACCTGATAATTTTTATCTGTTCGAAAGAGAAAAATCTCACCATTTTCCATTTCTGAAGCTAAATTTATTGAGACAATCTTTTCTTCTAAATCAATTAGACAATTTAAATTAAACCACTTATTTTCATCAATATGTATGTAGCTTGAAATATCTAAGATCTTTTCATCAGCATAAAAATCATAGCCATAAAATTCATCATTAACTACATTGGGAAATGATTCTATCAAGCATTTAGCTGTATAGAATGCATCAATGCCGGATAAGACTTTGAGATCTTTTACTAATTTAGAGTATTGATCCAAACCAAATTGTACAGTCTGGATAGTTTGTGATGCATTCATGGTACAACTCTCGCAAAAGCTATAATTCATCGTATTTTAAAAATTTTAAACTGTCAATTTTTAAAAATAAATGAGTCTGGAAAATGTATATACATTAGCTCAAGTTGTGACGCATAATTTTCAATTAAGTTCTTCATCCAAAAGAAGAAAAAAGGAGAAATAAGGCTAAATGAAATGGTTGAAAGTAAACTTGTAGGTTCTACCTTATAAGGTTGAAAAATTGACCCTGTAGTATTCTTACTATACATAAAAAGGGCTTCTAAATCCTCCAGCTTTTCTCTATGGAAATAATAAATAAACTCAGACTCACACAAGTGACAAATTAACGGATAGATATACTCAGCAGCAGTCTGGTGATCTAGACTCGTGTTCATATACTTAAAATCCAAATCGTTTTTTTTGCAAAATGAATATAAGCATATTTTTAATTGTACAAAGGTATTGTTAAGTTTCATCAATTAGCTCCAAATGACAGTGTAGTAGACAATTTTTGATTAACTTCATTTTCCTCTTTGATATCTTTATCCAGATTAAAAGCATAACTACGGCAAGCTTCAATCACTGATTTAAAAGCTTTTAAAATTTCAGTTCGGTCATTACCAGATGGAGTGATACCAGCTCGTTGCCCTACTGTTTGTGGATCCTCCATGCAAGTTACTAAGTAATCTACTTGTACGCTTTTTTCAGCAAGTAAATCTGTTACCAGCGCTTCTCCACATCGTGCGAACCTTTCTGCAACTAATGAAAAATATTGCTTCTTGTCTTTATCCAGTAATTTTGACTGGCTTGCAAAATTGTTATTATTAAAGACAAGGTCTAAATCAAGTTTATTTGCTATCCCCTTCCCTGTCTGAAATGATTTTTCCATATAAGACTGGTAGTGATCTAGCGCAACCCCTTTTAGAATGCTTATTTTATTTCCACCTATAGAATTCACTTGATCTATAAACAAAGGTAATGTTTGTCTTTGTACTAAATAGAATACTGATTCATGCAGTAACTTTTCCATTTCTTTAATAATCTTATGTGATCTTAGATGTTTCAATATTTCCTTCTCTGATTTCGCAAGATCATCATTGACTTGTGAACCACGAACCAATGAATTGAATTCACGGGTAATTGGATTCGCAATTGTATATTTTCCAACTGGCGCATTGTTATTTTGCAATTCTTTAAAGATTGTTTTCACCGCACTATACATTTGGTCTCTTTTTATATGCAGATCATTATCTACCAAGTAATTCTTAATATTCTTTGTTAATTCGTGATTTTTTAATTTTTTTACATTGTCAACATGGTTTGTTGTCACTCCATCTAACAATGATGCTATTCTACTAAGACCTTGCTTTTCCAAAGACTTTGAAATTGCATCTTTTAATACATTTACTTTTATTAAATTGCTATCAACTAGCTCATGTATACGATTTACTATTAACTCTTTTCCATTTTCACTAAAAATTTCATCTCTATGCATCTTTCCATTCAGTTTTAATTGAAGCTCATAAACACTTTTCAATAATGGATTGTTATCTATAACTGTTTTACATGTTTTATAGTCAACGTCTGACATTAAATGTGTTAAAAAATAGTTGTTTTCTACAGATTCAAAATTTCCACTTTTATAAATCAATTTCTCTACATCTTTTCTTACTAGTTGTGCCATATATGCATCAAGCCCGTGGAACCACTCATGTGCTAAACAACCTGCTCCATTTTGTTTGGTTAGGTTAAAAATTTTGCTAGCATATTCATAGTGAGCTGATGCTGCATTTCGTCCAGCTTGCCCCCGCGCACCGAAAGCGATAGCTAAAGTTCCATTTAAAGAAATATTCTTTGAATCAAATCCGAGAGCGTCTCTTAGCTCACTTAGACCATCAAATGTGATATTCAATAAATGCTGTCTTTCTTGTTGTGTCACCCAGTTTCCAAACTGTATTGCTCGAAAACCAAATACATTACTAAATTGTTCTGGATTTACATTTTCACCATGCCGAAAATTTTTTGATGTCTCATGTGCAAGACCAGATACAATTGATGGATAGCGTAAATCAAGTCGATTAGGCTCTTGGTCTTTTAATATCTTTCTAACTAAGCCATCAAATTTATCAGTTGAACTCAAGTCAGTGATAACTTGAGTATGTTGGTTTTCATCTTTGATATAGATATCAGGAATTGAATACTTTGAATCGAATTTAAAACGATATAAAGAAAGTAGATAATTAAGTTTAGAATCATCTTTTTCGAAATCTAAAGGTGTTTTAATGCTTTTATCGCTTTCTAAAATCTTTTCAACATTTTTAAATAAAGCATCTGAAAATGGCTTATTTCCTGTAACAATCATGTTTAGGAATAATTCCTGACCCAAGCTATCTTCTAAACGCTCAAATTGGCGCGAAAGATATGTGTAATCTAACTTACCATTAGCTGCGTCTATAAATTGTTTTATTGCGCTACCATCATATATGTGACCGCCGGACTCAACATAGTCTTGAAATTGATCATATGAGACTTCTTTAGTTTCTGGATAGACTTCATTAAACATCATTTTGCAATACTGTGTTTTGACAGTATCCAAATTATTCATAATTTGAAATAAAGGACTTCCTCTAAGAGTCGTACCTTTTACAACCTTATATATCCTATCTGCTAATAAACGGTCCTCATCTAATTCATCAAATAAGAATTGCTGAGGATCCTGAGCATAACCTCTTAAGACGTTTCTATAGTTAACCATTTGATTGACAAAATTAGCTATAGGCATTCTTTCATTTTTGTCTAATTCTATAGCCGTATGGACCATTTCTTTAAAATGGTTAACTGAATACATATAGCTTTTTAACTTATCAATGCATTCTTCAGAGTCTTTTCTCTCATCTTTGGAGAAAGAGATTTTAGAAGGAATCATGTTGTAGACTGATTGAGCTAAGAAAAAGATCACATTGTTGTCTTCAATCTGGCTCATGGTTTCATTTTTGAATGACCATAAATTTCGTTTTTGGAATTTATCTATGAGAACATCTAAAGATAGGTCTTTTGAATTATTCAATTCTTCGAAAAGTGCATTTTTAGATTTCTGATAAAAATGTTTTCTAGCTCCGAAAACATATTCTCCATAGTCCTCAATTCTTTCATTAAGGGACTTATTTTCCTTTTCAGGTTCTAGTACAGTATCTTCAATTGAAGAGTCATAGATGTTATCAAGCTTTGGTAATAAATTTTCATTAATCACACCAAATTTATCGAGCTTTATAATTTGGTTTTTCAACAACTGAATACGGTGATTTGTTAAATCATCATCATTTGAAAATTCTTCTTTACTTAGTAAGCAATTGTTATACGTTTCGTAAAACACTTTTATATCATTTACAATTTCATTAGATTTTTCCAAGAGTTCATCATTTATCAAAAGGTTATTTATTTTTTCTAGTAATTTTGATCTTGTTAAAAAGGATTCAAAACTATTGATCGATTGACGCCATATATCTGGATGCAACTCTAATATTTCTGGTACTTCACGGATATCATTTAGAACTATATGTACTTCATCTTCCAATGATAATAATGGCAGCATAAAGTTTAATTGTACTTCTGTAAAAGCCTCTTCTGGCAAGCCTTTTCTTATCAGTATTTCCTTATTAGTAGTTAGTACACCCAATGCTCTTGAATCATATTTATAAGTTTCTAACATATTTACTGGTAAAGGGCTTTCAAAAGCTAAATTTATGTATCTATCATCTTGCTTTGTAGATAGATCTAGGTAGTTTTCACTAATTTTATTTTTCCAATGTATACCTGCTTCATTGTAATAATTTTCATCTAGTTTCCAAACTGAACCTTGTTGAGCTAGTTTTGCAGTCAAATCTATCCATGCTTGCTTATCTACATGAAATTTCGCTCTAGCATCATTCTCCGGCATATCTTGTAAATGTTTATTTGTGATTGGCAATATTGAAGCCAATTGTTTTGGATTGATTGAATTATCAGCTTTTACAAATTTTGCATTCCCGTCATCTGAATTGACACGGTTAAATCCTACCGCTTGTAGTTTTTCACTAAAATCATTTAAATGAATGAACCGTGATAAAGTATTTAAATCATTGACAGTCAGTACGGCAACTTTATCTCTAAAGCTTGTTGCTTTTCGAAACCCTAGATGCAGTCCGAATTCTGATAAATTCAACCATTTCATATCATCACCACTTTTAGATTAGTTTTCATTTATGAAAACTTACCCAATAAAAAAGTTTTCATTTATGAAAACTTCTAGCAAGAATAGTTCAAACTAAAAGTTTTCATTTATGAAAACTATGTATTATTTAGCTTTAGCAGAACCAGCTATATTAGATTTATTAAGCGAGTTTGCCTTTTTATTTTCTAATGCAACTAAAGAAGCTAAATTTGCTTCAATACGTTCGTTTTGAGCATGTTTATTTCCCATGATTGCAAGCTCTAATGCACCTTCTTTAAGAATCTCTACAAGTACCCCACGCTCAGGTGCAGCAACTAATGTTCTATTCCAATTCTTATATTCTTCACCATGACCAAGATAACGGTCTACTTGTTCCCGATATTGTTGTCGCAATGGTTTAACAGGTTGACCAAACTCACCACCATTAGGGTTTTCAGTAAATTCAGATTTGATTGCCATTAAACTATTAATAGCTGGTGAAATAACTGCATCATTTTCAACTTTCTGTCTCATGTATTCTTTACCACGAGGCGTTTTGGCTGCATTTGCAGATAAGGGTGCATCCGGCAAACCAACCATATTGTTAATGAAGCTAGTTTTTGCAATAGCATACTTATCATTCGCTGATGAATACTCAAATAAAGTAGAGGCTTGCAAATTTGCACCAGACATTTCACCTACGCTCATACATAAGCCGGCTGATACTTGTTCTGATGTACAAAAATAATCGTGATGAAGCTTAAGTGTTTGTTCTTGAGCAACTACAGGATTTGCATATTTTCCCGTTCCCGCTGAAATTTCCTTAAAAATTAAATCTGGTCTATTTTCTTTATCCCTTTCTTGAGTTTCAGTAATTGTTCTACGTTCATTTAGAACCTTACATGGGTTATAGCCTTGTCCAGCAGCTCCAAAATCAATAGCTGTTTCTTTTAAACGCTCTGATTGTTTAACAGCGCCAATAGCATTAGCAGTCGCCTTTGCAATTTCTTGGTCCGCATGAGCAATTGAGGAAGCATTCATTGCTTCTTGTGTTGTCTTCAAAGCAATTGCATTTAAAAGTAATTGGCGTTCTGTAGTTAAAGCTGCACTAACACTTTGATCCAAAGTATTAAGTCCAGTCGTGAATGTCGCATTTAATTGCTGAAAACCGCTTATAAAATCTCTGAGTATCAATGGATTTGAAAAAGGAGGACAGTAAGCAGCAATTACTGAAGTACTAAAAACTGATAATAGTAAAAACGTCGTTTTCTTTTTCATAATTAGCTCCGGCCAGCCATTGTGCGATAAGAATCACGCATTTTCGACTTTGATTCTTCAGCACTAATTAAGAGAAGTGAGGCTAAATTACCTTCTAGACGTAAACCACGTTCATAGTCCTCATTAAGTAACCAAATAGCCGCACCACGCTGTCTTGCCAACTCAACTAGCAATCCACGAGCTGACTGGTTCATCATTGTTGCCTGAAACTTTTTGGCTTCGTCAGTACCGTAATAACGGCCAATAGTCTCATCAATCATCTGATTAGGTGATCGCAGTTCACCAGCTTCATTCTTGATTGTTTGTAAGTTTGCTGCGTCAATAGCAGCCAATGAATAAGCAGGGAAGGCTTGTAAAGCTGTTTTACGGTTTAAAGCAAATAAATATTGTTGACCTCTAGGTGTCATACCATTAACAGCATTTAAAGCGACATCTGGTGAACCTAAGATATTTCCTCTTAATGTACGTCTCGCTTCAGCCTCTAATGAATTAGGCTTAGCAGGTTGGAAAAGTAAAGCCGCATTAGTATCTCCACCAGCCAGCTTACTTACCGTACATAATCCTAGACTTGCCTCAGCTTGGGTACAAAATAACTCACGGTGCTTTTGAACCGTTTCTTTTTGAACTTGGTTTAAATCATGTACTACACGACCAGTACCAGTACTAGTTTCATTCACCATTTTGGCAGCAGTTTGTCTCGAAACTTCTTTACCTTTACTCAGTGTTGCGTTACTAACTAGTACTTTACATGTATTGTAACCTTGTCCAGTAGATCCATAGTTCAATACCGTATCAATCACTTTATCTTGCATTTCAATTGCTTGATAAGCCGTTGCTAGAGCTTGTCCAGCTCGTTTACGTGCATCAATTACTTGTGTTGTTCCAGCACTTGATTGAGCAATAGAAACACTAAGTGCACTCTGCAATTGACGAGTATTTTCTTGAATTGCATTCAACAAATTTGCTTGAGTAGAAGCGAATTCTGAAACCATCTTACTATTAAGTGTTTGAACGTTTTGATGGAAGGTAGGTGCAACACTTCCATACAATACATCTGCCGCAGCCCATGCCTTAAAACTAAGACCCAAGAAGGGGAGGGCAGCAACCACACATAAATATTTATATTTCATTTAGTTAGCTCCAGATGAATTAGCATTCAATGAATAAGAAAGTCGATCACTAACTTGATTACTCAATACAAACGCTGCAAGACTATTACCTGAAGTCTTGTTTAAAAAATCGATTTGTTTAGTCATACACTGAGTGTTTGAACAGATATCTTGAGCAGAAAAACGCGAATCAGTAATATTCGCTATATAATCTGTAGCCGCATTAAAAGTGTCATCTTGAAGCTTAGATTTTGAGAAAACTAATGCATAATTTGAGTCAGCCGCTTGTAAACCATTTGGTAGAAGTGTGCATGTACCCATTGCTGCTTCGGCAATAGAACAGTAATTTTCATGACGAAGTATTTTGTCCTTTTCAGACTCAACTGAATTAGACATCATAACTTTCATATAATTACTAACCATATTGGCCGCATTAATAGATGACTGAAGAATCTTTATTTTTTCCGCTTGCTGTTCAGCAAAAACAGTACAAGTAGTGGTTTGCGTACTACCGAGTCTTCCAGCATCGTCAACAATAAAGCGTAATACACGATCAGACATATTTATCGCACCAATTGCAGTAGCTAGTGCTTTAGAAGAGATCATTGCGGATTCTGCCTGTTGCTGGGCGCTCAGACCTTCTTGCTTAGTCAAAACACCTATGGCAGATGTTAAATCTCTCGTATTTTGGTTGTACGTTGTATGAGCAATCTGAGCATAACTAGAACCAATTAAACTCATTGTTATCGCAGTACTCAAGGCAACTTTAACAAGCTTACTCATTGCCACCTCAACTACCGCCAAAAAGCGCATCAAAAATTGAAGAACGAGAAGCTTCTTGTGGTTGAGCCTTCTGTTGTGTTTGATTAGAAGTGTTTGCGCTCAAATTTGGTATAGATTGCGTAGATGTATTATTAGACCATGTAGTACCCGAAGTTCCAGTAGGATTCGTTGAACCAGTACTACCGGTATTCGTTCCGATTGTGCCAATTTGATTAATAGCACCATTAACTTGATCTTGAACTTTAGCAACATCAGTATTAAAAGTAGTCTGATTAGAATCAAAAATGTTAACAGTTTCGCCTTGAGGTGCTTGTGTTTGATATATATTTGCTAAATCTGGATCTAACTTACCCAAACCACCAGTTATAGCCCCTTGTACAGCTCCATTCAAATCAATGGTTCCATTCTTATTAATAATATCAATAGCATTATTGAGTGGCTCCAACGCTTTGTTGGTTGCTTCATTAACCATAGTACATACTTTACGTTGAGCATATTGACGTAAAGCAGCAATAGCAGCAGCTCGCATACCACCCCAATCGGGAATTGCTACACTCAAGTCAATAATCTTCGTGATATCTGAAAAACAGCTTCCAGAAGAAGAACCCTTAGATCCGTTGAACAATGCATCGATGTCAACTGGTGCCGTATTTAAAATCTGACGATTTTTAATTACTTCTTGTTGAGTCCAAGCAATTGAACCTTGTTGTGAAGCATCACCACAACCCACGCTAGAAGCTTCAATTGCAGATTGGGCAGCAGTAGCATTACTACTAGCAGCAAATGGAGAAGCTGATAAGGTCGGAATAGTAGAAGTTGTTGTATTCGTATAACTATTCGTAATGTTTGTAGAGGTAATAGAAGTTTGGTTCAATGAGGATTGAATAGTTGATAAACCATCTCCGACACTTGCAGTGGTCGACAATGCAATTGCTGAGGACACACCAAGAACAATACCCGTTGTAAAACCTAATTTTGGTTTAAACGAATGTTTCTTTTCTACAGAGTTTAATTTCTGCGGATTTTTATTTAAAGCTGATGTACGTTTATGCATAACCCACCACCACCTGATCAAGATGAAACTGAAATGTTTGGAAAGACTTTATTTTGACTGGCATACAGCATTGTTTCTTTTAGCTCGCTGATATTTGCTTCGTTATATACAGAAACAGTTTGCCAAGCCCGTATAAAATAAAAAATTCTTGAGTGAAAGACTGAACTTTTACGATCTAGTAAAAACTGGAAGAAATCTGTGATATTCAAATTAACAACAAGTGGTAACTCATCAATATTTGCTGTAATCACATTACGTAAAAAATAAATGAAATAACTGAAAGGATTTGCGGAAAAAAAATCAAAAATTATTGAGTAGCCGTTTGAATTAATTCTTTCATTTCTAAAATTATGAATAAGCTCTGACAATGTTTTTAAAACACTATCTGAGATAGAAGTGATAGAACTGATCTGATCGTTTGGAGAAAACTCAAGTAAGTATACAAACGTCACAACGGATTGCGGTAAGTCTTTAAGACTTTCCGTTATAAGATCTTTAGACACATATGTATCATTTAAGGCATATGTGCATATAAAACGTAAGAAAGTATCCAAATCTTGTTTGGCACTTCTTTCAACTAAACTTTCCATTTTATTATCCCAAATCCCCGCAGGGGTATTTGCATTATCAGTAGGCTTAATTTTAGAGTGTTTTTCGACTATATTCAATTAAAGTCGAAAATTGCCCTCAAGCTATAATTTATAGATTCAAGCGGCGTCTGTTCACCCCTGAGTGAGCAACCTTCTACATATTCCCTATACTGTCCATTAATGATTTTTACTTTTAATATAAGGCTATATTGATTCTCCTTCTCATAAAGCTTTGTTTCTCCATAATTTATATAGACAATATAAACTTCATCTTTCTCAATTTCAGAAATGTCTGCTTCACAGTAATAATCACTTTTAACCTTATCAAGAAAAAAAGGAGAAAAGGAATTTTTTTTAAATTTAACATATATCTGTTTTTCAAAAATTGGTTTTAGCCAGTTCATTTCTGCTGCCCCAGCAAAACAACCATCTTCATATATGTTAGGGTAGGGGAGAGTGCTCATGTTCATAAAAACCTCTATATCAATACATTGTTAAGGTGACGGTGAGCTAGAAGGCTGTTCTGTAGGGCCATCTACAGATAAACCCACTTTAGATTTAACAAAGTCCACAACAACTTGTAGAGCCTTCTTGAGACTTTCTGCATACTTCTTCATTTCATCCGCAAGACTAATACGTACACCGTCATCATTAATATAATTAGGTAGGGTAGAGGATAATTCAGCTTGGTTTTCAACAACCTCACTTAGCTTATTTTCAAATTTTGTCTTGTCATCAGGTGAAAGCTCTGATTTTTGAATAACTTCAAACATTGAATCTGAGCGCGACAAAAAGTCTTGATGTGAATTATTCAATTTACTCAATAAAGCTTTGCCTTTCTCAGTACTACCAACATTAACAATAAGATCTTGAAACTCTTTGCGATATGGTGAATTAGGATCTGTATTCATTTCATTAATCAATGTTTTCAAATCCTTATTTTCTTTTTGTCCACGTTCAATTAGGGTTCCACGAAAATCCTCAAATTTGTCAAATTTCCAGAACTCATTTATTGAGTCTGAATAATTTTTATGTGAATTTACCAAATCATTATATTTTGAGCTTGCTAAATGACTTGAAAGCATATGTTGAACATTTTGTGTATTCATATGAGCACCAGAATTTTCTGAAGCTGGTGCTTGTATATTTTGTGATGTTTGTAGAAGTTGTTCAGCTTGTAATAACGATAATGCATTATCCGGAGTCGCCTTTTTAAGATTCGCAAAACTAGGAAAAAGCGAATAATTTTTAACAGTAGAAGGCTGTGCCGAATTTTCGTTAAAATCTGGCATTGATGGAGGAATCAAAGGAGTGGAAGTAACTGGATTTATTTGGCTTGGACTTTGAAAAGTTGAAGCATTGGTATTACCCAATAACTGCGACAAAGCTGCTCTTAATTGCTCATGCTTTTCTATATCATTAGGATCTATTTGTTCAAAGTTGAACTCTTTACCATTGATTATGAGTTGTTCTGGCACCCCCACATCGTTAACATCAATTTTTTCTTTTTCTTCCTTTACTTCAGATTTTTGGATCATTTCTTCGTTATTGATAGGTAATGAAGAACCAAAATTTTGATCCTCTGCATAAGAGTACTGCTCTATATCTTCCATAAATCCTTCGGGCTCTTTTAAACTATCAAAGGGAAGGTTAGAAATAGGGGCGTTATTATCAAAAGTTTCCATAGTCTCTTCTACAGCATGCTGGAATGGTAAATCAAAATTGCCTTCTTCTAAATCCATGTCTCTTTCAATTCTAGTTTCAAGTGCCTTAAATTCATTGAACACGTTTTCTGCGCTCAATTCATAAAGAGTATCGTATACATAAGCATATTTTGGATCATCATTATTTCCTTCTAAAAATAATTTAATCTCATTTGCTTCTGCTTCTATTTCTTCATCACTATTTAGGGCAGATAAATTACTCTTGGTTGCATATAAAACAGCATAGCCTTGATGTTCATATTGCTCAGATATAGTTAATTCGTTTAACAAAATGTCTAAGTCTGCTTTGTGTTCTTTGTAAAACTCTTTATTCAAAATCGTTATATCTTCATCAGAACCCAAGCTTCGAGATAGTTCATAATTTGCAAAAAATTGGTCACCTTCACGCTTAATTATAGATTGAGCTAAAGCTGGATACGAAAAATACTGAAAGTTTTCAAGATCATTACTATTTTCGGAATCATTGCTTTTTTCTATTTTTAATTGATAATTTCTCCAATCGTTTTCCTGAACACCAAATAGTCCATCTTTTTGTGCATGACTATTAAGGTCTGCAAGATCTTCTACTAACGCTTCTGTTCCATCTTCATATAATCGATATAATTCAATTTTTTCATATAGCTCTTTGGCTCTTGCTTCGCTAACTGGTAGCATCACTTGGCTTTGATAACCGTAAGCTTCCAAATCACTCGATTTTAAAGTGGTGTCTGGTGGTGTTATGGGACCTACTTTAGATAGTAGCTCATCAAAGACGATTTCATCTTTCCAGTCTATTTCGTTTAAAGCTTGTGGAGCTGCTTTCATTTCTTCTTTATTGTCCATGATATTTTCCTCTCTAATACATGAGATTCTGAGTAAGTTTATTCGACGTATTCGGTTTAAGTTGATCTAAGACGTCTGGATCAAGATTATTAATTTTCACAGTAGAAAATTCAGTGGAAAGGTTGGTTAGCAGTTTAGTTACTTTTTCAATAGGGACCTGAACTGTCTGGCTAGAACGAGTTCCTTGTGAAAGATCTCCCTTAAGGACTAAATTCAAACTATCTGATCTATTTCCTGAGCCAGCTTGTACAAATATTGAATCCATCTCAGCAACTTGTTTTATATGTTTTCTGCTACCAGTAATAACAAAGTTATATGTTTCTTCATTTAGAGGTTTTAGATTGAGTTCAATAGTTGGGTTCCCATTTGAATTTGAACGAACAATATAGAAATCCGGAAGAGTAGGTTTTTCATTCATCTCTATAGCATCATGTACACGTTCAAAATAAGTAATCGCCTCTTGTATTGTTGAAAGACCTTTAACTTTGTCTAAAACTTCTTCCAACTCACAGTCGTCATATAGCATGACTGCTCGTTGTCTATTTCCACTAGCATCGGTGTAATTAATCATTTGAGAAGATAATTTAGCTACTGAGGCAGCATTAAGGGCATTGATAATATTGCCAGTTAAAAGGGTTGCAGTTCGCTCAATAGCGGTTGGTTCGTACTTATCGAAAGAAAGCAAAAGGGGACTATTAGTTTTTAAGTACTCTATTTCATTTAAAGTTTTCATAAATGAAAACTCTTCTTCCTTTTTATTTCCATCAATAAATAAATGAGTACCAACATTCCGTAATAGAGTAGGAGTTAAAGCAGCATCTTCTATTAAATATTTGAGCTTACTACTGTGTACAAAATCTGAACTTGGATAAACGTAACGAATTTCATAATTACTCGCTAAAAGACTAGAAGCGCCTAATTTCGGGAACATAACTCGTATCAAAGCATTTTCATTTGTTTCACGATGGTAATGCTGATCCCAAAGTGATTCCTTCATGCTTATTGCGAAATTTATATTAAAGCTCTGATGTTCTTCTAAGATCTGAAGCTTTTCTACAAATTCCACCACAGTTAAAGCTTTATTTAACCCTTGATAAATATGAAGAAAATTATTATTTTCAGCAGATATTTTCAAGAATTCTTTGATTTCATCAAGATTGGGTTTATTCAGAATAAAGTTTTCAATCTCGGTAAATTCATATTTATCAATTTTAGATTTGAAAAAAGATTGCGAAGCTGAGTATTTAATTGACTCTCTTAATTCTCTTTCGAGAATCTGTTTTTGAGCATCATTGTAGAACTTAATTAAACTAGATAAAGATAGCTCCTGATCCTTTCCTTCCATAGTAGAAGCAAAATTATCATCAAAATTACATAAATGCTTGAACAATTGCTGGCGTGTAAGCTGTCTCGACTTATCAATTAAAGAGATAACATCATCGCCATGAAAAGGTTTTGTTTCAGATTTATAGCTAACTTTTTGGAAATAAGCCGGTTCGAAAAATGCACTATCAGAAACATGCGACATAATGCCCAAGCCACTTTGTAACTCTTGTTTAGAGATAGTTTGAGCTTTCCAATCACATACTTGAACTACGAATGGATTAATTCCCATTTCATTAAGTTTCTGAATCTTTTCGTTATAAGCAAAAGTTAAATCATCGATAATCTTCTCTTGCTGGTAAATGGAAACAAAATTAAGACGGTTAAAGATTTTCTTAACCATACCTTCAGCGCCATTTTTATCATTTTCTTTAGGTAAATTTATGACAAGCATTTGAGCTACAGAACGATTCTGGACTAGATATTCCAGAGCAACATCATCACCATAACTATTAAGTAAATCGACGTCAGTTACCTGCTTATTAACATTTTCACGGTTACTTGTGACATTCGCTGATAATTCGGCAAGTTTAGCATTATGCATCATTAGAAATTTGCGTTGAATTGGAAGCCCCGTATCAAATTGGGAAATAATCGGCGCACTAACTTGGCCTTTTCTATCAACACGTCCAATCATTTGTAGGAATTCATCAATTGCTTGAGGTGACTGGCCTGTAAGGAACTCACGTTGCCTCAAATGATCTGATTGGCTAGGACTACCATCATTAACGGGAATAGCATGTAATGAAAGGCCAGTACTACCAGCTCTCGTAATAATCATTGCATCAAGAATGCCAGACTGAAATTCATTACAAGCTTTCGTCTTTGCTGTCGGATTATTTTCTTGACGTACTTCAACTTTAAAAACCGAACCTTGATTAGAATCAATTTTTTTGAGCTGATACTCTCTACCAGAAATCTCACCGACTTTATACCCACGAGACTCCAGCTCAGCTTTTATCAGATCTAAAGGACATAAAGGAATGTCTGGTAATTTCCGAATATTATCCAAGATGTCTTGTTTGAAATCAGAATAGATTTCGTCATCAATGGTTTCACTTCGTACTTGGCCATATCGGTCACGAACTTGAATAATATCTAACTTATGAACCATATTCTCAAGTAAGTCAGCTATCGTCGGAGGTTTTGCAAGAATAGTATCTTCTTGTTTGAACTGAGCTAGATCCTGTTCTAATTTTTTTAGTTTTACAATAATTGGCTCTTGATCAAATTCATTTTGATTCATTTTCCCTGAGTTTAGGTCACTCAGTGCTCGATCATAATCTGAAGAATCCTTGAGTTCATTAATCTGGTCCAGCAACTCAAATGCTTTTGAATCTTTTAGAAGCAACATTTTAAGCAACGATTCACCGGTATTTTCCAAACCAATAACCGGCTTCCGATTTTCTTTGAGAGACTCAAGTGCTTGATCAATAATCAAAGGGGTAGTAACTGAGAGAAGGATTTGACGGCTTATATTGTGCATTCTTGAAGCAAAGTTCATCGAATTCACTTGCATACGATTCTCTTGCCAACTTCCCTCCTTCATGTGCTCAAGATTATGTTTAATCTCACTATTCATTTTGGCAACTTTCTCTTCTACATCACCAGAAAGGTATGCCATTTTTGAAAGTACCTGAGCTAATTGATCGGATAACTCACGTGAAGCAGTTTGATACTGAGTCGATGCGTGATATGTCCGGAATTCAAGTTTAGAAAAATCATGTTCACGTCTTAAGAAAACACCGTCTTTGACCAAAGCCATAGAGATAGCTTCTAGTAATTCATTAGATGGTTTATTTTCGATTAAGCTTTTCAATTGCCCTTTAAAAGATGCAGGGAAAATATCAGAATAGAAAAGTAGATTGTTTGCTTTCTTTCTATCTGTTGCTGAAGAATGATAAGTAGGACCTGTACGCTCTTTAACGACTGAAAGGAACCGGCTAATATTCGATTCGCCACTTGCAGCCACATGCGATTCATCTAAAAATAATAGGGTATTCTTATCAATACTTGATAGAAAAAGATTTTCTTTCTTACCGCTTCTACCAGAAAATTGACTGTATGTACTAAAGATAATATCAAACTGATTACCAATTCTATCTAGATTATAGATATCACTGGTTTTCATAGGAGAATAAACAACCTTGTCTTTATGCGTAATGAATCCATCACTATTAAAGATAAAAGGATTAGAAATAAATTTATCTGTTCCTGTATCTACGATATCCCGCCATAAATCATTAAATAATTGTGCATTCCTTGTGAAAAATACTGGTCTAAACCCATTGATTAAAGAATAACGCAACATGCCAGCTAAAGAGCGACCTTTACCAATACCTGTTTGATCACCAAGAATATAAGAGCGGTCATTTTCAATGCTTAATATTGCGGAAGTAACAGCATCAACCTGTTCAGCACTGAAAGCTTTAGAAAGAGATGAAAGATCTGAATACTGTAGCTTGTAAAGTAGAAAGCCGTCGAAAGGATTGTTATTGGCTAAATCGATAGATTTTTGCAATTCATGATTTACTTCAGCTAAAAGCAGGATCTTCTTAATCTGATTATCTTGCGCTTGTTTAATAAGTATTGCTTGATCTGCTGGCAACATTGTTTCTGGCAAGCTTAGTTGTGAAACTGGCACATATGCAACTTGCAATGATTTAGATTCAAAAATAATTTCCTGAGCTTGAGATTCATCCTCTACTATTTCTAGATCAAGAATCTCATTGTTCTGATGTTCATCTCCAGTAGAAAGAGGTTTAACAGCCGTATCTTCTTCCTCATTACCAAAGAAGTCGTCATCATCAGGTTTATTCAAGTCCCCAACATTACCGGACTCATCCGGAACTATTTGATCATTTAAATATGAATCCAATGCACTTGTTAAGAAATCAGCATCGTCTACCACATCTAAATTCTGGTCTAAATTAGCTTCGGATATGACTGATTCACTTTGATTAATAGAAGGGGAGGGCTCATCGTAACTTAACTCAGGTTGTAATCTTTTCTGTAGGACATTTTCCGACCATCTCCATAAATCTTGAACATTATTTATGATGGGCAACTCATGAGGAACTTCATAAGTACGGTTATTTTCCAGAAGATCACCAATGACAAGAACACGAACATTGACGCGAGTCCCTTGTTTCTTATATAAACTCCCGTCGAGCTCTACGGCCGCTTCAACATTGTAATTATCATAGAGATAATTTAATAAATTTTTACTTCCACCCTTGACTACGCCAGCTTCATAAAAGCTGTCTGAACCAATAATAAAAACACTTCTTCCTTTGTCTTTTCTCAAAGAAAGTGTCTCTAATAAAATTTTATGATCTAACCTTTGAGTAGAAAAATTTAAACGTTCTAATGATCCCGCTTGATTCAAAGTAAGTGTAGTTTTATCGATTTTGCCAAAAGGTGGATTTGCGATAGTAAAATCAAATAATTCATTATTGTTTAATTGCTTCAATTTAATCTTTGAATAATCTCCCTCAATTACTCTTAGATTTGAATGTTCAATGTTTGCATCGAGAAAGAGCTGGGTATTTTTCACCCGATTCGAATCAATTTCAACACCAACGATTTTAAGTTGCGGTTTTTTTATGAAATGAGCAACTAAGGATCCATTACCAATAGTAGGTTCAAGTAGAGTTTTTCCAGTATCTAGAGTTTCAGGATTGAATAATAATTTCTGACATATTGCTGAAATTGTTATAGGAGTTGAAAATTGTTGCAGTTGCAGCTCAGAAATACCAATGATCGGTTTAACTGGTTGTTTGTTATGGATTTCAATAATTTTTTCAAAAGAATTGAAATTATGTACGTTAAATTGATTACTTAAACTATTAAAACAACATTCAAGCTGTTCATAGAAAAATTGCTTAATTGTAGGCTTTATTTCATTCAAATAAGATCTATCATGGTTGTCGTTTAATATTTTTTTTAAAAACAACTCAACATCTGAATCATGAATGTTTGTTGTTCCTTCAACTATGCTACTAGCAAAGCTTTTTGCACAATGTGCCATATTAGCTCGCTTAAACTTTGGCTGATTGCCAACTTTAAGTATTTTCCAATAATCTTCTTGAGGTAATCGTGCTTCAAATTGCGCGGGATCAATTGAGATTGTTCCATTCTTAGCAATTTCAGTTAAAGGCTGATCCAAATAAAATCGTGAATATTGTGTAGCATAAACATATTGTTTATTCAGGTTTTGACCAATTAATGTCGCATGTCTAATGGCATAGTCAACTCTTTGTTGGGCAAGAGAACGAACAGAGTTATTGAACTCAGCATTAAGCTGAGTCAATGTAATGGATTGAAAGGGAATATTGTTGTTATCAACACCAATAAAATTAGAAAAGTCCTTAATTGAAATGCTTGACCAGTAAACATCAAGAACACTTGATTTATTCACTTTTTCAACATGAACATTAAAGGATCTTAATTTATCGATATCTAGTTGATTATTGAGATCAACTATTTCAATACCGATTTGGTTGTTTTCTTTACGTCGTGATGGTCTAGTTAAATATCCAAAAGATTCTAAATTAACCCAAATAAAACCTTTTTTATCTAAAACGCTCATATCATCTAATCCTTTTAAATATTATTAAAATTTATTGAGTTATTAGATTGATTTTGCATTTCTTCCCGAATTCTATTGATATTTGCTCTTTCTTTATCCACAACTGGAGCAGCACTATTAGGTAATGGATGCTTTTGGAATTCTTCTTTTAGATAAATGGTTCGCTTTAAATTTTCCTCATTAATATTTAAATCTTGAATTTTCTTTGATACTGCCATTGGATCAGTAGTAGAACTAAATGTGACAAAAGGAGCTAAAGTGTCTGAATGTCTATCAATGCCAACTAAAGAATGTATATAACCTTTTTGATAAACTGGTTGTTCATTGTGCATATCAGTAACAGTATA
The DNA here is from genome assembly GCF_044778325.1 of Acinetobacter sp. BD54. Lineage (NCBI taxonomy): Bacteria > Pseudomonadati > Pseudomonadota > Gammaproteobacteria > Moraxellales > Moraxellaceae > Acinetobacter > Acinetobacter sp. BD54. The sequence goes on along the minus strand of NZ_JANJEP010000011.1, from coordinate 5,714 downwards.
GATTTTTAATGGACTGCTATTTCTATTTGCTTTTGCTTGATATGTCTTAAGTGTATCTCTACCAAAAAAGATATTTTGAGTTGAATAAGCATCAAGATAAATTTCACCCTTTTTCAACTTTCCAGAAATAAGACGTAGGTTATCTTGTAATTGTGGATTAGAAGTTTCTAATTTTTGAGAAAATTCAACACCAAGAAATCTATTTACCAATATTCGATTTAAATCATGATTAAACATCATACTATCGTCAGGTGTGAAATCCTGCGTGGTTAAAGGCTTCCTCATTAAATTATTGAGAGTAGTATTAATATCCGCTGGTATCCGGATAGATCGGTCAGGACCTACAGATACTTGTTGTAAAAAAGTTTGCAAAGAACCTTGATAGATTGGTTCATTAGTATCTTTATAACGCAGTATATAATTTAAAGATCCGGATCTTTCAGCGCTGAACTCATCTTGATGTACAAGAGATTTTAAAAATGCATCTTTTATATTTTCCTTTGAGGATCCTATATCTATTTTGAAATTCTCTTCTAAAATTTCGACACGTCCGAAAGGTCTTTGATTATTTACAAATTGGATATGAACGGGAGCTGTAATTAGTTGTGAACTAGGATTGCTTGTTACTGATTCTGCCCAATGGCTACGATATGACCGGTAATTATCTTCACTCTTTATTTCAAAAGATTGATCAAAACTAAGTACAACTACATTGCTGTTCAGTCGCGCTTTTAAAGATTGACGAGGATTGGCAGAGTTTTGATACTGATTTGTTACTTGAGAGGCAACTTGTTGTCTGTTCTTTGCTCTACCAGAGTCAACTAAGTCATCAATTCTTTCATCAATTGTTGTTAGTCTAACTTTCACTTTTTCATTGGTTAGGACGTTTGTTCCATAAGCATAATCATGGCCATCGTTGTTTTGTGCGATACCATCAAGATAAACGAAAAGCCTTTGAGGAGTAGCTGGAGCAGAATTAGGTTTATTTTGAATAATATTTCTATTCAAATTTCTTAGATTATCCAAGTCATTGTTTTTAATCATGTTAATACCTACTATATTGCTCTGTTGTATGAGCTGGTGTCAAAAAGAATAGTGGATAGCGAAATATGATTTTAAAACAAAAAAAGGAAAATGGAAATGATTTTAAAAAAAAGATATATCCGTATTTTAAAGATTAAAACATTCAAAAAACCTAAGAAAGTCCTTCCTATATATATAAATTTATATAAATATAAATTTAAATTTATATTTATATAGGGGGTAATTGTATTTCATTGATTTTATTAATTTTTATCTTGCAATGTGAGGTTTCATTTCCGATATGTGAGGTTTCATTTCAACTAATGTGAGGTTTCATTTATTTAATTTATTTTCAATAACTTAAGTCTTAAAATATTAAATTATAAAATTTTGTGTGAGGTTTCATTTCAACAAATGTGAGGTTTCATTTCCGATGTGTGAGGTTTCATTTCAATTTAGGCATCTACAATAAAGTATTGAAATATAATTATTAAAAAATATATGTGAGGTTTCATTTCCAATGTGTGAGGTTTCATTTCAAAGCCTGTGGATAAGTCTTATATATATGTGAGGTTTCATTTCCAATGTGCTCAATATCTGGAAAACATTTTTGGTTCGGCTTTTTTATTTCAATTAAGTTAAAAAAAACTATGTTTTTGTAAAACTATTCAAAGAGTTAACTTTGCATTTTTTGTAAACATAATAGTATTCGCTATGTGCCTATGCTAAAATTTGGTATGGATATATTTATATTCAAATTAATATGGCAAATTATTTTCAATTTAAAAGGAGTGAGGATATGACTAATTTAGCATCTATGCCCTATGCTCACTCATTATATTTGAATGAGCCGGCAGAATGGAAAAAACAGTCATCTGTTCAATTATCATTATTGGATGATGTACAAGAGCCTTCTGTAGTTGAACGTTCTTTACCTGCTTTACCATTAAAAAGATTTTCTAAATTGTTTTCATTTTTAGATTTCGATTTTGATACTAAGTCATATGAATATATGGTCGGATCAGATCGATTTACTATTGAAACTAAAATTGATAAAGCCGATCAAGCTTTTGTGTGTTTAATTAATGAAGTTTTAATGGCTTATAAGCAAAAAAATATTTTGCTTACTTCATTTGATAGCAAACTGACTCATACTATCAATGCAAGTGAAATTTCCAAAGTTGTTGGTATTTCATTAGATGAGTTTGAAAAAAGAATGAAAAGCTTAGCAAGCTGTTCTTTGAGTGCTCATCAACACCGCTTACTTCGTCATACAAAGACCGGCCGCGAATCTTTTAGATTTGTACATATGTTTTCAACCAAACTCGTTAGTGAATACGTTTCTTTTGATAAAGATGGGCAGATTTTCTACAGCTTTAATTATGCACCTTTCTTTGAAACGATGTTTAAAGAAAACCTACATAAGAAAAATCAATCACAACCTTATTTAGATCAAGTTGTGTAAATAAGAAGATCCCAAATATGGGATCTTTTTTTTATGTGAGGTTTTTTTACTTTTCTCACACATTGAGTGTTCTAAATGTGAGGTATTTCTATTTAACTCACACATTCTTTATGATATAACTTTGTCATTACTAACAAACGTCATTATTAGATCAAATGAACGTACAATCACAAGAATTGACTAGTTCTGACGCAGAGAGCTTGTCTCCTGCTGATCTGGGCTATAGTCAAGCTAATAGTCTTAGTCAAGGGCACCCAAATTTAGCCTCTTTTAAGTATGAGACAGAGTTTAAACTGCCAGTTTCATTAATTCATGTGACTCATGAATGTTCATTAGTTGAACATAAGATTTGGTTGTGTCTCTTGAATCATGCTTGTGAAATTCTTGAAAATTTTCAAGATAATGGTTCTCATCCTATTGTTAATTTTAAAATACCGTTTGATCTATTAAGATTCAAAACAAATAGTCAACACAGACTTAAGGAGATTAATAAATCACTAAGTAATTTAAGAGATGCTGAAATACAAATCGATATCTTCAATGCACAAGGATTAAAGTCATCTTCCTCACAATTCAGCTTTATTCAAGATTTTGCGATTTATAATAAAAATATGATGCTTAATCGAGAAGAGGTGGAAGCTGATAACAAACCAGACTACCAAAGTCTTGAAATTGTATATTCATTACCTCCTTTTTTTAGTTCAATTATTACTGATTCTATTTCGATTGAAAAAGTAAAACGTTTATTTAGTTGGACACAAATACAATCTTTAAGTACATCAACAGGAAGAAATGGAAAAATTGAATTATTAATTTATAAATTACTGGAAGGAACTGATGAGCCAATTACTTTGGCATACGAAACATTCAAACAGTATCTAGGCTATGGTGATGTAGAAGAAAATCGTTATTTCTTGCGTGATACTCTTAAACCAGCTTTAAAAAATTTTAATGCAAACGAATTGCTTGAATATGAAGTTGAAACAGACTTTATAAGAGGTAAGCGTCAAAAAATAGAGTCGATAAAACTATTCAAAAAATATAAGTTTGTTGATAATGAACAAGCTGCTCATGCATGGCAATCACTCTTAGATAGTCCACCTGAGAATACAACAAATTTACGAATCCGTATTAAGCAGTTAGTGCCGGAAAATTATGATATCGATAGTTTAACAGATGATTCTATATATACGATTCTATCGCGTCTTAAACAATGGATAAATGGATTGAAGAAAAAGGGCCAGACAATTAACTTTGTCGGGGCATGCCGTTCAGCATTTAAAGATAAGAGCTGGATTGATTCTAAAAATGGTAAAGGGCAATCATCATTAATTTTAGGCGAAGAAGTCGATGATGTTGTTGTGAAGGCTAGTAGAACAAACTACGAAAGTGCCGTGGGTAAAGGCGATATTCCCAAAACTTCACAAGAGTCTGATTACAATAATCCAGTGAATAAAATTGCTAAATCTGTTGCGACTTTGATTTCTACTTTAGCTATCAAAGGATCTAAAACAACGTTCTTTGAAAATATATCTAAAGAGAATTTTGACGAATTGACCAATAATAATTTGAAGTACTTTAATTATTTTTCCGAAAATATTGATTCATTCAAAAATGATTATGTTATTGACATGGTCAAGCGAATATTCTTTGTTGGAAATGAAAATGCATTAAATTCTTTACTGAATCAAAGTAATCAGAGTAAAGTACTCTATCCTTATTTATTTAGTGTAAATTTCGCGATGCAAAACTATACTCAGATTATTAGTGACCCTATCCGATCTGGAGCCTATAGTACAAACTTAGCAAATAACGAACTTGCGGTTAATATTGTAGTTGGAGATTTAATTAAATATTTTAAATCTCAATTATCAATTTAACATTCCATTAAAATATTTACTTTAAAACATATAGAGTATTAATGATGAAAGAATTTAATTTAGATGGTTATTCATCAATAGAACTAGAGAATTTGATCAAGGCTGCAAGTCTTGAAAAAGGAAAAAGGGAAATTGAAGAGAAAGTGGCAGCCTTTGGCCAATTAGAGGAAATTGCCAAAAGTGTTGGACTGACTTTAGACCAGCTCATTGAATTTGGGAAAACCCATAATAAAAAGAAAAAAACAAAGACTGTTGAGCCACGTTATAGAAGTAAGGCTGATCCGGAGAACACTTGGACAGGACGAGGACAGATGCCAAGATGGTTGAAAAGTGAAATGGAAGAAAGCAAGTTAAAGCTGAGTGAATTCCTGATTAAATAATGATGTATAAAAAAAGCCTAGTTCATATACTAGGCTTTTTTCTATCTAAAATAATGGATTCATATTAAAGATGATATTCATTATGATTTTTCATTAGTTGCTCAATGCATCGTTTTGGTTTGGAATTAAACTTTCGTTCCTCAGTTGATTGAACATACTCCAGTATTCATCCATAACTCTTATATTGTCACCAGCTTTACGACCTTTAAAATACTTACCACGTGGTAAGCGGCTGCCAAGCGGTAGCTTACGAATATAATCTTCGTATGCACCAATCTTAGGATGCAATTTTATATATCGTGCTAAATGCTCAATTTTCTGACTAGCTAAAATTGGTTCCGAATTAGACTTGCGAAATTCTCTAGCAAGTTGAATATAATGATTAGCGTTCATTGGCTTTGTTGCACAAAGATTTGAAATGCAAAGCGCCCCTAATTGAGCCAAATTTAAGGCGTAACTTGGGTAAGTGGTCGACCTAATTCCGTAAATCTGTTAAGGACTGCTACACGTGCATGGATCTCATTCACTTGGCTATCAAAACTCCTTGCACTGAGTTTATCCCCTAATAATTTAATGCAGTTCATCTTAGTTTCAACCAAACTTCGCCGATGATAGCCTGACCATTTTTTCCATAGTGTCCTGCCTAAACGCTTAACTGTTCGAAGTAATTCATTTCGCTCTAGCGAGCTACTCTTTGTATCTTTCCATGGTTTCGCATTTTTTCTAGGTGGAATCACCGCATGCGCTTGCCGATCTGCAATGACCTGACGGCATTGCTTGGTGTCATAAGCTCCATCGGTATAAACAGAGTCAATCCTCTCATCTTGTGGAATCTGATCAAGTAAATCACCAAGCACCTGTGAATCACTGACATTATTGGTTGTAAGCTGAACTGCTCGTATTTGTAGGGTTTTAGCATCTATACCAATATGAAGTTTACGCCATTGGCGACGATATTCAGGTCCA
>NZ_JANJEP010000010.1:0-154662 GCF_044778325.1 Acinetobacter sp. BD54 | reverse complement strand
CAGAAGTGAAACCTCTTAGCGCTGATGGTAGTGTGGGATTACCCATGTGAGAGTAAGTCATCGCCAGCTCATTATTCTAAACACCCCAATCTCAAAAGAGGTTGGGGTGTTTTTTTATATGGGAAATAAAAATTTCAGAGAATCATCGATACTAAAGAATAAGACAGAATAAAATCCTATCGTTTTTTAATAAATAAATTTCTATTTTTCTCATGAATTGATGAGTCAATGTATAGGATAAATCATTACTCTATGCTATAAATAATTAATAGGCATGATTTTTGCTTGTTTTTTGGAAAGAGAAATATATGAAATTATCTGTTGGATTGAAAGTTGCGAATTCATTATCGTTAACGCCTCAATTGCAGCAGGCAATCCGTTTACTACAACTTTCTAGCCTAGAGTTAGAGCAAGAAATCCAAATTCAATTAGATAGTAATCCATTACTTGAAAAAGTAGAAGATGAATCACTAGCAGAAAGTTTATCTACTTTAGAACACAAAGAAACTGATGATCTTACAACAGAGTTGAATGCTGATCACTTACCTGATGACTTGCCTGTTGATACTGAATGGGATGACATTTATACACATCAATCCACTGCTTTGGGTACTCCTGAGTTCGAAGAGCGTGAAGATAATCGCCAAGTTCACCTGACGCTTAAAGAACATATTTTGGAGCAAGTGAACTTACTGCATTTTTCAAAAATAGATCAGTTGATTGCTTATTGCATAGTTGATGCTTTAGATGATAAAGGTTTTCTGGATGCTGAATTAGAAGAGATTATTCTGGCAGTACAGCATTTATTAAGTGAGATGGATATAGACGAGGAAGTGGAAGAGGATGAAGTTTTAGTAGTCTTAAAACATATTCAACGTCTTGATCCAATTGGTATCGGAGCTCGTAATTTAGCTGAATGTTTAAAAGTTCAGTTGGAGTTCTTGCCTCGAGAAACTGAATATTTGAAAGAAGCCAGAAGTCTACTTCAATATTACGAATTACTGATTGCGAATGATCTTAATAAATTATTGAAGCAAACAGGGCTTTCCAAAGAACAATTAAAATTTGCAGTTGATTTATTAAAAACATTAAAGCCTTATCCAGGCATGGATTTTGAAAAGCAAGAATCAGAATATCAAATTCCTGACGTAGTCGTTGCCAAGAAGGACTTGCATTGGCAAGTTCAGTTAAATCCTGATGTAATGCCAAAATTAAGAATCAATTCTTTTTATTCAAGTATGATTCGTAGAGCAGATCAAAGTGATGATAATTTATATCTACGTAATCAAATGCTTGAGGCTAAAAATTTTATAAAAAGTATTGATGAACGGCACAAAACATTATTAAAAGTTGCGACTTGTATTGTTGAGCATCAAAAAGCATTTCTTGAAATAGGCCCCGAAGCAATGAAACCCTTAGTACTAAGGGATGTTGCAGAAGAAGTAGAATTACATGAGTCGACCGTTTCTCGCGTTACCACAAATAAGTATATGCTTACTCCACGTGGACTTTTTGAGTTGAAATACTTCTTTTCTAGTCATGTGGGGACAACCACAGGAGGTGAAGCTTCTTCTACCGCAATTCGGGCGATGATTAAAAAGTTGGTTTCTAATGAAAATCCGCGTAAACCTTTGTCTGATAATGCAATTGCTGCTTTATTGAAAGAAGAGGGAATAGAAGTAGCTAGAAGGACTGTAGCAAAATATAGAGAATCGTTACATATTCCATCGTCATCCGAGAGAAAAGTCTTGATCTAAATTTTGAAGTATGGCTATTCTACTCATTCATTATGACGAAATAATGAAATTTCATTTTCACCAAGAGGAGTAGCTAAAATGGTTTAATTGTCCCAAATCATCTTTTTAGATTGCATTAAATCGTTTTAGTTCTTCTTTATATAACCCAAAAAGGTGAGGGATAGAATTATGCAAATAACGATTCGTGGACATCATTTAGCAATTACACCAGCTATAGAAGAAAATATTAAAGCAAAATTTAATCAGTTAACGAAACATCTTGATCAGGTGAATAGTATGCAGATTAAATTAACGAAAGATCATCAGATTGATAAGCGCTCACATAAAGGTAGCTCTAATCATGTGGCTGAAGCGATAGTTCGATTACCTGGAATTGAGCTGTTTGCTCAAGCAACAGCGGATGATATGTATACTTCAATAAAAAAACTGACTGAAAAATTAAAAAAACAATTGTTAAAATATCGGAAAATGCAATGTACGTATTCTCAAGTTGCTGTTTCTATTTAATAAGTTTTTAATAATTGAGAGAGGCTTGAAATATAGCCTCTTTTTTATTGATAAAATATAAACACGTACTGAATTCTTTGAAAAAGTTATAGTAAAATACTTTGTTTTACACCGTAGGTTGTGTCAGAGGTCTTTGCAATGAATAGTGAACAGCTCACTCAAATTTTAAAAGAAGCTTTTCCTGAGGCGGAAGTAGTGGTGAGCGGACAGGCTGGAAAATTTGACCTCCGTATTGTGGATGATCAATTTGAAGGTAAGCGTACTGTTGCCCGCCAACAAGCAGTTTATGCACCATTAAATACTTATATTGCAAGTGGCGAAGTTCATGCCGTAACAATTCGTGCGATGACCAAAGATGAATGGCGCAAAGCAAGCCTTTTCGGAGCTTAAATATTAATGGATAAATTTTTAATCACGGGCGGTGTTAAGCTCGAAGGGGAAGTACGCATTTCTGGTGCTAAAAATGCGGCTTTACCGTTACTTGCGGCAATGATTCTTGCTGACTCTCCAATTACATTAACCAATGTTCCAAATCTTAAAGATGTAAATACTTTGGTGAAATTAATTGGTGGACTGGGTGTCACAATTAGTTATGAAAATGACACGGTTAAGGCAGATACTTCTACTTTAGATAACCAGTTTGCTCCTTATGAGCTTGTCAAAACAATGCGTGCATCTATTTTGGTATTAGGGCCATTATTAGCGCGTTACGGAAATGCCAAGGTTTCATTACCTGGTGGATGTGCTATTGGCTCTCGTCCAGTAGATCAACACTTAAAAGCCCTAGAAGCATTGGGTGCACATATCGAAGTTGAAAATGGTTATGTACATGCCACTGTTGATGGTCGTCTGAAAGGCGGCGAAGTGGTTTTTGATATGGTTACTGTTGGCGGCACCGAAAATATTTTAATGGCAGCTGCTTTGGCAGATGGTGTAACCACAATTCGTAATGCTGCACGTGAACCTGAAATTACTGATCTTGCGCAAATGCTTATTAAAATGGGCGCAAAAATTGAAGGTTTAGATACGGATACATTGGTTGTTACTGGTGTAGAAAGTCTACATGGTTGTGAATATGCAGTCGTTGCCGACCGTATCGAAACAGGTTCTTACTTAGCTGCTGCTGCGATTACTGGTGGACGTGTAAAAACCACCCATACAGATCCTTCATTACTTGAGGCTGTTTTAGATAAGTTTGAAGAAATGGGTGCTGAAGTTACCCGTGGCGATGACTGGATTGAATTGGATATGTTGGGTAAGCGTCCCAAAGCAGTAAGCTTTAGAACACTACCTCACCCAGAATTCCCGACCGACATGCAAGCACAAATTATGGCTGTAAATGCAATTGGCCGCGGGTTTGCAACGATTTCTGAGACCATTTTTGAAAATCGTTTCATGCACGTTCCTGAATTATCACGTATGGGTGCTAATATTCAGGTCGAAGGTCATGATGCTGTTGTAACTGGTGTTGAAAAATTACAGGCAGCACCTGTAATGGCAACAGATTTACGTGCCTCATTCTCTTTGGTTTTAGCGGCTTTGGTTGCTGAAGGTGATACATTAATTGACCGTATCTACCATATTGACCGTGGTTATGAGCATGTCGAAGAAAAACTTCAAGGTTTAGGTGCCAAAATTAAGCGAGTAAGTTAATGAATGACGTAAGAAACGATGATCCTAATTTTAACGTAATGGGTAATTTTGATCATGGTTTGACCTTGGCACTGAGTAAAGGACGTATTTTAAAAGAAACTTTACCTTTACTTGCTACAGCCGGTATTAACTTGCTTGAAGACCCGGAAAAATCGCGTAAGTTGATTTTTCCAACCACACATAAGCAGGTTCGTATTTTAATTTTACGTGCATCTGATGTGCCAACTTATGTTGAGAATGGTGCAGCTGACTTAGGTGTAGCTGGTAAAGATGTACTTATGGAACATGGCGCTCAGCATGTCTATGAGTTATTGGACCTGCAGATTGCGAAATGTAAATTAATGACTGCTGGTAAAGTAGGAATGGAACGCCCAAAAGGTCGTTTAAAAATTGCCACTAAGTATGTCAATCTTACACGTCAATATTATGCGAGCTTAGGCGAACAGGTTGATGTTATTAAACTTTATGGTTCTATGGAGTTAGCACCATTAGTTGGTTTGGGCGATTATATTGTTGACGTAGTGGATACTGGAAATACTTTACGAGCAAATGGTCTTGAGCCATTAGAAGAAATTTGCAAAGTATCTTCACGTCTTATTGTCAATAAAGCGAGCTTTAAGCGTAAACAGGTTTTATTGAACCCAATCATTTCCCAACTTGAACAAGCTGTTCAATCACGTTAAAAGTAATTTCCTATCATGCTTTTGCGATAGTTGTAGATATGATGCCCACAAGAGCTTAGAAAAAGAGTAAACTTGGTTTTTCTTTTTCGCCTTGTGGGTAAATTGATGCGACGTTTATCGACTCAAGATCAGAACTTCAAACAGGTTTTTGCCGAGCTTTTAGCTTTTGAAACCGTTAATGATCCTAATTTAGTTCAAACAGTAGATCAAATTATTGCTGATGTTCGTCAGCATGGTGATGATCATGTTTTAAAACTTACTCAACAGTTCGATCGACATCCAGCGCATCAATTTTCCGATCTAGAATTGTCTCAACAACAACTTAAAGCTGCTTTTGATGGTTTAAATCAAGAGATTCGTGAAGCCCTGCAACTTGCAGCTGATCGTATTCGTACTTTTCATGAAGCTCAAAAACAAGATAGCTGGACTTATGTAGATAATTTGGGTAATACCTTAGGACAAAAAGTGACGCCACTTGACCGTGTTGGTATTTATGTACCAGGCGGACTTGCATCTTATCCTTCATCTGTACTTATGAATGCGGTACCAGCACATGTGGCCGGTGTACCTGAAATTATTATGGTTGTGCCAGCGCCAAATGGTGAACTAAATCCACTCGTTTTAGCTGCCGCCTATCTAGCAGGTGTTAGCCGAGTATTTACCATTGGTGGGGCACAAGCTGTTGCTGCTTTAGCTTATGGTACTCAAACTGTTCCACGTGTTGATAAAATTACGGGTCCTGGAAACCGATTTGTGGCAGCTGCTAAACGTGCTGTATTTGGTCAGGTGGGTATCGACATGATTGCTGGACCTTCTGAAATATTAGTTTATGCAGAAGGTGTGAATAATGCTGAATGGTTAGCGATGGATGTATTATCTCAGGCTGAACATGACACAGTAGCTCAAGCTATTTTCATTACTCCAGATGAAGCATTATTAGAAGCAGTAGAGTCTGCAATTGAGAAACATTTAAATGAATTGCCTAAAGCCGAGATTGCGCGTACATCGATTGAAAATCGTGGCGCATTAGTTTTGGTAAAAGACCGTGCTGAAGCAGTTGATTTAATTAATCAGGTTGCACCAGAGCATTTGGAATTATGCCTTGATGATGCCGAAGCGATGAGCCAAGATATTCGTCATGCAGGGGCAATTTTTATGGGTCGCTATACTCCTGAAGCAATTGGTGATTATTGTGCTGGCCCAAACCACGTATTACCGACATCTGGCACAGCTCGTTTCTCTTCGCCACTTGGTGTATATGATTTTCAAAAGCGCTCTAGTTTGATCATGTGTTCAAAAGATGGTGTTAAGACTTTGGCTAAAACAGCTGATGTACTTGCTGTTCAAGAAAATCTCGATGCCCATGCACGCTCGGCGCGTTATCGTTATCAATAAGTTTTAAGCCTATCAGTGTTTTTCATGATTATTCAGGGCTGACTTTCAGCCCTTTTTTGAGATAAGACTATGACTGTATCTACAGCACAAATGCGTTTTTGGAGTCCTGAGGTTCGTGAATTAGAGCCGTATGTGCCAGGTGAACAACCTAAAATCCAGAATCTATTAAAGTTAAATACCAATGAAAACCCGTATCCACCATCACCAAAAGTAGTAGAAGCAGTTCAAGCAGTGTTACATGAACAAGCCGATGTGCTGCGTCTATATCCAGATCCGGATGCGACAGCGTTAAAGCAAGCAATTGCCAAACAACAGGATATTGATGTATCTCAAGTTTTTGTAGGTAACGGTTCTGATGAGGTGTTGGCTCATATCTTTAAAGCATTTTTTCTTCAAGATGAACCAATCCTGTATCCGGACATCACTTATAGTTTCTATCCAGTTTATAGCCAATTTTTTGGTACAAAAACAAAAGAAATTCCTCTCAATGAGAATTTCGAAATTGATGTGCGAGATTATACCCAGCCAAATGGTGGGGTTATTATTACCAACCCAAATGCACCAACAAGTATTGCGCTCAGCTTGGCAGAAATCGAACAAGTATTACAGGCAAATCCGGACCGCGTAGTTGTGATTGATGAAGCTTATGTTGATTTTGGTGCTGAGTCAGCTGTAAGTTTGATAAACCGCTATGAAAATCTTGTGGTATGCCAAACGACTTCAAAGTCTCGTTCTTTAGCAGGCCTACGAGTCGGATTTGCGATTGCTCAGTCGCACTTGATTGCAGCACTTGAGGCTGTAAAAAATAGTTTTAATTCATATCCAATTGATCGCTTTGCTATTGCAGCAGCGGTAGCTTCTTTTGAAGACCAGGCTTATTTTGAAGAGCAGTGCCAAAAAGTTATATCAAGTCGAGAGAAACTTGTTCGTGATTTAACTGAACTTGGTTTTAACGTTTTGCCATCGAAAGCGAATTTTATTTTTGCTACGCATTCACAGCATGATGCTGGGCAACTTGCACAAAAATTACGTGAGCAGGGCATTATTGTTCGTTACTTCAATAAGCCTCGCATTAATCAGTTTTTACGTATCACGGTTGGAACTGATGAGCAAAACGCGCGTTTAGTTCAAACTTTGAAGCAAGATATTCTTTAATACTTATTCTGCTGTGCTGTTCATCAAGTTCAGCATAGCAGAGATTTTATCAAGGCTTTCCTGATATTCAGCCTCAGCCTCTGAAGCAATAGTAATACCGCCGCCTGCCCAAATAGAGAGCTGGTTTTGATATTGTTGAAAACTACGAATTAAAATATTCCAGCGTCCAGTACCATCGAAATTAAAATATCCTAAAGTGCCGCAATATGCTCCCCGAGGTGCGCCTTCTAGCTCTTCAATAATTTGCATTGCCCGAATTTTAGGAGCTCCTGTAATTGAACCTCCTGGTAAAGCAGTGAGTAACATCTGCATAGGATTAATATCATTTTTAAGTGTAGCCGTAATCTCACTCACCATATGATGAACTTGATTGAAGCTCTCAATTTCGAATAGTTTTGTTGTTTTTACCGAACCTGTATTGGCATAAATGCTCAAATCATTACGTAATAGATCAACGATCATCACATTTTCTGCTTGATCTTTTTTAGAATTTTTTAAAGTTTGTTTTGAAAGTAAATCCTGCTCTTTATTCTCATAACGAGGCATTGTACCTTTAATGGGCCTGGTTTTAATTTGCTTATCTACATTAAATTCAATAAATAATTCAGGAGAGCAACTTAACAACTCAAATTCTGTTAATTTTAAATAACCAGAATATGGTGCATTGGTTAAATTCCATAGCTCATCTGCTTTATTTAATAACGAACCAGTAAAATTCGCTTTGAATTCTTGAGTAAGGTTAATTTGATAACAATCTCCTGCCTTAATATATTCTTGTATTTTATGAAAAGCAGTTAGGTATGTATTTTTAGACCAGCGAGGATGAATATTTTGTTCTAGTTTAAAATTGTTTTTTTGTAGTTTGCTAGAAGGTTTATTGAGTAGAGCTAAAAGATAGTTAAAAATTTCAAAAGCATTATTTTCATCGCTAAAAAAATACCATTCATTATTTATTTTTTTAATAAAAGAATAATAGGAACCTATAAATAAAGACGGTTGTTTATGTGATTGATTATTTATAAATTGATGTGCAGAAAAGTCATAACTAATAAAACCAATATATCCACCCTTAAAACTTATTTTTTCTCTATTGCTATTTTTTAGTTCTTGAGATTGGAATTGTGTAAAATCTAAAAGATTTTCTATATAAGATGAAAACTTATATTTATTTAAATCAGTTTTAGTGAATAAAAAGTTTTGGTTATTTTGAGTGATTAAATAATTTTTTGGCAAAAAACCAATAACAGGATTGTTATCATCTTGAAGATATACAAGTCCAGTTAACTCTTCTAATTTTTTTAAAATATCGGCAGCGGAGTAATAGCTTTCTAAAGAGATTTTTTTCTTTAAATGAGACATTTTAAACATGTGAGAGTTTGGAAGAGGTGGCATAGTTTACTACAAGTTAGAGTTCAACAGGCAGTTGAGTGAAAAGACCCTAACATTTCGTGGAAAAAATAACCGAATTATCCTTCAGATTTCAGAATAGTAATAAATTTTTTTAGTCAGTTAGACACCGTACCGTTTATCGGGTAATTGGCAAAAAATGCATTACACTAGTTGAACAAAAATTAACGTAGCTGTAATTTAGTAATTGCTAAGCAAAACTACTCAAGGATTGGAAGTTTCGGTTGCCATAAAAGAAAAATGCAACTTGAGACAGTAAGAGTGGTTAAAGTCAAAAAATAAATGCTCTTGGGAGAGTGCTCAATGAAAATGTTCACTAAACTTGCTTTAGTTTCTTCTTTAGCTATCAGTGCAAATGCAATGGCAATGCAATCAATGGATGATGCTGCGCTCAGTGCTGCTACAGGTCAAGATGGTATTAATATCGGTATTGCTTTAGGTACTAGTGGTATTTCTATCGACAAATTATATTTACATGATAATGATGGTTTAGCTACTACTACAGGTATTACTGGTGCTACAGGTACTGCTGGTGCGCTTGCTATTAGTGATGTAACTCTTAAGCAGACTGGTACTGGCAATCTTTTAGATTTAGCAATTGATACTAATGGTGCTTCAAGTACTAATGGCGCTTTCTTAAATGTTGCTGCTACAGTTGGTGCGGTTGATATCCATGTAGGTTCAATCGGTGTAGGTACTTCGGGTACGGTAAATGAAACTACCGCTTTGCGTGGTATTACAGAAACAGCTCCAACTGAAATTATCTCTGGCTTAGATTTATCTTTAGGACAAATTACTGCAAATGTACAATTAGGTGCTACACCACAAGGCGCTATGATTAAAGTCGATTCTGCATTGAAAGGTGGCTTAACAATTTCTAACCTTGGTATTAATGATGCTGCGGGTGGCGGTTCGATTTTATTGGATAAAGTGATGGTGCGTGGAGCTGGTAACGCTACAGGTGATTTAGACGTTAAAGCTGATATCTCTGTTACTGGAAATGGCCTACAAGTTAAGAGTACTAGTGCTCAAGATATGAATGTGTATGTAGGTGGTGTACATTTAGGAACAAATACTAAAGCTAGTGATGGTACCTGGGGTACAGGTGCAGTTAAAGCTGCTTCAATTGGTGATCTTGAAATTCAAGGTTTAAATGTGGCAAATACAACTATCACAATATCTGGTCATTAATTTAAATATAAAAAAAGCGCGTTTTATACGCGCTTTTTTTATAAAAATAAAAAGCTTTTTTATATGGTTATAATAAAAATTATTATATAAGTTTTAAATGTATTTAAATTATTTATAGAAAAATGAGGGGTAATTATCATTCCATCTATAGTAAAACTATACATTCATCAAAAATATTAAAAAAAAGCTGTTTTTTACAGAAAAAAAAGGTATCTTCAACACACAGGGATGTAGAGCTATTGCTCTAAGAATAAAATGAATAAGGCCAGATAGGCTACCATTTAGACCAAGTGCTTATGTTAGAGATTGCTTTAGGCTCAGCATTGATATATTACTTTGCGACAGAAGCCTTCGAAATAGAAAAAAAACCGCCGGGAACTGTTTATTATACAGAGACTGCCGATTCACGTAATTTATCTTTTCATCGAAATCATATTGAACCAGTTACTATAAAACCAGCTGTTGAAGACCAGTTTCGTGGAATTGTTCGACAAGCCTACGATTATAGTTGTGGGTCTGCTGCCCTTACGACTTTATTAAATGGTTATGTTGGTACGAGTTTAACGGAACAGCAAACAATGAGTGGTTTGCTACAGTACGGTGAGTATCAACGTATTATTGAACGCCGAAGCTTTTCGCTCCTTGATATGAAACGCTTTGTCACAGCAATTGGTTTAGAGAGTGGTGGTTACCGAGGAGAGTTTTCTGATTTAGTTAAACTCGGTCAACCTGCAATTGTTCCGATTTCATATGCTGGTTTTAAACATTTTGTCGTATATAAAGCTTATAAAGATGGACGAGTATATGTAGCTGATCCAGCTTTAGGGAATATCAGCTTTGATGAAAATCGTTTTAAGGAAATTTGGGATAATAATACGTTATTTGTAATTTCAGTTCCTGAATCTCAGCGTAAAGACTTATTAGCATTAAAAGATTCGGATATGCGCCATGTAGAGGATGCAACAGTCAATAGATATGCTTTTGTTGATGTGCAATATCCCACATATAAATATGACCGTTTAGCAAATAAGGCTTCTACGATGCGGCGAGTTTTGGATACTGATACTCATTCCTCAACTTATAATCAGCCGATAGATACTTATATGCGTCTTTATTACAAGCGTAAATAGTCAGATTTTAATTTAATAAAATAAATAAATTGGGTGGGAAGAAATATGGATAATCGATGGATTAAAATGAGTGTTTTGGCCTTAAGTATGAGTGCCATTACAGGGACAATCTATGCTGAGGATCAGGTACAACAAACACAGGTAGAATCATCAAATCAGAGCACAGAGGCAGGAGTTGAGGTAAATTCTCTAGCTACTGAAGCGACAAATTCTTCTTCTGTTAGTACAGATGCGGGAACACAAGCTTCTGAGACATCATCTACGAATGTACCTGAAAATAATAGCGGGGCAAATCAAGCTGCTAGCGCCCTGCAGAAGAAAGAAGGTGATGCAAGTCAAGAGACAAATCTACAAGAAGTATTTACTTCAAATGAACGTCAATATTCTTTAATTAAGAAGGGGGTAATTTCCTCTTATTATGATCTCGATTATACCTATTATCGTGATACAAGAATTGATTTGGCATTAGATAGTAGTTCTACCCGTTTAAACAGATTACGGGTTGAAGAAGATGCAAACCATACTTTAACTAATAGCTTCACAGTCCAGTACGGGGTACTAGATAACTTAACTTTATCAGCAACTTTACCTTTTGTTGCGAAGTCTGAAATTATTCGGGATACAACAACCGCAGGATTGGGCGATATTTCATTAGGGGCGCGTTGGGAACCTTTTCCTTTAAAACAAGGCCGTCTACCTTTAGTTCTTTTTGGTAGCTTATCAACGAAGACTGGTGATAGTCCGTATGAAATTGGTTTAGATGAGCTTTCAACAGGTAAAGGATATTATTCTGTAGGTGTCGGCGCTAGTACCCGTAAATATATTGACCCAGTTGTTTTATTTGCATCAGCCTCGGCAAATTACGGATTTAAGGAAACTGGTTTAAATCAAAACAGAGGGGGAGGTGATGATGAAACCGGTCCTCGTATTTTAAAAAGTTTTGATCCAGGGATTAGCGGCGGTTTTTCTTTCGGTTTTGCATATTCATTTAACTATGATGTGTCTTTAACAATGTCGTATCAGCAAAGCTTCAATATGGATGCCGAATTCCAGTTTGAAAATGGGGAAAACTATAAATCACCCGATCAAAGTAGCGCGATGTTGTCTTTTGCTTTAGGTGTTCGCGTTTCTCCTGAGACTATTGTTAATGGTACGGTTGGAATTGGTTTAACTGAAGATGCGCCAGATATTTCACTTGGCTTGTCATTCCCGTTAGATATTTTAGGTTTTAATAAAAAACAAAAATAAGGAGATATGCAGGTGAAATATCCTAAATTATGTCCTTTAACGGCGGCAATTGTTATCTCCGGTTTTTCTAGCTTTGCCAATGCTCAATTAGGACAAAACCTAGCTGTTGATATTCGCTCCTTATCCATGGGGAATGCAGTAACTGCAGACCCTCCTGGTATTAGTGCAGTTCATTTTAACCCTGCAGCTTTAGCAAAAATTGATGGGTTGCAAACAGATGTACAGGGGATTCTTGCAAACTTTGATATTCAAAGAGAATTCTCAGCACCGCCTGGATATAACGTTTTTGGTTATTCAGATGACCCGATTGTTTGTAATGATGGCCCAGAAGTTTCAGCCAATATTTGTACAGATTTTAAAGACTCCGTTCATGGTGACGTGGAGTACGCGAGCCTGTATGTACCTATTCTTAAAAAAATGGTAGATCTCGGAGCTGGTTATCCACTAGTTGCCCCTACAGCAGGAATTGCCTATAAGCCACCAGGATCAAAAGTAACTTATGCAACAGCCGTGTATGCACCGTTGGTTGCAGGTTTTGGAGCTGAAAATGGAAACCCTGGTAACTACATGGGTCAGCAAGTTGCTGTTGAGCGGATTACCTATTTATCACCATCTTTTGGTTATCAGGTAAATGATCATTTATCGATTGGCGCTTCTGTAGGGATGTCATATAACGCCCTTGCATTAAAAACCGACTTACGTTTCCCTAATGAGATGATAGGGGTATTACGTATGGTTGATGAGGTGGTTTGTAAGCCTTTTAAAAATAATAATGACATGATCACCGACTTACTATTATTTGGGATTTGTAACACACAAGAAGGCATGAATCCATTTGGTAAGATGGGAGCACTACAGGTTTCATTAGAACAATCTTTAAGCCCAAGTTACAACTTAGGATTGCTTTGGGAGCCAACAGATAATTTTGGGTTCGGTATGGTATATCAGAGCTCTGCCAAGATGCGTTTAAAAGGCAAATATATGATTGATAATGCCAAAGCGCCTCAGCAACTTGTATCAGGACTTAACTCCTCTTTAACTGGTCAAGTTTTAGCTAGAATTCTTGGGTTGCCAGGTTATGTTCCTGATATTGAGTCAGGCTTAGTAGCAATGGATTTAGAATATCCAGCCCATTTTCAGGCGGGTATTAAATATAAGATATTGCCAGATTTACAATTGAACTTAGATGTTGGATGGACTGACTATTCAGCATGGGATAAATTTAAATTTGAATTTGATCGCCAGATTTCATTACTTAAAGTTGCAAAATTACTATCTAATAATGTGACTGATAACTCCTTGGCATTACCATTGAAGTTTACTTCCCCATGGAGTTGGGGTATCGGTTTAGAGTATTCCGCAACAGATCGTTTAAAATTACGTGCAGGTTATGAACCGCGTGCTAGTGCTATTCCTGATGATAAACGTAATACCATGGTTCCAATTAATAATGCGCAATTATTTGGTCTCGGCGTGGGTTATCGTTTTGATGCGGATACAGATCTAGATCTTTCAGTCGGTTTCCTACGTAGTCGTGACAATATTCCAGCTTGTACGAGTACATTATCGAATAAATGTGGTGTCGATAATATCTTATTAAACCCATACGCTGGTTTGGATGTGAAAACTAATACCAAAGTTACAGTACTTGGTTTGAGCTATAGAACGAAATGGTAAGACTATATAAATGGATGTTTAGCCCTAAATTTGCTATCACAACTTTATGCGTTGCGATAGCAAGTATTTCTGTATCTTATGCAGACGGTTTTTATACAATTATTGGGCCAGATGGGCGGCCTATGATTGTACCAAGTAAAAGAATTGATCAGAAAAAACAACCTATCCCTAAAATAGAGGAAAGAAAACCACAAACTCAGCAGAATCAACCTATAGTAGATGCTGTACAAAAAACATCTAAAGAAAAAGAACAAACTAAAAATTTACCGAAAAAACTGGAACAACATGTCCAAGAAAAATTAAATACTGCACCGACTGCACCGACTGCACCGACTGCACCGACTGCACCGACTGCACCGACTGCACCGACTGCACCGACTGCACCGACTGCACCGACTGCACCGACTGCACCGCAAAAAACTCAGAAAAATACAAAAACTGTTTCAGTAGTCAGTGATGATTTAAAAACATCCACAGAAAAAAATAAAATTATTGAGAGCGGAAATGCCCCTTCAGTATCTAATAATGAATGGCAAAAAAAGTTAGTTCTCGTTCCTCCACCAATAAAGAGTACATCTCAAGCTGCACCATCCTCCGATTCTTCACTCGATAAATCTAAATTTACAACTATTGATGGTGTAGAGTATGTAAATAATGAATATCTTGAAGATCAAGAATTTAACATTGAAGGTAAGAAGCGGTTTTACCTTATGCCTGATGGTTTGGGGCGCACTGAATCAGTAGAGCGGAAAAAGGGTGTAAGTCGATCAACTTTAGATCAGCTTTTCAATCGACAAACTCAAGACCAAGACTCTACTGTTGTTTTAGCGCCGACGTACATGCGTTTGTCTTCACAAGAGCTAGAAGCAGCTTTTGAACAAGATAAGTGCTTTATTAAAGATTATAAAAAATCAATTAAAACGCTTAGCACAAATAAGGAAGTAAACTTATGGCCACGGAAGCCATTGAAAGAAAAATTTGAATATGAGTTGGTACAGTTAAATCCTTCTGTTCAGCATTTAAAAGTTATGTCTTTTGCTTCTAGTAATGAGAAGCCTCTATATTATTGGCCACTCGTTGTATTTTTGGATGATAAAGGCTGTATTCTGGAAGGAGTGAGCGGGTTTAAAAGCAAATCTTATCCTTCGACTATGTTACAGCATGCATCGATTCAAGGAGTTTTAAAAGTACCGCCTTCAGCACATTATATTATGATGACGCCTTTATCTTCTGCTGTGGATGTTACAGAAAAAGAGTTAACAAATCAGGGACAAATTCAAATTTCGGTATTACGTTAAAAATAAGTAGGGTAGCTAAATGAATAAAAAAATTTTATGGCCTTTTGCTCTTACCACAATTGCATTGATGTTAAATGGTTGTGGTGGAGGAAGTTCGACAATTAATGAGAATCCTTCTAATGGATCAGGAGGAGCTAGTTCTAGTGGAAGCTGTTCTGTAACGAATAGCGATTGTCTACAATTTTTTTTAGATTACCCGATTGCTGGTCTTAATTTTACCTGTAGTAGTACTGGAAGCCAAAGTTTTATTACTAAAGCTTCAGGAAATATTGTCATCGGTTCTTGTAAAGTTGGTGATACAGCGACCTTCTATTTGCAAGGTGCTAAGAATCCAAGAAAAGTAGAATTAGGTTCAGTTAAGTTAGATTCAGTCTCAAAAATTCAAATGACTGTACCACCTCGTCTAAAAGTCATAGATATGGCAATAGGATTAACAGGGCAGACTCCAACATCGCTTAGTCCTAGTGACCCTACTATTCGCGTAGCAATGGCATTAGTAAAAGTTTTCCAAAGCATTGGCTTGGAAAGAGGAGATAATGTAGTTGGTGATTTACAACCAACGCAATTTACTGAAGATAAGAAAAATACATTAAATGTTGTATTGCAAAATATCACGGCAACGGAATGGAAAAATGGGGCCTATGTCAATTTGTTAAAACCATGGTTAGATGTAAGCCAGATTTCAGATGAGCAGGCTTTCGACCTTATAACCCAGTTAGCAAACTTAAGTTTGGTTGGATTATATCAATCAGATTATATTACTTTGGCAAAACCTAATTTAGTTGCTGAAAACTTTTATGGATGTAATTTAACGAATTTAAAAGATTGCTCAAAAAATAGTGCGAATACTCAACATGTATTTGGCAACTTATTTTTGCTGTCTGACCGTCAAGGTTATACATTTGGTTATGGATTACAATGGAAAGGGACTAGCACTACCTCAAGCCAGCTAGCAATTGGAGCCGTGTTGGAGGTATTGACAAAAGCTAAACCAACTCAAATGATTGCCAATGCACAGACTACTTGGCTTGACCCAATAAAAACAGAAATTAGATCAACTCAGCCGTTCCGTTTGAAAACTTCTAATAATACAAATGAAGATTTAGTAATTTACCAAGGTAAATTATTAAATGATTCACTTATTGCCGGACATGATAGTTCGTATTTAGCTTTAACCAATACTGAAACTCCAAACCCACAACATTATGCATTATGGAAACAGTCCGTAGGTACCCAAAATTATAATGGCTCTATGGATATTTATAAGGTCAGCCCTGCTAGTTTCCTCTTAAAAGATATTTTTAAGACTTCTAAAAATGTAGCAACAGGCCAAACATATATTTTCCCTTTATATGCAACATTAAGATTTCAGTTCAATACAGCTGGTATTGCACCAATTGATTTAGGTATTGTGGTTGATGAATATGGGGATATTCGGACTGATATCAAACCTAATGCAACGGCGACCGATATGTCTGGGCAATGTGGTGTTGTTTCTGATAATACTATGATCGATAACAATGGGGTTCAACAGTATCGTATAGGAACAACTGGAGGAACAGAATCTTCCACAAATGATAAATCCGTTACTGTAAGAATGATTCTTGCTGAGTCTCAATTAGGGAATCTGAATGGGATTGTGGTAGGCCTTAACTCAAATGTCATACAAGCAATTAAAGAAACAGGTAGCCAATCTTTAACAGTAAGTGGGGCAAAAATTAACGTTGCCAATCTATTACAAGGTCAGGCAAGTGGTGCAAATCTTACGACTTATGATAATAAGACAGTTAATTGGTTGAATCCATATGCCTTTTATCAACAAGTTTATAACAATATTGAAAATGTCTCACCTGCACCAACTGAAGCTGAAAAAGCACTGGGACAGCGTATGGCTGGAACAGTAACCCTTAGAACCGCTGATTGTTATCAAATTAAGACAAAATAAGAGTTTAAAAAAGACCGCAAAAGCGGTCTTTTTTATTATCTAATTGATTAGCCTGTATGGTCTAAACGAGTTCCTAACGTCTCTAGATGTGTTGGAAAAACTTGTTGTTTACGGTCTTCAAAATAATGTCTTAATGTGTGTTCAACACTAGGAAAGGCAAGTTCACCCCATGGGATTTCATGTTCTTCAAACAGTCGACATTCGATACTTTCTTCGCCAGCACCGAAAAGGCCATCTTTAAGCTGGGCTTTGAACAACACATAAATTTGCCCAATACGGGGAATATTATACATGCAATAAAGTTGTTCTATTTCAATCTCGGCTTCTGCCTCTTCACGAGTTTCACGCGCCGCACCTTGTTCCATAGTTTCGAACAATTCCATATAACCTGCAGGCAAAGTCCATAAGCCATAACGAGGTTCAATCGCGCGACGACAAAGTAGTACTTTATCTTCCCATAACGCTAAGGCACCGCAGATTACTTTGGGGTTTTCATAGTGAATATTTCCACAATGAGTACAAACACGGCGTACTTTATGATCACCTAAAGGAATTTTTTGTTCGGTTTTATGCCCACACGCTACACAGAAACTCATAATTATCATCGAGTATAGAGATGCCTCAGCATAACTGAATTTTTAGACTTACGCATCAACTCTATTCCCTAAGTTTGATTTTCAGATATGATGCAAAGAGAGACAGAATAATAGGTGAATGGTATGGAAGAGCACTTGCTAACACAAAAGTTACAGCAAAGATTGCGCTTTTCCACCCGCATACAAGAAGCACAAGCTGCGGTACTTATTGCGATTACGAATGAAAATAATCCTAAGGTACTGCTTACACGCCGTTCAATACATATGAACAACCATGCGGGGGAAGTTTCTTTTCCTGGTGGCAAGCGTGACCCTAGTGATACTAGTAATATTGTTGTAGCGCTAAGAGAAGCTCAAGAAGAGACGGCTTTAAATCCGTTTGATGTGCAGTTGTTAGGCGATTTGCCGATGCAACGTGCAAGAAGTGGCTTGTCTGTAAAACCGATTGTTGGGCTTATTCCTCCTGAGGTAACTTTAATTCCTCAGCCCACTGAAATTGATCGAATTTTCTTTGTGCCTTTACAGCAACTTATAGAGACGCGTCCGACACCATATGAAGTGCGATATGCTCATCAATCTTTATACTTCCCAAGCTTGCAGATTGATAATGAAATTATTTGGGGTCTCACAGCGCGAATGTTAATTGCCTTATTTAAATATGGTTTAGGCTACCAAAAAGAATGGCCATTTCTACTGAATGCACCAACGTTTGGAATGCCAAAATTTTCTCATAAAAAATAAAGATCAGGACTGATAAATTATGATGTATAGCTATCAAGGACAGCATCCAAAAGCCTTACATGAGCCATGGGATGGCTGGGTTGCTCCAACTGCAACGCTTATTGGACAAGTAGAACTAGGCCGTCAGGTCAGTATTTGGTTTGGTGCTGTAGTGCGTGCCGATAATTGTGTCGTTCGGATTGGTAATTTTTCTAATATTCAAGAAAATTCGGTATTACATACTGATGCGGGCCTTGAGCTAAATATTGGCGAATATGTCACTGTTGGGCATAAAGTCATGTTGCATGGTTGTACGATTGGTGATAACAGTTTGATTGGTATGAATGCTGTCATTTTAAATCGAGCCGTGATTGGTAAGAACTGTATTATTGGCGCGAATGCTTTAATACCGGAAGGTAAAGTGATTCCAGATAACTCAGTGGTAATGGGCTCACCTGGCAAAATTGTAAAAACTTTAGATGAAGAAGGCGCAGCAAAAATACGCTTGAGCGCACTACATTATGCTGAACACTTTAAAAGCTATGCCGATTTGAAAGAATTCTACTTTTAAAATTTTAGCGAGATATTTTCTATGCCAAGCACCAGCTTGGCATTTTTATTTAGATAGGAACAACTCGCCTATCAGAGCCGAGTGGGGTATCATAACTTCCGTTTTTAATCTGATTGAATACTAAGGTTGTGCATGAAACTGCTGGCGTTGGAAACTGCAAACGAGCAATGTTCCATTTCATTAATCGATGAAACCCAAGAACTCTTTTTCCAACTCGATACGCGAGCGAAAGCACAAACCCAGACCATTTTGCCAATGATTGAGCAAGGGTTACAACAAATCGGACTTGACGTAGCGAGTTTAGATGCAATTGCCTTTAGTCGAGGGCCCGGTTCTTTTAGTGGTGTTCGAATTAATGCAGCAGTTGCTCAGGCTTTAGCTTGGTCTCAAGATTTACCAGTAATTCCAGTTTCTACCTTACAGGCTTTAGCACAAGCGGCTTACCGACTTGAAGGTTTAGAACAGGTGACTGCGGTACTCGATGCACGTATGAATGAAGTTTACATTGCAAGTTTTGTTCTAGATGAGCAAGGCATCATGCAGTGTATAGATGAAGAAAAATTAATGAACTACGAGCAAGCGGCTGCCTATGCAAAGCATTGCTTAATCGGTTCGGGTGCTAAGCTCCTTCAAACTGATGCAGAACATCAATCAATCACTGCCACTGCACAAGACATTGCTTCGATTGCACGTGTGTATGCAGCGCAAAAGCAGTGGGTTGATGCTGAACATGCTTTACCGGTTTACTTGCGTGATGATGCATGGAAAAAAATTGCGGATCAGGGCAAAGCAAATTAAAGGCACTGCGCATGCACATATATTTTGAAGTAGATTTTCAAGAACAAGCACAGCACTACCAAGCTGTGCTTCATTCTAGAGGCGTGACTGTCGATTTACAGCCTATTGAAAAACTTAATGCCCGTTTCTTACGCTTAAACCCTGAACTGGCTCTTTGTGTAGATGAAAACGGACTTTGGTTATCTGCTAATGGCATGAAAATGCAGCCTGACTGGAAAGCTGAAATTCCGCGTTTAAAACGAGCAACTCTTAAATCGGAAATGATTGCTCGTGCTTGTCAGTTAGGTGAAAAGCCAGTACTGGTCGATGCTACAGCGGGTTTAGGTCATGACAGCTTACTTATGGCTTATCTAGGAGCCCAAATCCAGCTTGTTGAGCGTCATCCGATTTTATTTACTTTACTTGAAGCTTCAAAAGCTCAGGCACAGCATGATCCCTTTTTAAGCCAATTTATGGATCGTATCCAACTGATCTTCGCTGACTCTGCAAGCTATTTACAGCAATTAGATCAAGAAGAAAAAACAGTTGATGTGGTCTACCTTGACCCGATGTTCCCACAGCGCGATCAAAATCAACAAGCAATTAAAAAACAAGCCCAAGTCAAAAAGCAGATGCAGCTTTTGCATTTACTTTTACCCGAAGATGGAGAAATGGATTTGGGTGATCATTTGCTTGAGCTAGCCAAAAAAGTTGCAAAGCGAGTGATTGTAAAACGTCCACGACATGCTATTTTTTTAGCAAATCAAGAACCAGCCCATCAGTGGCAGGGGGATGCTTGTCGTTTTGATGCTTACTTTCAGTAAGCTTATGTAAGGTTAAGTTTTATTGCTTGAATAATGCACAAATATATGTGATATAGTTCAAAAGCATGATTGCTAAAATTCTTAGCAGGCATACACTTATGGTGCCTGACAAAAACGAAATTTTTGAAACCTTTTTATGATTGATCTCAAACCTTCCATTAACTTTTGGCATGATTTTAAAAGTAACCAGCTTGCCGGAATGTGGTTATTTTTGGGGTCAAGACGTTCCTTACAGATCGTACATCCCTCTATTCTTCAGCTCATTGTTTGGGGAGTATTAGGTGGGTGTACCAACTCACTTTATAGTTGGCTTGTTGCCGGTCAAATTGGCGACTTCAACTCACAAGGTCTAATTGGATACGCACTTTGGCCTTTTATTGCGCTTATTGTTGGTATTTTCTTATCACAGCGTATTAATCAGCCGCGTTTAATGTTGGTTCCAGCCTTATTGTGGTTGGTTTTAGATACCAATATTTTATTAATACAGTGTTTAATTCAATATTTGGGATCTAATGGTTATCTAAACTTTATTCCGGATGCTATTTATAACGGTATTTTACCTGGTTTGTTTGTAGCACTTTTTGTGTGGCAAAGTTTGGCGGTCATTTGGGTGTTCTCACGTGAGCTTAAGTGGCCTTGGTGGGAGCGGGCATTGGTTATGGTTGCGACCATTGCGACCATGGTGGTTTGGCAACTTTCAGTAAAAGATCAGCCTATTTGGAAAGTGGAAGATTCTCCACCTACTTTTGCCGAAGATGCTTTTTATGCACAAAGTAAATTACTTCATGATGCTTTAGAGCAAGTTCAATATGGTGAGTTAGCTAAAAGTCATTGGTATTTCTTGGGTGTTGCAGGCGATAGTTATCAAGACGTTTTTAAATCGGAAGTGGTTCGTATTAAAGAACAATTTGATACGCGTTTTGGTACAGTCGGGCGTTCAATGATGCTGGTCAATAATCCGGATACCCGAACCGAAATCCCGATTGCATCTAAAACCAGTATAGAGTTGGCCTTACGCCGTATGGGCCAGCAAATGAACCGTGATAGTGATGTGTTATTTTTATATATGACATCGCACGGTGAACAAAACCATTTTGAAATTGAAAATGCACCTCTAGATTTGGGGCAAGTCGATCCGAAATGGTTACGTGAAACGCTCGATAAAGCGGGGATACGTTGGCGTGTGATTGTCATTTCTGCTTGTTACTCAGGAAGTTTTATTCCGGCGTTACAGTCACCTGATACTTTAATTATTACGGCATCTGCTGCGGATAAAACTTCGTTCGGTTGTAATAACGAAGCTGACTATACTTATTTTGGACGAGCTTTCTTTGATTTGGCGATGCGAGAGCAGTCTTCTATGAAAGATTCGTTTAATGCCGCTAAGCAAACAGTGACGAAATGGGAAGTAGCTCAAGGTGTAGAACCTTCAGAGCCACAATGGATGATTGGTAAAAATATGGAACTTATGCTACCTCAGTTGGAAAAATATCTTTTTCCTCAACCAAATACAGGTAGCGTAAATATTGCTCAGACACAAACAGAGGCTAAAAACGATGCAACTCCTGCAAAAAAACCGCTGCTTTGAAGGTGAGCAGCGCATTTATCAGTTTGATTCTCAATTATTAAAAGGCTCTACTAAGTTTGGGGTGTATTTGCCACCTGCTGCTTTAGAAGGTAAACCTTGCTCAACTTTGTTTTACTTAGCGGGTTTAACATGTACTGAAGAAACTTTTGCCATTAAGGCACATGCACAGCATATGGCAGCCCAGCTTAGTCTTATACTGATTACACCTGATACTTCACCTCGTGGTGAACAAGTTGCAGTAGGTGACCATTGGGATCTAGGTCAGGGCGCAGGCTTTTATATTAATGCCACAGAAGCACCTTGGTCTGAGCATTATCAAATGGAAAGCTATTTAATCGATGAGTTATATCCACTTATTTTAAAAAGTTTTCCAGTCAATGCTCAACAGATCGGTATCTTTGGGCATTCGATGGGAGGACATGGCGCCTTAACTTTAGCTTTTAAATATCCTGAGAAGTTTAAGTCAGTGTCTGCATTTGCACCGATTTGCGCGCCAACCGAATGTGCATGGGGTGAAAAAGCATTTAGCCATTATTTAGGTACAGACCGCGATAGCTGGTTGGCTCATGATGCCACGGCTTTAGTCTCAAAAAATGGTGCGGTATTTAATGAAATTTTGGTGGATCAGGGGTTAGATGACCAATTTTATGAACAACTTCACCCTGAAAAATTTAAACAAGCATGTTTAAAGGCAGGACAGCCTTTAACTTTAAGACAACATGCTGGCTATGATCATGGCTATTATTTTATCCAGACCTTTATGGATGAGCATTTGCAGTTTCATGCAATCCAGTTGGAAAAAGTCGCTGGCGAATAATTAGTGCTGCCATTCCACCTGAAATTCTTGTTGAGCCATGCGGTTTAGATGATCAAGGACAACTTTTTCCAAGTGGTTGTGGTCATCTAACTGACTATCAATAGCAACATTTAACTGCTCTGTTTCTGGTGCAAGCGTAATGGTTGCGGTAGGCATTAAGATTTTAAAATCTTGTTCAGTTTCTTGTACTTCAAACTTATGTTTCCAATGATTAACTAGACGTTTTGCAATGCGTTTTCCATCATTTGTTAATAGATGAGTTGTGCTTTTCATTATCAATCCTCACATTGGTTTAATGTACCTTAACAAATTCGTTTGGCACTTGGCATTCTATAGTAGCAACGTTACGTTGCAAGTTTGAAATGTTGTCATTTAAGCAAGGAAGAGCGGGCCAAGTAGGTTCTTTTTTGTTATAATTTTTAGCCTCTCCTTAAATTTTTAGCCAGGTCATCCACCTATGTCCAAGCCTTATTTGATTGCTCCTTCTATTTTATCTGCCGATTTTGCTCGTTTAGGCGAAGATGTAGACAAAGTGTTAGCTGCAGGTGCCGATGTAGTGCATTTTGATGTGATGGATAATCACTATGTTCCAAATTTAACTTTTGGTGCAGGTGTGTGTAAGGCTTTAAAAAATTATGGAATTACTGCTCCTGTTGATGTGCATTTAATGGTATCTCCAGTTGACCGTATTATTGGTGATTTCCTAGAAGCAGGCGC
Organism: Acinetobacter sp. BD54; assembly: GCF_044778325.1. Lineage (NCBI taxonomy): Bacteria > Pseudomonadati > Pseudomonadota > Gammaproteobacteria > Moraxellales > Moraxellaceae > Acinetobacter > Acinetobacter sp. BD54. The sequence continues at coordinate 131,006 of NZ_JANJEP010000010.1, read as the reverse complement.
AGATATCATTACGTTTCACCCAGAAGCTTCTCATCACATTGACCGTTCATTACAGCTTATTAAGTCTGGTGGTGCTAAAGCAGGATTAGTTTTTAACCCAGCAACACCATTGCATTATCTAGACTATGTTCTTGATAAAGTTGACCAAATTTTATTAATGAGTGTAAACCCAGGTTTTGGTGGCCAAAAGTTCATTCCAATGACTTTAGAAAAATTACGTGAAGCGCGTAAAATTATTGATGCAAGTGGCCGTGATATCCGTTTAGAAGTAGACGGTGGAGTTGGTCCTGCAAATATCCGTGAAATTGCAGAAGCTGGTGCTGATATGTTCGTTGCTGGCTCGGCAATTTTTGGTCAACCAGATTATAAAGTTGTGATTGATCAAATGCGTGCAGAGCTTGCAAAAGTCGGTAGTGTAGACGCTTAAAAAAAGAATATTAGGCTGAGAGTAAACTTGTGGATAACTTTGTTTATAACTGTATGGATAACTGTGTTGATAACCATATGGATAAGATGTTGGTAAAATAAACAAAATGAGATCAACCGTTTATTCTCTAAGCAAAATGTATGAAAAAAGAACGCTTTGGCGTTCTTTTTCTATTCTATCGGGATATTTTGGGATCTGTTTTTTTATTAAGCTTTGCTAAAAAATAACCTGTGCAAAAAACGAGAGGGCTTGTGTAAAACTTTTTAAAATATATTGAATAGAAAACTGTAAAAGTGTCATGAAAAATAAAGCTAAATTTGATTTAATAAGATTTTAGTAAGAGACCTAGATCATTAATGACAGTAAAAATTTTAGCGGTAGATATGGATGGGACTTTTCTTAATTCTAAGAAGCAGTACAACAAAGCACGTTTTTTAAAACAGTATGAACAACTAAAACAAAATAATATCCGTTTTGTAGTCGCTAGTGGTAATCAGCTTGCAAAGCTTGTTACGTATTTTCCAGAAATTAATCATGAGATTGCTTTTATTGCCGAAAATGGTGCTCATGTTGTAGATGCGGGGCAAGAGTTAGCTTTTGCTCATTTAAGCAAAGAGCAATTCGTTGAGATTTTAAATGCGATTGACCCAGTGTATACCTCTAAAATGGTGATCTGCGGAAAACAGAGTGCTTATGTGCATAGCAGTATGAACGCGGAAGATTATGCTAAAGTCGCTCGCTATTTTGAAAAGCTGACGGTTATAGATGACTTTTATGCACTAGATGACTTGGTGTGTAAAATTACTTTTACTGCGCAGGAAAATGAAAGTTTTACAATTTTTGAGCATTTTCAGAAGCAAAGTTTTGTAAAAGATAAGGTTTTGGTACCAGTCTCAAGTGGCTTTAATTTTATCGATTTGATTCTTCCGGACCAGCACAAAGCACATGGTTTGAAGCTATTATTGCAAAAATGGCAGGTTCAACCCGATCAAGTCGTTGCGATTGGTGATAACAATAATGATATCCAGATGATTAAAGCAGCAGGTTATGGGTTTGCAGTCGAAAATGCAGTTGAAGCCTTAAAAGCCGTTGCTCCTTACACAACTGCAAATAATGAGCAAGAAGGTGCATTACAGGTGATTGACTTAGTTCTTCAGCATCAGCCTCCATTTGCTTAATGACCTTAACAACAATCAACTAAGATGGAAAATTGTATCTGTTTAAAAACTTGGTTATGCTAATACAACTAAGATAAATAGATTGCTCAAGGCAATAAATGATGACACTGCAACACTTACGCAAGTATGCTTGGTTTGTGTTCCTGATGACTTTAGTTATTGGGTGGAGTGGTGTGTCTATTGCTCAGACACCTATGCAGCATGATCTTCATACTATGCCGTGTCATAGTGAGCAAATGAAACATCACTCTATGCATATTCAAGCTGATGAGCAGGCAACGTGTCATCAATCTATGAGTCAGGTTTCTCACCAACATGGTGAACACTGCCAAGACTGTAACCCGGTCCATTGTCAGATGGTAAATCTGGCTTTACAGCAAGCTATACCAGATATTGAATCATCATTTATTCCTATTCCATCTCAATTTAGTAGTATTTATCAGGCACAGCATTTAGCCGGATACTGGCAAGAAATCTTACGTCCACCAAAAGCTTAATCCTTTCTTACTTATTTTTTTAGTTAAAAGGATTAAAGCAATGTCTCATAAAACGATTAGCAGCCTCGTCGCTGTATTTGGTCTATTGGTTTCACCATGGACTCTCGCGGCAATTAAGGAATATCACCTTAATATTAATGAACAACAAGTCAATGTTACGGGCAAACCCCTTAAACGAATTACCGTAAATGGAAAATTTACAGCACCACTCCTTGAGTTTGAAGAGGGGGATGAGGCTGTTATTCGCGTCCATAATCAATTAAAGAATCAAGATACCTCTTTACACTGGCATGGGTTGTTACTGCCAGGGTTAATGGATGGTGTGCCGGGTTTTAATAATTTTAAAGGGATTGCTCCAAATGGAGATTTTGTTTACCGCTTTAAGGTGAAACAAAATGGCACATATTGGTATCACGCCCATAGTAAAGGCCAAGAGCAAGACGGTTTATATGGGCCGCTTGTGATTTACCCAAAAGGCAAAATACCAGTTGCGGCGCATGAAAAAACTGATCGTGATTATGTAGTGATGCTTTCAGATTTCCATGATTCTTCTAGCGATAGCATTATGAAGAATTTGAAGAAATCTGCTGAGTATTATCAAAACCGCCGTGAAACTGTATCTGATGTATGGAAGCAAGTTAAAGCACAGGGCTTAAAAGCAACTTGGCAAGATCGTTCGATGTGGAATCAGATGCGGATGTTAAAAACCGATATGTCTGATGTGACGGGCTATACCTTCTTAGTCAACGGCAAGACTCCTCAGCAAAACTGGACAGCTAATTTTAAAGCTGGTGATAAGGTTCGATTGCGATTTATTAATGCATCAGCAATGTCATTTTTTGATGTCAGAATTCCAAATTTGAAAATGACAGTTGTAAGTGCAGATGGGCAGCCAGTTAAACCTGTAGCAATTGATGAGTTTCGTATTGGTACAGCTGAAACCTACGATGTCATTGTGGAACCTAAACAGCCAAATTATCAGATTGAAGCAGAGTCTATTGACCGTAGTGGTTTTGCTATCGGTACTTTGCACAATGAAAATACGCAGGCTGTGGGGCCAGTCCAAATGCCAATACCACGCCCACGTGCTTTATTGACCATGGATGATATGGGCATGAGTCATGGTGATGGAAGTAATGAACATGCTGGCCATCAAATGAACATGCAACATGACATGTCGGCCATGCCTGAAATGAAAAAAGAGACGAGTCAGGCTAATCATGATCACACAATGATGAAAATGGATCATGACATGAAAAATATGTCATCTGACGGGCATGATCATTCCATGATGCACATGAAACATGATATGTCAGCGATGTCTGAAATGAACCATGATATGCAGGCAATGTCATCTAGCGAGCATGACCACCCTATGATGAATATGAATCATGAGATGCCTGCTCAATCTGAGAATAAGCCTAAAAAGGATGAACCAGTTTATGGCTGGGCAAATGCTTCAACGCCAGCTGGTATGAAGGCACTGCAATATAGCGATTTGCAATCTTTAAATCCTCAACCAGATACACGTGCGCCAGAACGAGAGCTTGTTATTCGTTTAGGCGGCAACATGGAGCGTTATATCTGGACCATTAATGGCAAGAAATTTAGTGACACGACACCTTTACAAGTTAAGTATGGTGAACGCATACGCTTGAAGTTTGTGAATGACAGTATGATGGCTCATCCAATGCATTTACATGGCATGTTTATGCAATTGGAAAATGGTCAACAAGCTGAAAACTTACCAAATAAACATACCATTATTGTTCCACCCGGAAAGACCGTTACTGCGTTATTGACAGCCGATGCTTTGGGAGAATGGGCGATTCATTGCCATCTGCTCTATCACATGAGTGCTGGAATGATGAATAAATTAATTGTTGCTCAAGTCAACGATGGGCAACAACCCTCTCAGTCCCAGCCAACTGTTCAATCTGAAAATGAGAAAGGAGCTAGTCATGCGCATCACTAAGTTATTTTCTCAAATGATATGTTGCGGTGCTTTCTCGGGTATATCTGTATTTGCTTTTGCTCAAGAACCTTTAACACACGATCATTTACGCGAACATGGCGGACAGGTTTATCAAGCAACAAAGATTGATACTGGCTGGACCCAAAATGAAGAGGGTGAAGGCAGTTTTTCTTCTGAATTGGAAAGCTGGGTGGGAACGGATGAAAATAAATTGTTCATTAAAGCCCATGTGGATAAAGCCGAGTCAGAAGAAGCTAATTATGGCGGTTCATTACTTTATAGCCGCAATGTGGCTGACTATTGGGATGTACAGGCCGGGGTAAACTATGAACGTTTACAACGGGAAGACGAAAAGCAAGATCGTTGGGCTGGTGTAGTGGGCTTACATGGCATGGCGCCTTACTTCTTTGAAACCGATGCTTATCTTTATGTAGGTGAAGATCAGTTATGGAAGTTAAGCCTAGAGACAGAAAGAGATTTGCTTTTTACTCAAAAGTTGATTGGTAAGCCCTATTTAAAAGCAGATATTGTTTTACAAGATGAATCTCGCTATGCCAGTAAAACAGGCCTGTCGAGTTTACAAGCTGGCTTTCAAACCCGTTATGAAATCAATAAAAAGGTAATGCCATTTGTTGATTTCGGTTATGGTTATGAAAAAGGTTTAAAACAAACCGCTTGGCAAACTGGAACCGACTCAGAACATGGTTGGTATTATGGAGCTGGGTTAACACTAAAATTCTAATTGCCGAACAAAAAGTAAGCTTAATGACATGCCATTGGTTTATACTGATGGCATTGTTTTTTGTGTCAGTTATGGTGCAAAGATGGCTTTAGAAAAACAAGAGAATCAAATAAATGTAAATAAAAGCTGTTCTAGCTGTGGGTGCTCAAATGTAGCAGCTCAGGACTTTTCTGTGGCAAGTGAACCTAGGGTAAATAAAACCCAATGGGTGAGTTATTATCATATTCCCCGTATGGATTGTGCAGCCGAAGAACAAATGGTACGAATGGCTTTAGCTTCTTATGCTGAGCATATTCAAGAACTTTATTTTGATTTGCCCGCCCGCCACTTAGCGGTGTATCACAGTACTCAAGATGAAAAGATTACGCAGTGCCTGCAACGTCTAGGTTTAGGAGCCGAATTACAACAAACCCAACCACATTATGAGCCTATTGAAAAACCCAAAAAGGTTCGACCAAGTTCCTCAACTAATGCAGCACAAAAACAAGTTCTACAATGGCTGTTACTGATTAATGGGGTCATGTTTGTCATTGAGTTAATGGCAGGCATTATTGCCTCTTCCACAGGGTTAATTGCTGACTCGCTCGATATGTTTGCCGATGCTGCAATTTATGGTATTGCATTATTTGTGGTGGGTAAAAACCTTGACGCTCAATTAAAGGCTGCACATCTTTCCGGATGGTTTCAGTTTGGTTTAGCCATAATCGTTTTAATTGATGTGCTGCGCCGTTTTATATATGGCAGTGAACCAGTTTCAATTTTAATGATTTTAATTGGGGGATTAGCGCTTGCGGCCAACATTAGTTGTCTTTACTTAATGAGTGACCATAAGGAGAGCGGGGCACATATGAAGGCGAGTTATATATTTTCTGCAAATGATGTCATCGTCAACTTAGGTGTCATTATTGCGGGAATACTGGTTGCAATCACAGGCTCTCGTTATCCTGATTTAATTATTGGATTGATTATTGTTTTGTTCGTTTTAAGTGGTGCACGAAAAATTTTACAGTTAAAAAATGAATAATATTTTCTGATAGAGGCAAGTTTGAGTTCGGGTTTGCCTTCATTTTTTATTTTAAAGTAAACTGAGTCTTCACATACTGGAGGAACGACCTCCCCCATAATGGGTAATCATGTCGGGACGACCTGACACTATAAAAATTAGTGAATGTTATGGCTTGGGCTATTTTAATTTTAGCAGGTGTATTTGAAGTGATTTGGGCATATTCTATGAAAATGTCTGAAGGTTTTACACGCTTAACACCTAGTATTATTACCGTAGTTTTTATGATTTTGAGTGTAGTTCTGCTTTCAATTTCAATGAAAACTTTACCCCTTGGTACTGCTTATACGGTTTGGACAGGCATTGGTGCAATTGGATCATTTTTAGTTGGTATTTTCTTTCTTCATGAGCCTATTGGTGCGATGAGAATGATTGCCGCTGTACTGATTGTATCTGGACTGGTTCTAATGAAAATTTCATCTCCATCCTAAGAGGATTAAGTATGTTGCTGTCTTATAAGTATATCAATTCGCCTGTTGGGCAATTAAAGCTGGTTGCGAATGAAAATGCTTTGGTGGCAGTACTTTGGGACAATGAAAATCCAAAACGTGTTCGATTGGCTGAGCTGGTCGAACAACTTGAGCATCCAGTTTTATTAAAGACCGAACAACAATTACAAGAATATTTTGAAGGCAAACGCCGTGAGTTTACATTACCACTAGATTTTGAAGGGACTGCATTTCAAAAGCAGGTCTGGGCGGCATTACTGACGATTCCGTATGGTGAAACAAGAAGTTATAAAGATATTGCCGTTCAGATCGGAAATGAAAAAGCAGTGCGAGCAGTGGGTGCTGCAAATGGCAAAAATCCGATTTCAATTATTGCACCTTGTCACCGAGTAATTGGTGCGGGCGGAGCTTTGGTTGGTTTTGCCGGTGGTCTTGATAAGAAAGATATTTTATTAAGATTAGAGCAAAAATAAGCTATTTTTAGCGCTCGATTTTTTTAGGCTTTTCTAATAAGCTGTCAATTCTGATATTTCATATAAAGCGTGTTTTATAACCTCGCTATTTTCTGAAATATTAATCTTTTCATAACAAACTCTGGATGTTCTAAAAATGGCTGTCGGTGACGTAACAATGCCACAAATGCATGTGGTAAAAGGTGTAAAAATTGGCTCAACAGAAGCATATGTACGTTACCCAAACCGACGAGATCTAGTCATTTTTGAATTTGCAGAAGGTTCAAATGTTGCAGGTGTATTTACGCAAAATGCATTCTGTGCGGCACCTGTTCATGTATCTAAAGCTCATCTTGCCGAAGGCAATCCGCGCTATTTAGTGATTAATACAGGTAATGCCAATGCTGGTACTGGTCCTACAGGTTTGAAAAATGCTCAGGATACTTGTGCAAAGTTAGCGGAGCTTGCTGGCGTTAACAGTTTCGAAGTACTTCCATTTTCAACAGGCGTGATTGGTGAGCAGCTTCCGATGGAACGTTTACTCGCTGGCTTACAACCTGCATTAAATAGCGTACAAGACGCTGCATGGAGTGATGCGGCATCTGGCATTATGACAACAGACACAGTGCCAAAAGGCGCATCTGAACAATTTGAGCTTGATGGTATGACTTATACCATGACCGGTATTAGTAAAGGCGCTGGGATGATCCGTCCAAACATGGCAACTATGCTGAGCTTTGTAGCAACAGATGCGCCTATTCGCCGTGATTTAGTACAAAAGCTATTAAAGACTACAGTTGAGCATTCATTTAACCGTATTACCATTGATGGTGATACCTCAACAAATGACTCTTGTATTTTTGTGGCAACTGGTCAGGCTGGTGGTGCTGAAATTACATCGGAAAGCGATGTACGCTACGCTAAAGTGTTAGAAGTACTTGCTCGTGTAATGAACCGTTTAGCACAGTTAATTGTCCGTGATGGAGAAGGTGCAACCAAGTTTATTACTGTTGCTGTTGAAGGTGGTGCAAATACTCAAGAATGTTGTGACATTGCTTATAGTATTGCGCATTCACCACTTGTTAAAACTGCACTTTTTGCATCTGATCCGAACTGGGGACGTATTTTAGCTGCAATCGGCTATGCTGGAGTGAAAGACTTAGACGTGTCTAAAATTCAGGTATGGTTAGACGACGTGCAAATCTGTAAAGATGGTGGCGCAGCCGAGGACTATACCGAAGAAGCAGGTGCTCGTGTAATGGCACAAACCGAAATTACCATTCGTGTTGACTTAGGCCGCGGACAAGCCAAAGACACGGTATATACGTGTGACTTATCTTACGACTATGTCAAGATTAATGCAGATTACCGTTCGTAAATATTCAGTTATAATCAAGCCTCGACAAAGAGGCTTTTTTATTAGCCCCATCTTTTGATATTAAATGATTGAATTTAGTAAATCGTTTAAGCAGTAACGTTATATGCGAGCAGGAATGCCAGCATGAAGGATAGAGAAGACGTTTTATGAGTGATGCGACTTTAATTGCCAACGATGCAAAAAACATTGTACAAGCGCATTTAGACCGTTTAGGTGAACCAAAAGACAACCGCCTAAGTGAAGAAGCAAAACAACAAAAGTTTGCACAGATCGAAGCAGAGCTCAAAAAACGTGATGCTGTCCTTGTTGCTCACTACTATTGCGATCCAGATGTACAAGAACTTGCCGAAAAAACAGGTGGATGCGTTTCTGACTCTTTAGAAATGGCCCGTTTTGGACGAGATCATGCAGCCTCTACACTGGTTGTGGCTGGCGTTAAGTTTATGGGTGAAACAGCAAAAATTCTGTCTCCTGAAAAAACAATTCTTATGCCGACACTTGAGGCAACCTGTTCACTTGACTTAGGTTGTCCAGTCGATGAGTTCACGGCATTTTGTGATCAGCACCCTGACCACACTGTAGTAGTTTATGCCAATACATCGGCTGCTGTTAAAGCTCGTGCGGATTGGGTGGTGACTTCAAGCTGTGCAGTTGAAATTGTTGAGCATCTAGATAGCTTAGGTGAAAAAATTATTTGGGCACCAGATCAGCACTTAGGCCGTTATATTCAAAAGAAAACCGGCGCTGATATGTTGCTTTGGGATGGCGCATGTATTGTGCATGAAGAATTCCGTGCACGTGGCATTGCTAACATGAAAGCACTGTACCCAGATGCGGCTGTATTGGTCCATCCTGAGTCACCAGAGTCGGTGGTAGAAATTGCAGATGCAGTGGGTAGTACATCTCAATTGATTAAAGCTGCACAAACTTTGCCACACCAACGTTTAATCGTGGCAACGGACCGTGGCATTTTCTACAAAATGCAGCAAGCAGTACCAGATAAGATTCTGGTTGAAGCCCCAACAGCGGGTGAGGGGGCAACTTGTCGTTCATGTGCACACTGTCCGTGGATGGCGATGAATGAACTTGATGGAATTTTAGAAGTTTTACAAAAAGGTGATCAAGAAATACACGTTGACCCAGCACTTGCTGAACGTGCCAAAATGCCTTTAGATCGAATGTTAGCCTTTAGTGCATCATTAAAACGTTAAAAAGCCTCAAAATGCTTGTTAAATATACATTTGATAAGGATTTTTAACTTTTTTTGACAATAGGTGTTGACGTCTGAGGGCGTCGCGCCTAGAATGCACACCGTACCGCACGATGTGCGATACAGCAAAAGCTGAGATAGATCGGAGCATAGCACAGCCTGGTAGTGCACCTGGTTTGGGACCAGGGGGTCGTAGGTTCGAATCCTACTGCTCCGACCACTTAAAAGAATATTTTAAGATCGGCGAAGTATCGCATGATAAGCATCATCGGTTAAGCGCCTGTAGCTCAGTTGGATAGAGCATCCGCCTTCTAAGCGGATGGTCACAGGTTCGAATCCTGTCAGGCGCGCCATTTGGTAGCTTGGTACATAGAACTTATTTGATGGTGGATGTAGCTCAGTTGGTAGAGCCCTGGATTGTGATTCCAGTTGTCGCGGGTTCGAATCCCGTCATTCACCCCAATTTCGGAGCATAGCACAGCCTGGTAGTGCACCTGGTTTGGGACCAGGGGGTCGTAGGTTCGAATCCTACTGCTCCGACCATATTTAAAAGCGTTCAAGCTTTCTAAAATATCCCATATATTAAAATCATTTCCTCTTATCTTATGGATAGAAGGAATTTTTTTTGTTTTCTATAATAAAATTTTAATTCCAAATTGCTCCAATATCTGAACTTATTTATATAAGCTCTGTTCTCTGTTCTCTGTTCTCTGTTCTCTGTTCTCTGTTCTCTGTTCTCTGTTCTCTGTTCTCTGTTCTCTGTTCTCTGTTCTCTGTTCTCTGTTCTCTGTTCTCTGTTATTGATATTTCTGTTTTAACTCATCTTTTTCTTGTTCTGATAAAAATGCGATTTTAAGTCCATTTTCTTGAGCTGTATAAATTTGCTCAGGGCTTAAACCTGCTAGTGGGGCAGCAGTTAAATATTCATGCTCTATCTCAATGCCTTCTACTGCTGGGTCATCCGTATTAATGGTAGCAAGCACTCCATGTTCTAAAAAAGTCTTTAATGGATGCTCTGCTAAAGAAGGCACTGTGTTGGTTTGAATATTTGAGGTGAGACAAGATTCAATCCCAATCTGGTGTTTAGCCAAATAATCTAGAAGTTTTAAATCTTGAACTGCTTTAACACCATGTCCAATCCGTTCTGCACCTAATTCTTCAATGGCTTGCCAAATACTTTCTGGGCCAGCAGCTTCGCCTGCGTGTACGGTAATGTGCCAACCTGCATCACGTGCTTTTTTAAAGTGATCAATAAATAAATTGCCCGGAAAACCAAGCTCATCTCCAGCAAGATCCAGTGCTTTAATATCGTTTTTATGGGCAAGGAGGGCATTTAATTCTTTTTCGCAGGCTTCTTGACCAAAAGTACGACTCATAATACCAATTAAATTCGCTTTTACGCCGTACGCCTGACTACCTTCTTTTATTCCAGCAATCACAGCTTCAACTACGCCTTCAAGTGGAAGTTGATGGGTCATTCCCATATAACCCGGTGAAAAACGTAGTTCTACATAGTCTAGTCCTTGCTGTGCTGCATCCTGCATGTTTTCAAAAGCAATACGTTTACAGGCATCTAAACTGGCTAATACTTTTACGCCCCAATCGAGCTTAGATAAAAAACTTAATAAGTCGGGTTGGTTATCCATCACTTGTACGTGTGGTCGTAAAGATTCAATGTCGTAAGCAGGCAAATCTAAATTGTATTGTTGCCCCAACTCTAAAATGGTTTGAATGCGGATGTTGCCATCAAGGTGGCGGTGTATATCTGTAAGCGGGAGCGTTTTAGTAATCATAAATTTCTTCTTATCTGTTTGCATCAATTCATCATGCCTGTTTAGATGCACTGATAAAAGTTTGGATTTGCTATGTTTTTGTGAAAATGGTTGAGTTGAGTTTTTTGAAATTACTATATTTGTATAAGTTTTAATTTTGATGACATTGTTCTGGCCTAAGAAGACAACACAGTCTGTGTAAGATACAAGCACCAAGATTTTTATTGTTTTTAATTTCGCTGAGCCTTTTTTTGTTGACTCTTTAAGAGTGGATTGGCTGAAGAATGGTCATTGGTATTTTGCCTTTTACTTGTAAAGATGAATAAAGGCTTGCTAAAGACCAAACCGATAAAGCGATTAATTTATCTGTAGAAATCTATTTCTGGCAAGTAAATGAAAAAGAAGAAATAGGAAGCACTCAAATGAAGTCGGTACTTTGTCATCAAGCAACATTGCAAGTAGTGGACCAACCGAACTTAACACCTGCAAAAGGACAAGTTTTATTGGAAGTGGTGCGATGTGGGATCTGTGGTTCAGATTTACATATGCAGCATCACTGCGACCACATGCATGATTTGGCTGCACGTGTCGGGTTTAATGGTTTAGCGAAGTCTACAGACCCATTTGTACTTGGACATGAGTTTTGCGGCAAGGTTTTAGACTACGGTCCAAAAACACGCCATAAATTTAAAGCGGATACACTCGTTTGCGCAATGCCGCTTTTGAATGTAGATCAGCATGGTTATTTGTCTACAGGGCTTTCCCCAAATGCTTCGGGTGGCTATGCCGAGCAAGTATTGGCTCAATCAAGCTTGATGTTTGAAGTACCCAACGGTCTAGATGCGGATAGTGCTGCCATGACCGAACCTATGGCGGTTGCATTGCATGCTGTTCGCCGTAGCCGTGTAAAAACAAGTGAACCTGCGATTGTGATTGGCTGTGGTCCTGTCGGGCTAGGTGTCATATTAATGCTTAAAGCTGCTGGGGTTAAAACCGTAGTTGCCAGTGACTTTTCTCCAAACCGACGTAAGCTTGCCGAGCAATGTGGTGCGGATATTGTGGTAGACCCTAAAGAGACATCGCCATTTGCCAACTGGAAAGAATTTGGTTTACTTGGCAATGTTTCGGATGCCATTAACATGGGCATGGGACTGTTTGATAAGTTACAAGCGACACGCTTACCTTGGTGGCATGGATGGCGCATGATTGATAAATTGGGCGCTCTGCCAAAACGTCCTGTTATTTTTGAGTGTGTGGGCGTACCGGGCGTTTTGCAGCAAATTATTGAAGGTGCACCTTTGTTTTCTCGAATTGTTGGGGTGGGTGTATGCATGCAAAGTGACAAAATAGAACCAGCACTTGCGATTAATAAAGAGCTAGAAATTCAGTTTGTGTTGGGCTATACACCACTTGAGTTTAGAGATGCGCTGCACATGATTGCAGAAGGTAAAGTGAACTGTTCACCGCTCATTACCGGTGTTGTTGGCCTAAAAGGCGTAACTAATGCATTTGAAGCATTACGTGACCCTGAACAGCACGCCAAAATCTTGATTGACCCTAAACGTAGCGGTTCAGATATTCAATTGATGAGTCATTAATTTCAAAGTCATTTACACTTAACTAAAAAGGTTATGATTTGATTAATCACAACCTTTTTTTATGAGTATTGAGCATAAGTAAAACCTGCTGAGCTAATTCGTATTAGTCTTTAGTTGTTCTAGTTCTTGGTAAATCCACTCAACAAATTTTTGAATAGTCGGTGAGATGTCTTGGCTCGAATGGATGAGGTAGTACTTTCGGCTGCCTTTTAATTTTTTATTGGAAACAATCACCAGTTCCTTTTTTTGTAGTTCAGACTCAATCAACATTTGTGGAATTAAAGCCATTCCCATGTCATGACTGGCAGCAACGGCAAGCATCGAAAATAACTCATGGCGCTGTCCATCAAAAGGCTTAGGGTGCTGCATGTGATGAGTGAGAAACCATTCTTGCCAAATGCTTGGCCGAGTGGTTTGTTGTAGCAGGGGGATTTTTAGCAGATCTTCTGGGCTTAAATCATAGGTATTTTCATTGATCATCACAGCATCTGGAAAATACTTTTCGATTAGCCTTGGCGAGCATACAGGTACAATTTCTTCATCCATTAAATAATGCGCTTGTATGCCGGGCCAATGGTCAATTTGCTGCTGCGTACCTGCGAAAATCGCAGCGTCAAAAATATTGTCATTAAATAAAAAGGGTTTGGTACTGGTTTCTAAATGTACTGTAATTTCAGGGTGTTTTTGATTTAAAAGATGGAGCTTGGGTAACAGCCAGCGCGTTGCAAAGGTAGGCACCACGCCTAACTTTAATGTTCCACCTAAACCTTTATGAGAAATCACATCGGCTGTACATTTCTCTAGCCCTAACAAATAGGGTTTAATGCTTTTAAAATACTGCTGACCTGCAATGGTGAGTTCAACGCCATGCCGAGTACGTATAAAGAGTTCAACACCCAAGAAATCTTCTAACTGCTGAATTTGGCGCGAGACTGCACTTTGGGTAATACATAACTCTTGCGCAGCATAGGTATAACTTAGATGTTTCGCTGCACTTTCAAAGCAAATTAGACCCTGAATGGACGGGATACTTCTTCGCATAAATAAATCCTTTTATTTGTCATCATATTTCAAAACAGCATATGACCTAAATGCAGATATCCGAGTTTAGTATAAAAATAAGTCATTTTTAATGAAATACAACGAATTAAATAGTTAAATTTAATGCGACCCATTTTAAATATGCGTAAGTCGCATATCTGCATGAACATTTATCGTTTGATTACTGCATTTTTCACGCATAACATCGAGTTAAATAAAGAAGATCAAATCAAGCAGAGGATGCGATGAATCACATGGTGACAACAAAAAAAGCAAAAGTTCAATTTAACTGGCAAGACCCATTTTTAATTGAGCAACAGCTTAGCCCAGATGAGCGCATGATTCGTGATGCGGCTCATGCTTATTGTCAAGAACGTTTGCAACCCCGTGTACTTGAACAATTCCGTCATGAAACAACAGATCCATCTATTTTCCGTGAAATGGGAGAGCTTGGCTTACTTGGCCCAACCATTCCTGAGCAATATGGCGGCGCGGGTTTGAACTATGTGAGTTATGGTTTGGTTGCGCGTGAAATTGAATATGTCGACTCGGGCTACCGCTCTATGGCGAGCGTGCAAAGCTCATTAGTCATGGTTCCGATTCATGAATTTGGTACTGAAGAGCAAAAGCAGAAGTACTTACCTAAACTGGCTACTGGTGAATACATTGGTTGTTTTGGTTTGACCGAACCTGACCATGGTTCAGATCCGGGCAGTATGATTACCCGTGCTAAAAAAGTTGAAGGTGGTTACCGTTTAAGTGGCGCCAAAATGTGGATTACCAACAGTCCAATTGCAGATGTATTTGTGGTTTGGGCAAAAGAAGTTTCTGCTGAAGGCAATGTCGGTGATATTCGCGGCTTCATTTTAGAAAAGGGCTGGGAAGGCCTATCTGCGCCAGCTATTCATGGCAAGGTCGGTTTACGTGCCTCGATTACGGGTGAAATCGTGATGGATAACGTTTTTGTACCTGAAGAAAATGCATTCCCTGAAATTCGAGGCTTAAAAGGCCCATTTACCTGTTTGAACAGTGCTCGTTATGGCATTGCATGGGGGGCGATGGGTGCTGCCGAGTTCTGTTGGCATACAGCACATCAATACACCATGGACCGCAAACAATTTGGTCGCCCGTTGGCTGCAAATCAATTGATTCAAAAGAAGCTGGCAGATATGCAAACTGAAATTGCTTTGGGTTTACAGGCAGCTTTACGTTTTGGCCGCATGAAAGATGAAGGCATTGCATCAGTTGAGGGTACATCTCTAATTAAGCGTAACAACTGTGGAAAGGCGCTTGATATTGCCCGCATGGCACGTGACATGATGGGTGGAAACGGCATTAGTGACGAGTTTGGTGTGGCACGCCATTTGGTCAATCTTGAAGTCGTAAATACCTACGAGGGTACACATGACGTTCATGCCTTGATTTTAGGTCGTGCACAAACTGGTATTGCCGCATTTAGTAACTAACACACTCATTTTTAAAAATAGAGGTGTTCTTTCGGGAGCACCTTTAGGGATTTTTACGCAAAAATTTATGGAAAATGACAAGATTCATCGTAAGGATACTCATGTGAAGATGTGTCTCTGTGTACTTAAAACCAAATGTAAGATGATGAAAATATAGAAGATTAAGTCATACAGAAAACATAAGTAAGCTACCGATGACTCATTTGGGAAAATGAGGAACTAAAGATGAACAATGACGTTCAAGTAATATCGAAAGAATTAAGAAATACATTTCCAAGTAATCTTGGAACATACGAAAGGATTGGACCTCATACATGGAAATGGGCGTTGTTATTTGCCTATTTTGCGATGGTGGTCGATGGCATTGATATTATGCTGCTGTCTTATAGCTTGACCAGTTTAAAGGCAGAGTTTGGTTTAAGTACCTTTCAAGCGGGTGCATTAGGCAGTGCTTCCTTGGCAGGTATGGGGATTGGCGGTATTTTGGGTGGCTGGGCATGTGACAAGTTTGGCCGTGTACGAACCATTGCCAACTCGGTGACTTTCTTTTCTGTAGCGACTTGTTTGTTAGGCTTTACGCAAAGCTTCGAGCAATTTATGGCTCTACGTTTTATAGGTGCTTTAGGAATCGGAGCACTCTATATGGCCTGTAATACCTTAATGGCTGAATATGTGCCAACCACTTACCGTACAACGGTCTTGGGCACGTTACAGACGGGCCAGACTGTAGGTTATATTGCTGCAACGTTATTAGCTGGCGCAATTATTCCAGATCATGGCTGGCGCGTTTTATTCTTCCTGACCGTAGTACCTGCTTTCGTTAATATTTTTCTACAACGATTTGTGCCAGAGCCAAAATCTTGGCAGCTCACCAAAATTGAAAGCTTGCAAGGCAATAGACAACCTAAAGAAATGGTGGTGGCTGAAAAGCCGAAAAGTGGCAGTATTTATAAGCAAATTTTTAATAACTTTAAGCACCGCAAGATGTTTTTGTTGTGGATGACCACAGCATTCTTCTTGCAGTTCGGTTATTACGGCATTAACAACTGGATGCCAAGTTATTTAGAAACAGAAGTGCATATGAACTTTAAAAACTTAACCAGTTATATGGTGGGTTCATATACTGCAATGATTTTAGGCAAAATTTTAGCGGGTTATCTTGCTGATAAATTTAACCGCCGTGCTGTTTTTGTGTTTGGAACAATAGCCAGCGCCGTGTTCTTGCCAATCATTATTTTCTTCAATACTCCTGACAATATTTTGTATTTATTGATCACCTTTGGCTTCTTATATGGCATTCCATATGGTGTGAACGCGACTTATATGGCTGAAAGTTTTTCAACCGATGTGCGCGGAACAGCCATTGGCGGTGCTTATAACATTGGTCGTGTCGGGGCCGCTATTGCACCAGCCACGATTGGTTTCTTAGCATCGGGCGGGACGTTTACCATGGCCTTTATTGTGATGGGCGCTGCGTATTTTGTTGCGGGTGTATTGCCAGGCTTATTTATTAAAGATCGTCAGTACGATCCACAAAGACAATCATAAACAATGACAGGAAGGTGCTCTAAGTACCTTCTAAAAAGATAAGGGTATCGTTATGGGTGCATTACAAGGAATTCGGGTTTTAGATTTAAGTCGTGTGCTTGCGGGGCCATGGTGTGGGCAAATCTTGGCAGACCTTGGCGCGGAAGTGATTAAAATTGAACGTCCTCGAGTCGGTGATGACACACGTATGTGGGGCCCACCATGGATGCTCGATCAAGACGGAAACATGACTCGTGAATCTGGCTATTTTCAGTGTACCAACCGCAATAAATATTCGGTTGCAGTGGACATAACCACACCCGAAGGTCAGGCCTTAATTTATGAAATTGCCAAGACTGCCGATGTCGTGATTGAAAATTATAAGACAGGGTCTTTGGCTAAATATGGTTTGGACTACGCGTCATTAAGTGAGTTGAACCCGAACATTGTTTATTGCTCGATTACCGGTTTTGGGCAAGATGGCCCACGTGCAGAAGAACCCGGTTATGATTTTATTATTCAGGGTATGTCTGGCTTAATGAGCATTACTGGCGAGCCTGATGATGTGGCAGGTGGTGGTGCGCAAAAGGTTGGTGTGGCTGTGGTAGATATTCAAACTGGATTGTATTCCACCATTGCCATTCAAGCGGCACTGATTGCACGCTCACACACAGGACGCGGTCAGTATATTGATATGTCACTCCTTGATGTGCAGGTCGCGGCACTGGCAAATCAGGGAATGAATTATTTAGCTTCAGGTAAAGCGCCACAACGCATGGGTAATCAACACCCAAGTATTGTGCCGTATCAAACTTTTAAGGCTAAAGATAAAGAATTTATTATTGCTTGTGGCAACGACAAACAGTTTAAAGATTTGTGTATTGCGATTAATTATCCAGAGTTGCTCGAAAATGATAAGTTTGTGCGTAACCAAGAACGCGTAAAATATCGAAATGAACTGATACCTTTATTGTCCGAGCACTTTTTGCAGAAAACTGCTAAAGAATGGGTTGATATGATTCATGCGTTAAAAGTACCAGTAGGTGTTATCAACTCTATTGAAGATGCTTTAGCTGAACCACAAATTGTACATCGCAACTTGGTGGTGAACATTCCTCATCGTTTAAATGAAAACTTCCAAACCATTGGCTCACCAATCAAACTGTCTGATACTCCCGTTGAATATCATCATGCACCGCCAGAGCTAGGTGAGCATACTGCTCGAATCTTATCGAGATTTAAAACAGCAGAAGAACTTACTGCATTAAAAGAGAAGGGTATTATTGATGGGAAAATTGCTTAAGCTATTACCGTTTTCAATATGTCCATTCAATTATCATTGTAGTTGAATATAAAAAACCGCTTTTATAGCGGTTTTTTATTAGGAAGTTTTTCTAATCTTAAACATTATGACTTCTTCGAAATACGCTCTTCGATGGCAAATTTGAGTAAAGAAGCACTGCGGTAAAAACCATGTGCGAACTTTCCAAATGGCATGGTAATGAAGAATGTCATGACCGTAGCTAAATGGAAAATCAGTAAAAGTGCCATGTAAGGGGTATTGCGAAATGCCATGAGTGCTAACCCTGAAGCGCTAACGATAAGTAGAAGGAAAATAAAGCCTCGATCTACAGGTTTTTGCTCACGGTCACCATGTAATGGGTGACGTTTAAGATTTAAATAGAGCAAGCCCGATGGTCCAATCACTAAGCCAATCCCACCCAAAGTACCCAAAATCACAGGCAAGCTAAAGATAGGGTAAGGCGCATGTAGGTCAAGAAAATAGTGATATAAAGTCGCTACACCTGTAGCTGCAAAGCAAAGCATAAAGCCATAAAACGTCAGGTGATGGAACACACGGCGGATTTGTGTATAACGGTCATCTTGTTCATTACAGCCTTTACCATGACCGCCATCTAAATATTTAAGTGTTAATACATTTTGAGTGGCTTGAACCAGATCTGGTTTCTCAACTTTGCCATGAATGACTTTAGAGGTTTGTCGCCAGAATTTGCTAACTCCAATGCCGAGTAAAACAATTGCAACTGTAAAGGTCGCTCCAAACAATAGTGCTAAAAAGTTATGCGGGAAAATCGCATAAAAATTACCTTGATAGCCTGCAAACAGGTCGGTGCCTTTCCACCACACTACAGCTAACATGCAAAAAAAAGAAAATAAGTGTTAACGTCGAAACAAAAGGAATACCTACAGACTTATAAAGTCGACCTAAAGGCTGAGGTGTAGCAAATTCTTGATAAGTTTCTAAACGTACTTGTGCCATCGCTTTTGGAATATTTACACCAAACTCGTGTGGTGGAGCATATTGGCAAGCATGTAAACATGCACCACAGTTATGGCAGAGGTTTGCCATGTAATGAATATCGGCTTGGTTAAACTCAAGACGTTTGGTCATAGCCGCAAAAACAGCACAAAATGACTCACAGTAACGGCAAGCATTACAAATCTGTAGCACTCTTTGGACTTCTTGCTCGTGGTCTGAGAGCTGAACAACTGGAATTAGGGCTTTGGTACTAGCATTCATGTTCAACTCCTTGTGAAAGTGCATAGTGGGCGGCATTTTTTCCGGCAATGCGTCCAAAGGTTGTGCCGATCGACATACCAACGCCTGCGGTATAACCCTGACCGAGTACGTTACCTGCCATCATTTCACCTGCGACAAATAGGTTATGGCTTGGTTTATTGTTAAAACGTACCGCAGCATCGTCTTCAACTTTTAAACCTAAATAGGTAAAGGTAATGCCGGGTTTAAGGGCATAGGCATAGAAGGGTGGTTGATCGAGAGGAACAGCCCAATGAGTTTTGTTGGGAACAATATTTTCGGTGGTGCAGTCATCTAAAACGGTATGGTTAAAGGTGCCTTGCACACAGGCTTGATTAAATTCTTCTACGGTATGGCATAAGGTTTTTGCATCCAGCCCGATTTTTTCGGCTAACTCTTGAATGCTATTTGCTTTTACACCTGCAAACACAGGGGGCATAAAGCGACCAATGGCTTTTGAGTCGATAATCGAATAGGCAATTTGCTGTGGCTGTTTGGCAACAAGACGGCCCCAAATCGCATAACGTTTTGGCCAGAAGTCTTCGCCTTCATCGTAAAAACGTTCGGCTTTGTTATTGACTACGATCCCCAAAGAAACGCAGTCAATACGGGTGCAGATGCCGCCGTCATATAATGGTGCGCGTGCATCTACAGCGACACAATGTGATTGTGATGGGTCACCAATAATATCGGCGCCTTGATCTATCATAAATTTGAGTAAGTTGCCTTGATTAAAGCGGGTACCTCGAATAATAAAATTATCGGCAGGCCATTCGCCGTTTTCATTTTGCCCCCATGCTTCTCTTAACCATTCGAGATTTGACTCAAAACCGCCTGCGGCCAATACACAGCTTTTTGCTTTAAACACACGGCCATCTTCAGCAATTGCAGCTTCAAAATGTCCTTGGTTTAACTTTAGATCTTTAATTTTTGTGTTATATAAAATTTCGATACCAAGTTCTTGGGCGCTACGGTAATACGCATTAATAAGGGCTTTACCGCCACCCATAAAAAAGGCATTGGTACGTGCAACATGCAAAGCACCCGATAGCGGCGGCTGAAAATTCACACCATGTTTACGCATCCAGTCACGACAAGTCGCCGTGCTACGAATGACGAGGCGGGCTAAGTGTTCATTGGTTTTGCCCGCAGTCACTTTAAGTAAGTCTTGCCAATATTCTTCTTCGGGATAGGCATCGACCAATACGTCTTGAGGAGCATCATGCATGCAGCGAAGGTTACGAGTGTGTTGTGAGTTACCACCACGCCATTCTTTAGGTGCTGCTTCTATTACCAGCACAGAAGCGCCACTTTCTCTTGCCGTGAGCGCGGCACACAGTGCGGCATTCCCACCACCAATCACAATTACATCATGCATGGATTTCTCCCTTTCTCAGCTAGGGCTAATGTAGCTTCAAAAGGGAAGATGAAGTGAGAGGCTAGGCTTGAATGGGTGTTTAGTAAAAATAAACACTAATGGCTTAAGTGTTTATGAGTTCCGCACCGGGCCAGCGCTTTTCATTAATCAAGTTTGCTACACAGGCACGAATCACCACTTTCGTGGCTAAGGTGGCAGGCGAGAGTTCTTCTTCAGAGAGACTAATTAAATAATTAATACGTTCAATGGCAGGTTCTACAACGCGTAGCAAACATAAGTCTTGCCGCGAGTTTAACGATGCACCCGCAGGTTGAATGGTTGCCATTTCGAGTTGGCTTATACTTTCCATTAACAAATGCAGCCCATCAATTTCATAGGCCACTTTAAGTTGGTGAATTTTCTGTTCGAGCAATAAACGCAGTCCATGTCGTTGGCTCGGTAAAATCAGGGGAAGTTCTTTAAGCTGTAAATGAGTAATGGTCTGAGTGTCGATACAGCTTTCAAGATGGTACTGACTCAGCACTTCTTTAGGCGAGATTAAAAAAATTTGCTCTTTGACTAAAGGTTGTATGGCCCACTGTGGGTCGACATCGTCACTAAAGATGATAGCCACATCGAGCTGCCTTGCATTAACTAAAGCTTTGAGATCACCCGATAACCCTTCGATTAAACGGACTTTAATGTCGGGATAACGGTTTCTCATGAGTTTTAAAAAGTGCGTGCCAATAACCGATGCGACACTTGGCGAAAAACCGACGGTGACATGACCACTTAAACGTGAAGAGTGTGCAGAATCTACAGCATGGTCTAAGTGCCTAAGCGCCAGTTGAACTTGTTGAAAAAAAGCTAAACCCGCAGGGGTGGGAACCGTACCCAAAGCAGTACGTTGTAAAAGGCGAATAGAAAGCTCGCTTTCTAATTTTGAGATTTGCTGACTTAATGCAGACGTTCCAATATCGAGATTTTTTGCAGCTTTACCCAAGCTTCCTGACTCGATCACTGCAATAAAATACTTTAATTGTTTAAGTTCCACGGCAAATTCTACTTTGACCTTTGTTAATTATTCTACACTGGTTTATTGCTCTACATTTTGTTCTATTGCTTTGAGTAAACCGTTCAAAGAGTAAAGGCAACATCCTCTCAAAATGCTGCCTTTTAGAGCTTTTATTGTTTAACCTGCTCAAGACCCTGTTCTTCAATAATTTGTGTTGCTTGAGGCGATTTCACAAATTGAATAAGTTCTTTTGCGACTTTTGCATGTTCCGAGTTTTTACCAATACCAGCAGCAAACACGGTAACCTTTTGGTAAGGCGCAGGGATTGGACCAACTAACTCAACTTGACCATATTTGCCGGTAAAAGGTTTGATTTCACTAATTTGCTGGAAACCAATATCAAACTGGCCTTCGGCAATACGTTTTGCAACGCGGTCACCTACCACTTTTTCTGCTTTACTCGAAATTACTTTGTATTCGACAGGTGGAAAGCTTGGGAAAACATCTTTTTCAAGATGCGTACCACTCGCACTTGCTGAATAGCCTATGTGCTTGGCATTTAATAAAACTTTTTCAAATTTTGCCGCAGAGCTAATGTCTGGCTTTGGTGCACCTTTAGGCACAGCCATGCCAATGCTTGAATTTACTAAAGCACTTTGTGAATTTGGGTCTACATAACCCTTTTCTGCGAGTTTGCTTAGTTCAGGAGCAGCCAAAACTACCACGTCAAAACGTTCACCACGATCAAGACGGTTTGGAATTGCAGTCGGTGATTCACCCATTGATGAACCAGATGAGAGGTGAACCGTGTGACCAGTTTGCTTTTCAAATATTGGAATGAGTTTTTCCATAGATGAATAGAAACCGCCTGAGCTAATTACTTCGAGCGTATCTGCATTGGCAAATGTAGATCCTAAGCCTGCACCAGCTAGGCAAATGGTTATGAAGATAGGGGACTTTTTCATGGTGCCTCACTTGAATTGCAAGAAAGCACAGTACGGAGATTTAAGGTCTGCCGTACTGTTTATTAAAATTTCAGGTTAAGGAATGAGTTGTTTTAAGCGCTAACCTTTGCAGGTTCAGCAATTGCGTCAGGATCTTTCTGTTTAGAACCACGACATAAATACAAGCTTGAGATGAGACTACATACCGCAGCGAGCATGAGCCAGAACGCTGGTGTGCTTGCATTACCTGTATTTTCGACAAGGAAGGTACAAGCCATTGGAGTCATACCACCAAAAATCGCGGCTGCAAGACTAAATGCTAAAGAGAAGCCAACGGTACGTACACGTTTTGGCATCACTTCGGCAAGCGTTGCGACCATAGTGCCGTTGTACATACCAAAGAAGAACGAGAAGTAAGCAAGGGTAATAAGTAGGTTTGAGAAGCTAATGTCGCTCACCAACCAGCTTAAAACCGGATAGCTGGTAAAGATCGCAAGTGTAGTAATACCCACTAATACTGGACGACGACCAATTTTGTCTGAAAGCAAACCACCCATTGGCAACCAGAAGAAATTTGACAAACCTACAAACACGGTTGCTAACAGGCTATCTGTTACCGACATTTCTAAAGTACGTTTCGCATACACCGTGGTATAAACCGTAATAAAGTAGAATGTGGTGGTGGTCATCGCACTCATCATCATGCCGGCAAGTACAATGCGCCAGTTGCTTACAAGTGTGCTGAAAATTTCTTTTGAAGATGGATGAGTTTTTTGCGCTTTAAAGTCTTCTGTTTCCTCTAAAGTACGACGGAACAAGAAGATTAAAGGAATGATTAAACAGCCAATTAAGAACGGAATACGCCAGCCCCATTCACCCACTTGAGCATGAGTTAAAATGGTGTTGAGCCAATAACCAAGTAAGGCCGCAAACACAACCGCAATTTGTTGGCTACCAGACTGCCAGCTAGTAATAAAGCCACGGTTTTTATCGGTTGCAATTTCAGCGAGATAAATTGAAACACCGCCAGATTCAACGCCTGCCGAGAAGCCTTGTAATAGACGCCCAATCACCACCAAAATTGGCGCGATAATACCAATGGTTTCATAACCCGGCACAAAGGTAATTAAGATGGTTCCAATTGCCATAAGACTTAAAGTGACAATCAAACCCTTACGGCGACCGACTTTGTCGACATAGGCACCCAAGAAAATAGCGCCGAGAGGACGCATAAGAAAACCCGCAGCAAATACGGTAAATGTCATCATTAAAGAGACATATTCATTATCAGAATGGAAAAACTTTGCTGCGATATAGGTGGCATAGAAACCAAAAAGAAAAAAATCGTACTGTTCTAAAAAGTTGCCACTCGTTACATTTAATATTTTTTTAAAAGTAGCCCTACGGTTATTAACGACATCCATTGGAGACCTCCTTGGCCTAACAAAATGGAAACATTCACGATCTTCAAGGATTGGACGTAAACTGATTCAATCAATAAACCTAAATAGGAAATGGGTTAGAGATGAGATTTAAAGGTGTCCTTCGTAGAAAATGTGATACCTTGTTTCCAGTTCAAACTACACATCTATGTTTCGATAAACAGAAAACCACTTATCATTCGAAGGAAAATGTAATCTTAAAAAGCAGGAGGGAGTGAGAGGAGAAAATTAATTAGGTATTTAGAAAAATTAATGACCCTTTATAAAATAATTTCAGAACATGGCCAAATCTGGTTTTGAATCAACTCTTTCACACATGCCTTAATGGCTGACTTGGCAGCAAGTGCAGCAGGTGATAATTCTTCTTCGGCAAGACTCACCAAATAGTTAATTCGTTCAACTTCCGGGTCGACAACCTTAAGCAATTGCAGCTTGTGTTTATACTCTTGCAGGCAAGCACTTCCGGGCCTCACACTTGCAAGGTCAAGATGAATCAGGCTGTCCATAAGCAAATGCAAGCCATCAATTTCATAGACGACATTGAGCTGTCCAATCTTGTGCTCAAGCAGTTTCCTTAAGCTATGGCGTTGACGTGGCAACACTAAAGGAATATCGCCAATTTGCTGCGACTGAATAATTCTACTTTTAATACATTCGCTAAGTCCGTATTTTTCGAGCACTTCTTTGCGTGCCATTAAATACATTTGCTCGCGTACCAAAGGCTGAATTGACCACTGTTTATCAATTTCATTGGTAAAAATAATGGCAATATCAAGCTGACGCGAATTAATCGACTGAATCAGGTTCCCCGACAGCGTTTCTACAATCTCTAAACGAATGTCTGGGTAACGTTCAGACATTAGCTTCATTAAAGGGATGCCAATTAAAGCAGTAATGGTCGGTGGAAAACCAAGGCTGACATGACCTGAAAGCCGTGCTGAATGTGCAGCATCTATGGCGAAGTTCACTTGACGCAAAATAAGTTGCGAGTGCTTTAAAAAGGCAAGGCCAGCAGGGGTTGGGGTTACACCAAAAGCATTACGCTGTAATAAGCGAATGCTTAACTCTTGTTCGAGCTTACTAATTTGCTGACTAATCGCCGAAGCACCCACATCGAGTTTTTGGGCAGCTTTTCCAATACTGCCTGATTCAACGACCGTCAAAAAATACTTTATTTGCTTGATTTCCATAATAAATATATTCGCTCATCATCCTTGATTTATAGAGATATGAAGGATTGGGAAATCTATCATGCGTTTTAATATTAACAGCAATATATAAAAAAGTTTCTTAAAAATTAAACGGCTCTACTGAAACTTAGTAAAAAGCAGAACTACACCCGACACACAAAAAATAGAGCTTATTCCAAATCTTAATTTATTTCCTGAGCTGGAGGACTCTTAATGAGAAAAGGGATTTTGTTAATTATTTTACTTTTAGTTGGTTGTACTGCTAATACAATAAACACAAATGTCGAGGTTGGCATTTGTGTTAGAGCATTATAAAAAGCCGCTTAAAGCGGCTTTTAATAGTATTCAAAGGCTTCCTTTGAGAAAATTAACTTAAGTCGAATTTCTGCATACATATTTTCATCAGTATTAAAATTTGCAAGTAAGCCATATTTATTAACTTTTTCTCCTAAATTGGGATAGATCATTGCTAAAAATGCTATACACATAATTTCATCGTGAGTCATATACATTCTAAGAAGTTGTATAGATTCACTCATATACTCTTTAGCTGCATTGTCTTCAATGTAATGGATTAGATCATTTATATAATTAATGTATAAGGTTCTCTCAAAAGGGGATCCCCATTGGTCATAAAAAGATAAATAAGTATTTACCACTTCATCTAATATATGCTCTCTATATTTTTCTTGATTAGTATCATCCATACCTTCTAAAATGATATTTTCAATAGTATTCAAAAACTTATGGGAAAATAAATTAAGAATAGCGTTTCCACTCAGATCTCTATATTTCATTGATTCTATTCTTCTATTTTTTTCTTGGAGTAAATTAAAAAAATTCTCATTAAAATGCTGTTGTTTTGCATCTTTAATTTGTTGTTTTAAAAGTTTTGCTTGCTGGTTAGTAATTTTTCTTTGCTGCTTAGCAATTTTATTGCTGCGTTTAATTTCTCTTCTTTGCTCTTTAATTTCATTTCTTTGTGCCTTTAACTCATCACCTTGTAGGTATAAAGAAAGAATAAGAAAAACAAAGGCTAAACCACTAAAAAGAGTGTTTAATGCACCATAACTATCGCCATAAGTTCCGTATTTCTCACCAATTTTTTGGGCATGAGTTTCGAAGTCAAATGGCTTAAAATGAATATCCGTTGTAGGTCTTAAGGGTACTTGTATCGGAGTATTGTATTTATCTATCCAATTTAATATGAAAGGGAAATATGCCCATAATAAAATCAGACCCAAAAGAAGTGAAAAGAAAAGAAAGATTTTGAAGTAAGACCATAATTTTTTATTTTTTGACTTTTTACCCATAATGATTGCCATGTAAACTTTTGTATCATAAAAATATGATATCAAATTTAAACTGGCCCAATCATATAAAAAAGCCGCTTAAAGCGGCTTTATAGTGATATTACATGGGTAATCAAAAATTTCTGGATTTTCCTTTTTCAGAGTTTCCCGCCATTTCGGTTGTTTTTCTTGAATCCATTTATTTAAATCTGGCTCCTGCTCAATACTATGCTTTACAGATTTTATATAAACTGGATTCGTAACAAATTTACCCATTAAACATAAAGTATTTAATGGAATAGGTTTTACAGTTTTTTCAAGTTTAAATTCTGCACTTGCTTGGTCATCATATCTTTTTAATAAGCCCAGCTTAAATAAAGCATCATCATACAATTGTTTAGTTAAAGCTGACGGGGCCTCTTTTTGAGCTAAAGCATAAGTACCCGCATCAAGATTAAAAACCGTAGGTAAAAATCTAGCTTGGATATCTAATTCTTCTTCTGGTGTTGGTTTCGCGCTACAACCTGTAGTTAAAAAGGGTAAAAGGCAAATTACTAAATATTTCTTCATTCTAGAAAATTCCTTCGATTTCATCTGGATATAATCCTTGTGCAGCTAAGGTTTTTAACATAGTTGGGTTATAGTCTTGGTTAAAGTTCTGTTGATACATCTTTCTGTTAATTTGGGTACCATGACCATTTCTGCGCGAAATCATATGTGCTCCAGTCATAATGTCATCAACCCTCAAATCATCAATAGCTCCTTTAAGACCGACTAAATCTTCAATGGCAAATGATGTACCAAATCTAGTTGTAAAAGCGTTACTTTGGAAGACTGCCATTAAAACAGCTGCATCTTTTTGATAATGTTTTCTTAAGTAATTTTGGAATTTGACATACATCCCAGTGTGAAAACCTGTTGAAAGTAAAACGTCTTCATTTAATTTGGCAATGTCATACTCCATACCAAATCGTACTGCTAATAAAAACTCTAATTTATTTCTTCTTTCTACATATTCCCATTGCTGTGCAGACATCATAAATGTATAGGGCATTGCTATTGGGCGGTCAAATTGGAAATAACAGAAAGGCTTGGGTACATTACAGCTTTCGACTTTTGATGGGTATCCCTCCCAAGCTTTGCTATTTGGTGGAATATTTTTAGTAATTGGTTGATTACCCATAATTCTTACTCCAGCGGTGGCATTGGTTCTGATAAGTCTAGAGTTTCGATTTTGACTTGTTCAGGCTTAACACCTGTTACAGCAAGCTCAGTTTTTCCAGCTCTATTAGTTTTCCCTTGAATTTTTTCGCCCGATGGTAGCGTTAGCTCGTATGGAAAGTCTGTTAATGGTTTACCTGTTTTCGGATCATTAAATTGGAAAACAACGCTATTTTCTTTTTCTGTATTTTGAACAAAATTATCGTTTGTCGTAGAGCTTCCAGATCCGCTTGAACTACCTTGATCACGCACCCACAAACTTTGACTTGGTAAGAATGTTGCACCGCAGCTGGCTTTGTCACCAGCCACAATAATTGCTCGGCCATTAATAACGACAAGTGGGCTACTTGATAGGGCTGTAACCATGACTTTACATTTAGGGCAGAAATGAGTCATACCCTCAACATGAGCTGCTTTACCATCAATTAAATATGTACTATCACCAGTACTAACTATCCCACCGTGATCGGTAGTATTGCCAATAACTATTGCTGGTTTCATATTAACTCCCTATATAATATTCTTCTGAAAATACGGTCTCATATACTTCTTCATAATTAAAACTTGCTAACGCTTTAATTCTATTTAAAAGTTTGTTTTTAACTAAAATTTTACGTAAATCTTCATTGTTAAAAGCAACCAGTGAAATAGAATATAATTCTTTATTTGAATAGTCTGAAATGAAAACGGATAATGCTATACTTTTATCTTCTGTAGTTATTCCTTTGAAATTATTAATAAAATTCACCATGTAAATAAAGTGTTCAATATATTGGGAACTGCATAAATAGAAATAAGGTGCGACTAATAAATTATTTGATTGTATTTGTTTATTAATATCTTTAATTACTTCATCACTATGTTTATAAACTTCTCGGTTATTATGACTATATGCATTATAAATGTTGTAAGTGTTTGAATAAACATGGTAAAAAATACTATTGTCTAATGGTCTCATTGAATAGTTCATTGGAAGATTATCTGCTTCCTTATAATATTCCTGCTTTCTACTCATTAAGGGATAAATAATATTATAAAAGTTTTGAAGTATAGCTTCATTGATTTGTTGTTCTAATAAATCTGCCTGCTGCTCAGTTATTTTTCTTTGTGATTCTGCAATCTCATTAGCTTTGCTTATCTCATCTCTTTGAGCGATTAGTTCTTTTCTTTGTTCGACGAGCTCTTTTCTTTGCATAAATAAAGAAATTAGTAAAAGCGCAAAGGCCCATCCACTAAATAATGTATTTAAAGAACCATAACTGTCACCAAAAGAACCAAATTTATCGCCTATTTTTTCTAAACCTTCCGATTTAATACTTGACATATTAATCTGATTGGTAAATCTAATATTAATCCATTGTAAAAAATCTGGAAAGTAATACCAAACTAAAAAGATTATAATTAGTGCGGCTATAACACCTATAAGTTCTATCAAATCTCTATTTTCTTGATTCTCTTCTTTTTCAGATTTATTAGCCATCTTCTACCTTACAAAACATTTATATTTTATATAGAGAATATAAATTCTACTAAATATAGTTTTGTATCTTGACATAACAGCGCACCCTCGGCAATGTGGAGAAGCACGGCAAAATCGGTGGCAGATGTGGAAGTCTGTTTAATTCAAAAGAGAGTATAAAATATCTGCTCTAAATCGGCTTTTTTACCTAAAAGGTCTGATCGACTATATTTGTTATGGTAGATCGGGCAGGGTAGCTTTTAGCTGGCTGTTATACTCTGCCGAAATGACTTTGATTGGGGAGAGCATATCTATAGCGAAAATATTGCCGATGAATATATCGCTCTAGTTCAAGCAACCAAGCCATCGGAAACCAACGACGTACTCATTTCGACTTCTAGACCAAATTTTTTCAAAAACATGAGCCGCATTGCTGAGTTAAAGCAGAGCTTAAAAGGCTACACCAAAGTTGAACTCGAGCATTTTTATTTATGTTTAGAAGGTTGTTTGGCGGGACTTGGCGCAACGATCATCTCAATTTATATGATTGAAAAAGAGCTGGAGTGGAACTTACTGAAAAAAATTTCACCTGTTGTACAAGATGGTTCAGCCTATTTTTTACTTTCTCATAGCGCTTTTGAGGAAGATTCACGCAAAACCATATTTTTAGAATGGCTAAAAGCAGAGATGAATGAAAGTCAGCACACATTACTTTAAGTTGATTCTTCTAAAATTGAATTTTTTTAATAAGTATCTGAAAATAATGATAAATATTTAGAGTGATTAAAGCGCTATGTGAGCGTCATATATTGAATTTCTGCTGTCTAAAATTCCCTAAGATGAAAAATATTTAACTTCATACTTATTTATAAAACCCTAAACATGAATTTCACTCAGTTTTGAATGAGACTAAATCATTTTTATTCATGTTGTGATTGCGGTATAAATCTATCCATGCTCTGAAGCGCTCCAGTTATTTACTTTTGATAAGACCACAAGGCACAAAACTGACAAGACTGGAAAGTTCAAACAGAGCAAAAAGATTTTTTAGGTTTATCTCAGAAATTAGGGTACTGATCACAATGAGTAAAGAATTTACATTTACGATTAAGAGTATTTGTTTCGATGAGAACTATCGTCCAGCAGACAATACGCGTATTACAACCAACTTTGCTAACTTGGCGAGAGGGATGAGCCGCGAAGAAAATTTGCGCAACACCTTACGGATGATCGACAATCGTTTCAATGCCTTAGCTCATTGGGACAACCCTAAGGGCGACCGCTATGGCGTTGAACTTGAAATCATTTCAGTTGAAATGAACATTGATGCCGAAAACCGTACTAGCGGGCTTCCTTTAATCGAAATATTGAAAACCAATATTGTTGATAAAAAGACCAATGAACGCATCGAAGGCATTGTAGGTAACAACTTCTCGTCTTATGTACGTGACTATGACTTTAGTGTGCTGTTGTTAGATCACAACAAAAACAAGTCTACGTTTAGCACGCCAGAAAAGTTTGGTGAATTGCACGGCAACTTGTTTAAGAGCTTTATTAACTCTGAGACTTATAAAGCCAACTTTAAAAAGGCACCTGTGATTTGCTTAAGCGTTTCAACAAGTAAGGTGTATCACCGTACTGAAAACGAACATCCTGTTTTAGGTGTTGAATACAAGCAAGAAGACTATTCATTAACCGATGAATATTTCCAAAAAATGGGCTTAAAGGTTCGCTATTTCATGCCGCCGCATAGCGTTGCGCCGTTAGCGTTCTACTTTACTGGCGATTTGTTGAGTGATTACACCAACCTTGAGTTGATTAGTACCATTAGTACGATGGAAACCTTCCAAAAGATTTACCGTCCTGAAATTTACAATGCAAATTCAGTAGCTGGAAAATCTTATCAACCAAGCTTGAAGCACCAAGATTATTCACTTACTCGAATTGTGTATGACCGTGAAGAACGTAGCCGTCTGGCTATAGAGCAGGGGAAGTTTGTTGAAGAGCAATTTATCAAACCATACCAAGCGATTCTTGAGCAGTGGTCTGCGAATTACGCTCCTAATTAATCAACATATAGGTCATTTATTATGAAAAAGTTATTACCGACTTCAACTGCTGGCAGCTTACCAAAACCGTCTTGGCTTGCAGAACCTGAAAAGCTTTGGTCGCCGTGGAAACTCGAAAACGAAGGCTTAATTGAAGGTAAAAAAGACGCGTTACGTTTAGCACTTCACGAACAAAAACTTGCGGGTATTGATATTGTTAGCGATGGCGAACAAACCCGCCAACACTTTGTGACGACATTTATTGAACACTTAAATGGTGTAGATTTTGAGAAGCGCGAAACAGTTCGTATTCGTGACCGTTACGATGCAAGCGTACCGTCTGTGGTTGGTGCGGTGTCTCGTCAAAAGCCTGTGTTTGTTGAAGATGCAAAGTTTTTACGTCAGCAAACTGATCAGCCAATTAAATGGGCATTACCTGGCCCAATGACTATGATTGATACGCTTTACGATGGTCACTATAAGAGCCGTGAAAAGCTTGCTTGGGAATTTGCCAAAATCTTGAACCAAGAAGCGAAAGAGTTAGAAGCTGCTGGTGTAGATATCATTCAGTTTGACGAACCTGCATTTAACGTATTCTTTGACGAAGTAAATGATTGGGGTATTGCAACTTTAGAGCGTGCAATTGAAGGCTTAAAATGTGAAACTGCGGTGCACATTTGCTACGGTTACGGTATTAAAGCCAATACTGACTGGAAAAAGACACTCGGTTCAGAATGGCGCCAGTACGAAGAAGCTTTCCCGAAACTTCAAACTTCTAACATTGATATCATCTCGTTAGAATGTCACAACTCTCGTGTGCCAATCGACTTACTCGAACTTATTCGTGGTAAAAAAGTCATGGTGGGTGCAATTGATGTTGCAACAAACCAGATTGAAACACCGGAAGAAGTTGCCAACACACTACGTAAAGCGCTTCAGTTTGTAGACTCAGACAAGCTTTACCCGTGCACAAACTGCGGTATGGCACCTCTTTCCCGTGAAGTGGCACGCGGCAAGCTAAATGCCTTAAGTGCAGGTGCAGAAATCGTTCGCCGAGAACTTACGGGTTTTGATCTTACTGCTTAATATTTACCAATAAGTGGTATAAAGGGTTACTTTTTTGATGGTGGTTGATAATCAAACAAGTAACCCTCATTTTACTTACTACATGTCGCTCTAATCAGATCGCATGTCGATAGTACCTTCCTGATGGAGTTGGGCGGTATAGCAAACACACAGGAAAAGGTACGGTTCAATTTAGGAATAATGTCATGGTTCAAGCAACAGACTTTAGAAATGCAATGTCTTTACTCACAAGTGCGGTTAGTGTTGTGACCACGGCAGGCATGTCTGGCCGTTTTGGATTTACTGCCTCTGCTGTTTGTAGTGTGACTGACACACCGCCGACATTATTGGTCTGTATGAACCAAGCTGCGAGTTCACATGCACATTTCCTAGATAACAAAATCTTAACCGTAAATGTGTTAGGCGCGCACCACGAACATATTTCAAAAGCATTTTCATCTAAGCTCACACCAGAAGAACGCTTTAAACATGGCGAATGGATTGAGTTAGAAACAGGCGCACCTGTGTTGGAAGATGCTTTGGTGAGCTTCGATTGTGAGATTGAGCAAATTCAACAAGTCGGCACACACACGATTTTTATATGTCCGATTGTGGCGATTAAACAAAGCCAACATGACCAAAGTTTGGTTTACTTTAACCGTGCTTATCACCAAGTGGGGCAGACAGAGACTGTCTAATCCTACTTATTATTTCGTTATTTCATATTAAAAGT
The DNA here is from genome assembly GCF_044778325.1 of Acinetobacter sp. BD54. NCBI lineage: Bacteria > Pseudomonadati > Pseudomonadota > Gammaproteobacteria > Moraxellales > Moraxellaceae > Acinetobacter > Acinetobacter sp. BD54. Next base: position 97,905 of record NZ_JANJEP010000010.1, on the reverse strand, counting down.
CTCATTAAGAAATCAATAAGCACGGATCGCTTCTGTTTAATTTTAAAAATATAATTAAATATAATATCTTAAATAATAATTAAGTTAATCTAATGAAAAACAATAAGAAATTTAATCACTTGTCATTAAAGCTACATTGACACATCTCAACTCTCAGATTATGCTTTGCGTGCTGGCCACATTGCCAGCCGGTTTTAGCAGACCGCGCTCAAGAACATTGAAAAAACTCGTTTTTTTTGATGTAGACCCGTTCGTCTCCCTTTTTGTAGCGGTAGGACGGAAGGGGGACACCTTCGGGTGTGCTGGGTCTTGAGCCAGTCTGCTAACCCCCTTTCGTTCTGCCACCATAATTCCAAATGAATGCTTTGGCAGAACTCCCAAAATCAGGAGTTGGCTATGCACATCCACCATTTCTTGGCCTTAAGCGCCAAAAGCTATAACGACACAGCTTAAAAAATTACAGCAGCTTGAACGCCATAAGGTTTTCAGGCTTTACGTCATTTTTACTTAAAACTTAGCAAAACAAAACTTGAGATGTGCCAAGCACCGTCTTACGGCTTTGCTGTGCCTTTTTTTCTCCCAAAAGGGCACAGGCTTTTTATCTCATTTAGAAACAACAAGAATTTATAACGGTAAAACTATGCCAATTTTAGAAATATCTTCCAAAAAATTACAGGTGGTCCAAACCGCAATCCAACTCTTTACCACGCATGGGTTCCATAATGCAGGGGTAGACCTCATTATCAAAGAAGCCAAAATACCGAAAGCCACGTTTTACAACTACTTCCACTCCAAAGAACGCCTAATTGAAATGTGCATCGCCTTTCAAAAAAGCCTACTTAAAGAAGAAGTGCTCTCGATTATTTACTCAAGCCGTTACTACACCCAAAAAGATAAACTCAAAGAAATTATTGTTTTACATACCAATTTAAACAGCCTATATCATTTGCTGCTTAAAGCAGTTTTTGAAATAAAACGGCTATATCCGCAAGCCTACCGTATGGCAGTTGAATACCGAAAATGGCTACATCGGGAACTTTTTGACCTGATTTTTAGCTGTGAGACCCGTGTTTTCAAATTTGATGCAGACATGGTTTTAAACTTAATTGATGGCTTGATGCTACAGGTTTTAAGCTCTAACAGTTTGAATGAACGAGATGTGGTGTTAGAGAGGTTTTGGGGGAGGGGAATAATAAAATAGTATACGGTGACTATACTTAAAGTTATTCAATAAAATTTTATTTTCATGCTAATATTTACTCGCTAAGAATGTATACAATATATTTATATATTATTTTATACATTAATTTGCGGGTCATTATTTAGGTTGAGATATATTAATAATGAAATTATTTATAAAAATTATTTTATCCTTATTAGCTGTTTTTCTTATTCTATTAGTTTTAACTTCATCTTTTAATCTGAAATTAAAAGTTTTTAAATTATTTCATCCTGATTGGGTTGAAGTAAAAGGTTATAAAATTTTAGATTATAGCGTCTATTGTAAAAGAAAATATTGGCATAGAGGAATGGATAGAAGTGCACGCGGAGATATAAGGTATCAATATACATATCAAAATAAAGTTTATAAATCAGAGGAAAAAGATTTTTTGGTTGTATATAGATTATTTATTTCTGAAAACTGTGATGAGATGAAAGGCCAAAATTTATCTATATTTAATAAGATAAAGAAAAATAATGAATTAAAAGTTTTTATTTCACCAGATATAAAAAAATCAAAAATATTAATAACTAAAAAAGGCTTATCATTTAGAAACTCTTGGGTGATAAATCTTATGTTGGAAATCCAACTAATAATTTTAGTATTAATTGGTTTAATTATATATCTTACTGTCACATCTAAAAAATAATAGAGGACTAATTTGTATGTTAATAGTATATAATTATCAGTCAATTGCTAAAAATTAATCTATTATAGTTTTGAGTTATGAATAAATTTTTCTATAGTAGTCTCTATCTTGTATTATTTTTACTTGTTTTAATTTTTTTATGCACAAGTATTCCTGCTGCTAAGTTAAAAATCTTTAATGTAACTCATCCAACTTGGGTGCGGCTAGAAAAATTTCAGATCTTAAATTATGAAATTAAGTGCTCAAGCCCTTGGGGACGAGGCGGGGATAAAATGGCAAATCTAGCAGTTTCATATCAATATAATTATGGAAATAAAAGCTATTTTCAACAAGACCAAGTTTTTTTTAGAGTATATAAAACATATATTTTTGAACGTTGTGATTCTTTTAAAGAAAAGAATAAACAGCTTTTTAATAAGGCTGTAAAAGATCATACAATAAAATTATTTATAAATAAGAATTCCCCTAATAAAGCTAAGTTATTTTTTTCAAATAAAGAATTTAACTATAGATTATCTTGGTTAAGTATTTTCTTTTCAGAAATACAAGGAATTCTATTAACCTTACTTGTGGTAATTACTATTTATACTGTTTATATTATATTTTTGAGAAGATGATTTTGTAAGTGGTTTTTATTTAGAAAAATTAAAAGAAGTTTATATTTAAGGAAATAAAAGTAATTCAAAATAAATTTTTTCTGATCATTAAAAGTGTTGTTAATAAAAATAGATTTAATATTCAGAGTGTACTGATTAATAAATCTATTTTTATATAATTTTTAATTTTATTGTAATTTAATGAAATTGTTGTAAAGCTTCTTTTGCTGGTTCATATCCATTGTCGGCAGCTTTTTGGAACCAAAATTTAGCTTTTTCATAATCCGAGAAAACATTAGCATACATATAGGCTAGATTATTTTGAGCTTCAGGTACGCCTTTTTCTGCTACTTTTATATATAGCTCTAAAGCTTTTTCATTATCTTGTTTAACAAGAGTACCATCAGAATAAATATTTGCTAAATTATATTGAGCTTCAGAAAGATTTTGATCTGCAGCTTTCTTATATAATTCTAGCGCTAAATTAATATCTTTTTTTATTCCATTCCCTGAAAGATAAGCATTTGCTAAATTATATTGAGCTTTAGCATATCCTTGATCAGAAGATAATTTATAAAATTCTAAAGCTTTTGATCTATCTTTATTTACATAATAGCCATTATCGTACATCAAACCCAAATTATATTGAGCTTCCGGAAAGTTGTTTTTAGCAGCTTTCTCATACCAATAGAAAGCTTTTTCTTCATTCTTCTGAGTTCCAATCCCTTTAAAGTACATTCCAGCTAAATCATTTTGAGCGATAGGTAATCCCTTTTCCGCTGCCATTTGGAAATAAGAAAAGGCTTTTTGATAATCTTTAGTGACATCTTTACCTAAGAAATATCTACCACCTTGTTCATATAATTGACTTGCTTCACTTTGAGTTTTATTTTGTTGTGGAATCGGTTCTGAGCAGCCTGCGGTACCTAATAAAAATATACTTATGAGGCTAGAAAACATTAAACACTTTAAATTCATAATATATCTCTTTTAAATTAATCTGCTCCAACTATATGCCATTCTACCATTGGATCTCTTTTTATAGCCTCTTGTTTCTCTCTCTCTGCCGCTTTTGTCTCAACTTGATCCAATATATCTACTGCATCGAGAACGCCTTGAGCTGCCTCTATAGCGGTCTTTGTTTTTCCAACCGTATTTCCTAACTCATCTCCTTTGTCTTTTAACCAATATTTGAAACCTATGGCTGCACCAGCACAGGTGAGACCAACAACTGTAGCTTTTCTAGGATCTAACCGTTTTATTGCTACTTTTGCGCATTTTCCTGCAGCAGCAAGCCCAGCTACTTCACCCGTTTTTTCTCCAGCTTTAGATAACACTAATGTAGAAGATTTTGTTGCAAGGGCCTCAGGATTTCTATCAACGATAGCTAACGTTAACTCTACTCCATCTGCAAAATTACCTGCTTTTGACCCCAATTTATCAATTTTGGTTCCAAATTTTTTAGTATCGAATACTTTTGTATGCTGATTACCCTTAAAAATTTGTCCTGTCTGGGGGTTTTCTTTATAAAATCGGAATTCTTTGGCTTTTTCTAACCTTTCTTTACTAAATAATGGAGTATTCTTTGAATGTATAAGACCCCATCTAAAATTGTAATTATCTACAACAGAAGTTCCATCTTTTAAGCGCCCTAATATATCTGAAGATTCTGAAGCTACATTAGCAGCAGTTTCGAGATGTTCTCTGGTAAACACTGAAACGGGCCTACCATTTTGATTTACTTTCTGTTGTAAATCTTTCTGTTCATTTGCCATCTTTATCGCTCACAATACTTTTGAATATTCAATTATTTATGATAGTTACTTCTTAAATAATCGCCTTTCTCATCTGTTTCTTGTAATAAATCGATTTCTTTTAAGATCTTAGGACTTACTAAAATTATCTCCCTTACCAAGTTATTTTCTATTCTTAGTATTGGCTTAAATTCATTAGTAATTAAACTTTTCACGGATAATATTGGAAAGTCATCTTTAGGACATACAAATACGGCTTCACCATCATTATTTGTTCTACATTCCATAAGAATTTTATTATTATCATTGCTTAAGTTAAATTCTAAATTTGGTATAGGATCTCCTACAAAATCTAGGAATTTAATATAAGTATTATCCTCAATAGTTCCACCAAAACGACTAATATAGTAGTGCCATTCATCTCCACCAATAAGAACTTTAACTTTTTCCTGTTTCTGTGATCTGATACGTCCAGTCCTACCATATTGATCAAGGAAGCCAGTTTTTACTTGTCCATTTGAATGCAAAACAGAATATTTAATATTTGATGTATTTGGAAATAGATTATAAACATCTAATTTATTGCTAAAAGGAGATTGAACGTTAGGGATCTCTGGTAAAGAATAATTAGCTTTTTCACCGCCTTTAAAAAGGTGTTGTCCAGCTTTTGGCTCAAATTTCCCTGGCGTAATCAGGGTAATACCATCTTTATTAATAATGATTTGAGAACCACCAGCCATTAATAACCTCAATTTTTATAAAAATATTCAGAATTTTGCATTGATATAGCCTAAAATAAATGTATATCAAATGTCTCGTTATTTTACGTAAAATATGACTTTCATCATAGCTATTCAATTAAACGATAGCATTATTGTTGCAGCTGACAATAAAAGAGTAACTTTGAATAAAGATTCAAATATAGAATTTTCTACTACGAATGATTCTAAATTATATGCTTGGGAACAAGGTATTATTACTGGTACTGGAGAATCATATGTTGTTCAGCAAACAGTTGATATATTTAAAAATATAGCAAATTCTAAACTAAAGACTTTACCTGAATGCCTAGATATTTCTAAGAGAATACGTATCTTAGAATTAGGTCAAAACCTTGACCAAGTTCATAATGGAAAACTACTTTGCTCTAGTTATGGTCAAGAAGGTGCGCAATTATATAAAATTGAAAGATTTGATAAAACATCTCAGCATACACTGAAAAAGGTTTCTCCCATGGAGATTATTATTTGGTTGTTTCATCCAAATGTAGACTTGATTGCAGATAATTTGAAGAGGCTTTATTCTGATCTCAGAGATTATTCTCTATTTTCAACACAAGTTGATTGGATCAATTATTATATCAATAGACTTTCACCAATTTATCAAAAACAAAGTAAGGTCGATCCATATATGAGTCAAAGCTTTGATATCTTTTTTCAAACGAAAGATGAGCATTTCTTTGGGCATATTCCTAATACACAAAATATTCCTTTAAGCTTTCAACAAGTTTTTAAAAAGAATAGCTATATTAAATAGATATAAAAGAACAAAATAAAGCTAGATTTTACGATGGCTATTACTAGGCATAGCCATAAAATTACTGGCTTAATGCATTACTTGTTTGATAAAAAGTTATGTGTATTTTATAAAGAACTCTCATACTCCACATACCCATCTTCAATTGCAGGAATAATATCTACAAACTCAAAGTAGGGTACTGTACAAAACTCAGAGTCTCGTATCGCATCAATCACAAAATAATAATCTTGCAAAGATGTCGTCTCAAACACAGCAATATCACTGGCTTTAGTGCTAAACGCTTCAACGTCATACCACCGAACTTTTACAGACGGGTATTTATCAAAAATAGGTTCAAGCTTTTGTGTACTAAACTCAGCCCGCTTTTCACGTGGTAAAGCCAACCAAGCAGGCAAAGCTCTTAAATGAATAAAAAAAGTATAGGTTCTAGACATAACTACTCCATGACTGGGCGAGTTGTAGTTCAACTGAAAAAGACAGCATTTGCTTGTCATATCAACATGACTTAATCAGTATATGAGTGATTACTCACATTAAATACTCGCATTTCGGGCCATGTCAGAAACACTCCCAGATCCACGCAAACGCCCGCGTCAAGCACGTTCAGTGGCTACTTTTGAAGCAATATTAGAAGCGGCTGCTCGCATTTTAGAGTCTTTAGGCTTTGCTGGATTTAACACAAATGCCGTGGCTGAACTTGCTGGTGTAAGTATTGGTAGCCTATATCAGTACTTTCCATCTAAAGATGCTTTAATTGTCGAGTTAATTCGACGTGAGCGGGCTGAGCTTTCAAATCGTATCGTTGAAGCCATACAGCAACACGACACTACAGACCTAAAAGAAAAAATAAAGCTCATCATACATGCTGCTGTGCAACATCAATTGAGCCGCCCACAGTTGGCACGAACACTAGAGTTTGCTTCTGAACTCATTGGAAAAGACATTGAGGAAAGTGAGCTTCAACACGAACTTGAAACCATAATTTCTGATCTGTTTATACGTTCTGGTATTTCACATGCACAGACAGTCGCACAAGATGTAATTGCTTTAAGCAAAGGAATAATTAACGCGGCAGGTATAGCAGAGGAAAGTGATTTAAATGATTTACAGCAGCGTGTTGAAAAAGCTGTATTTGGTTATTTAGATCTGGATTAATGGTCTATAAGTATGAGCGTATTGCTGTTAAAAGCTCTTTAATAAAAAACACCTTCCAAACTCAAGATTTGAAAGGTGCTTTTATAGGGGTTATATCTTTATGAAAACATTAGACAGTCGGTAAAGCATGTAAAAGTTGATCAGTTAACTGATTCACTGTGTTAAGTGAAATCGTATGAATCAAATTACCGCCTGTTGGATCAGGTTCACCCACCGCAATACCTTGATTTGAACCTACCGAGCCGAGGATATTTCCTAAAATATCTTCTACATCTACAGAATTACTATTGTCTGAGTCACCATAGTTAATGCTAATTAAGCCATCTAGGCCACCCAGTAAACCACCGTCGCCGCTGTCAACACCACCAATAATCGTGGTGATTGAACCCAAGAGGCCACCGTTTTCAGTGACTAGGTCATCACCTACAATATGCTGAATAATGGTAGATGCCGTTGAACCATTGGTAATAAGGGTATCAATTACACCAGTAATCGAGCCACTTGCACCCTCAAGGTCAGCGCCTGCAAGGTCAGAAATAGCCTCAAGCGTACCGTTAACACTATCGCGTGAAGTCTCGAAAAGTAGTTTTCCAAGGTCTGCAAAATCACCGACAGGATGCTCTGCATCAGGGAACACACCAATAATTGTTCCGGCAATCGTATCAATACCTGTATTAATCAAACCTGTTTTTAGGCTTTCTAAATTTTGTAGAACGTCAATACCGCTTTGAATAATACCTGTAAGTGGGTTATCGCCTAGATCACCACCGATGCCGCCTATGCCACCGATAATGCCAGTAATCGGGCTTAGGATGTCTCCATCACCACCAATGCCACCGATAATGCCAGTAATTGGACTTAAGATATCTCCATCACCGCCAATACCACCAATAACGCCAGTAATCGGATCTAAGATATCGCCTGTACCATCACCACCAATAAATGAGAAGGAGTTGCCTAATACATTAAGTGGTGTAGTGATAGGGGCAACAACGTCAACATCATCGCCATTACCGTTGCCAATGCCATAATTATGTTCACCGTTACCTGATGAAATACCATTTAATAAGCCATCACCAGAGCCGTTGCCTGAGTCGCCAGAACCAATCACACCACCTGAAGTGTTGCCGTTGTTGGTAGTGTCATTGTCATTGACTGTGTTTGAAGTAGTTGTTGGTGAAATATTAATAGAGTCGGTGGAAGAGCCGCCGATACCAGATAAAGCATTGCCCAAAATATTTAAGCCGCCAGTAAATGGAAGCGTAAAGTCTGCATCATCACCGTTTCCGTTACCAATGCCATAGTTATGCTCGCCATTACCAGATGCTGCACCATTTAAAAGGCCATCGCCAGAGCCATTGCCCGAACCGCCACCAAGGCCACCTGTATTGGCATTATCAATGGTGTCATTATCATTGACGGTATTGGTTGCTGTGGTTGGTGCAACATTTACCGAGTCACTAGATGAACTGCCAAAGCCTGAAAGCGAGTTGCCGGAAAAGTTAAGTACACCAGTCAGAGGGAAAGTGAAATCTGCATCATCACCGTTTCCGTTACCAATACCGTAGTTGTGTTCGCCATTGCCAGAAGCAGCGCCGTTTAACAGTCCGTCACCAGAGCCATTTCCAGAACTTCCACCCACAAGTCCGCCTCCATCATTTCCATTATCAGTTACGTCATTGTCATTAACTGTATTGGTCGTTGTAGTTGGGGCAGTATTAATTGAACTAGAAGATGAATTGCCAATGAGTGAGAAAGAGTTACCAGAGAAATTAAAAACACCTGTAATTGGTGCGGTAATATCTACATCATCACCATTTCCGTTGCCAATGCCGTAGTTATGCTCGCCATTGCCAGAAGCAGCGCCATTAAGTAAACCATCACCAGAGCCATTGCCTGAACCACTACCTGTGCCGCCGCTATTACCATTATCAATGGTGTCATTGTCGTTCACTGTATTTGATGTGGTGGTTGGCGCAGTATTGACTGAACTTGATGAAGAATTACCAATGAGAGTAAATGAGTTTCCTGAAATGTTTAGAACGCCGGTAATCGGAGCAGTAATATCAACATCGTCGCCGTTACCATTGCCAATACCATAGTTATGTTCACCATTGCCAGAAGCGATACCATTACCTGCGCCATCACCTGAACCATTGCCGGAACTACCCAAAGCGCTCACGCCGCTATCACCAGTACCATTGCCGTTATAGGTGGTGTCGTTGTCATTCACAGTATTTGACGTTGTAGTTGGCGAGGAATTAACAGAACTTGCAGATGAATTGCCAATTAGAGTAATTGAGTTACCAGACAAGTTAATAGGAAGGGTAATTGGGGCTGTAATACTTGCGTCATCCGCAATCCCATTTCCGATACCGTAGTTTTGCTCGCCATTGCCAGAGCCAATTCCATTTAACAAGCCATCGCCCGAACCATTACCAGCACCTGAGCCATTGCCGTTATAGGTGGTGTCGTTGTCATTCACGGTATTTGATGTATTGGTTGCAGAGTTGTTGACCGAACTAGAAGATGAGTCACCAATTAGGGTAATAGAGTTACCCGCAAGGTTAATTGGAATTGAAAGTGGGGCAGTAATGCTTGCGTCATCGGCAATACCATTACCGATTCCATAGTTGTGTTCACCATTACCAGAAGCAGTACCATTTAAAAGCCCGTCACCAGAGCCATTGCCTGTACCGCTACCAATGGTAGAGCCGTTACCATTATTTGTTACATCGTTGTCATTAACGTTATTTGAAGTGGTGGTTGGAGAGCTATTCACCGAATTTGAAGATGAATTGCCTATGAGAGTAATTGAGTTACCAGAGAGGTTGAGGGGAATGGTAATTGGGGCGGTAATGCTTGCGTCATCGGCAATACCATTGCCAATACCATAGTTGTGTTCACCATTTCCGGAAGATATTCCATTAAGTAGGCCGTCACCAGAGCCATTACCTAAATTACTGCTTGTGTTACTATTTTCAGGAAGTGGGATAATACTAGTAATCGAAGATAAAATACTTTTAATAAACATAATCTATTTCCATGTGATTTGTTTGAGATGTTGTTATTACTATTTATTGATTATGTGTTTTGGAGCACATAATTGAGAAAGAGTATTTAATTTTTTACTATTTGGTGTCAAGTTGTGTAATTTGTCACGGCTGATATAGCGAGTTTGTAAATATATTCAAAATCAACAAAATAAAAAATACGATTATTTTTAATAACATTTTTAAACATAAAAAATGGACTGAGTTAATAAAAAATTTTTAAGATTAAAATAATATATGTATTTAAAAAATTATTTATCTTTTTGAAATAAAATAATTTTTATTTAAAATTAAAGTAGCTGTGTTTATAACCTTTTGTTTTTAAAATAAATTTAATTTATTTATAGGGCTTAAAACTATCGCTTTAAATAAAGAGAGTGACAAAAATAATATAGATAAATTTTGTGATATTTTTACTTGAGTATTTATTCGGATTTGTAAAATAATCGTAGGGATATAAGTTTTTGTAATAATAATTTGGTATATCTACGCCGTCGGCTGAGTTTTCGTTCGTTTAAAAGCCAGAGTGGGTCAGCCGACACCTTATTTTATCTATTTCTAAAATTCTTTTGAAAACAATAATTTTTATTTTAGTATTTTAAATTGTTTTTATAAATTATTTAGATTTTTATATTATTTATTTTTAAATTAAAAGAATATAACTTATATACGATTAAGTTCAGAACAGCCTTATATAAATTATTAAATATTTATTGAATAAAGAATAAATAAATGAGGCTTGAGCTGAGCCTAAATAATTCTGGTAATAAAAAAGCCACTCTAGATGAGCGGCTTTTCGGGAAAGCGGTAAAACTTACCAGCTTAACGCACCACCAGTTTGGTAGTCAGTTACGCGAGTTTCAAAGAAGTTCTTCTCTTTACGTAAGTCCATCATCTCCGACATCCACGCAAATGGGTTAGTTACACCAGCAAATTGCTCTGGTAAACCTAACTGAGATAAACGACGGTTACAGATGAATTTCAAATATTCTTCCATCATGCTTGCGTTCATACCCAATACACCGCGTGGCATTGTGTCACGTGCGTATTCGATTTCAAGCATCGTACCTTCAAGAATCATTTGAATTACTTCTTGTTGGAACTCGGCAGTCCAAAGGTGAGGGTTCTCAATCTTGATTTGGTTAATCATGTCGATACCAAAGTTCAAGTGCATAGACTCATCACGCAAAATGTATTGGAACTGCTCAGCAACACCATTCATCTTGTTACGGCGACCCATACTCAAAATTTGAGTAAAGCCACAGTAGAAGAAGATCCCTTCAAGAACACAGTAGAACGCGATCAAGTTACGAAGTAAACGTTGGTCGTTTTCAGGCGTACCTGTGTGGAAAGTAGGGTCACTTAACGATTGAGTGTATTTCAAGCCCCAAGCTGCTTTACGCGCAACCGATGGAATCTCGCGGTACATGTTGAAGACTTCGCCTTCGTCCATACCTAAAGATTCGATACAGTATTGGTAAGCGTGAGTGTGAATTGCTTCTTCAAACGCTTGACGCAAAATGTACTGACGGCATTCAGGGTTCGTGATGTGACGGTAAATTGCCAATACGAGGTTGTTCGCAACCAAAGAGTCCGCAGTCGAGAAGAAACCTAAAGAACGCATAACGATCGTACGCTCATCTTCAGTTAAGCCATTTTCAGACTTCCAAAGTGCGATATCGTGGTTCATGTTCACTTCTTGAGGCATCCAGTGGTTTGCACAACCATCTAGATATTTTTGCCAAGCCCACTCATATTTAAATGGAACAAGCTGGTTCAAGTCGGCGCGACAGTTAATCATGGCTTTGTCGTCAACTTGAACGCGTTGCGCGCCCATTTCTAACTCTTCAAGGCCAGGAGCAACATCCAAATGTTCTAAGGCTTCAGATGCTCGAGCCATTGAATCGGTTGGATTTGTTGATCGCACGGAATGGGTTCCAGTGGATTGTGGAGCTGCCACGCTCTGCGATGATGGCTGCGCAGCAGATACATTCTGCGAATCAGGCGTTTTTTCCGGGTTGACGGGCGCAGACTTGTGTTCAGGTGCAGCCGGTTTTTGCGAATCATCTTCAAAATCGTCCCAACTAAGGATAGACATTGTTGTTCTCTCTTCGTTGTATATATCTATGTTCGACATCTCTAAACGAAGATGTCACTACTATACGCTCATAATGTGTAAACAAAATTAAGTTTTATTGATGTATGACCAAATTTTGGGCCTTTGGTCCATTATCCCTACAACTTATTTTGCTTACGCTGTTGTTTACGGATTTTAAAAAAGGCGTAAACCATAGGCGTATAAAAGAAAATAAAGGCAAAGATTAAGATTCCAACACCAAGCATATAGTTATGGCTGAGATGAAAAAACATAATCTTTACCTCGTTTAAAGTTGCTCTTTTTGTTAAAGAGCAACTTTATTGAATGTTATTGGCAAGCTTCGCAATCTGGGTTGTCGATTGAACAAGCCATAGGAACCGGAGCTGCTTGAGTAAAGCCGTCTTCTTCAGCTGCTTCAGGCTTCTTCGCTTCTACGACTGGAGCTGCCGCAGGTGCTGCTGCTTCTACAGTTGCAGGTTTAACCGCGTTTAACGCACCTGTGTTAATTGTAGATTTTTCAGCAGATGTTGCGCCTAACGCACGGAGGTAATAAGTCGTCTTAAGACCACGTAACCATGCCATCTTATAAGTGATGTCAAGTTTCTTACCGTTTGCACCAGAGATGTAAAGGTTAAGAGACTGTGCTTGATCAATCCATTTTTGGCGGCGTGATGCAGCATCAACAATCCAGCGTGGCTCAACTTCAAACGCAGTTGCAAAGATTGCTTTTAATTCTTCAGGAATACGAGCAATTTTTTGTACTGAACCTTCAAAGTGTTTGAGGTCATTAACCATCACTGTGTCCCAAAGACCACGTTCTTTTAATGCGCGAACAAGGTAAGGGTTAATTACAGTGAACTCACCAGACAAGTTAGATTTCACATATAAGTTTTGGAATGTTGGCTCAATAGACTGAGAAACACCACAAATGTTCGAAATGGTTGCAGTTGGAGCAATCGCCATTACGTTTGAGTTACGCATACCGTCTTTTTGAACTTTGGCACGTAAACTGTCCCAATCTAAACGTTGAGTACGGTCAACTTCAAACATACGTTCTGGACGAGATTTCGCAACAATTTCTAAAGAGTCGATTGGAAGGATACCTTGATCCCACAATGAACCTTTAAATGTTGAGTAAGCACCACGTTCAACAGCCAAGTCACTTGAAGTTTGGATTGCATAGTAGCTAATCACTTCCATTGACTCGTCAGCAAAGTTCACAGCTTCATCAGAACCGTAAGCCATACCCATTTCGTAAAGTGCATCTTGGAAGCCCATGATACCCATACCAACAGGGCGGTGTTTCAAGTTAGAGTTCTTTGCTTGTGGTACAGCGTAGTAGTTAATGTCGATAACGTTATCGAGCATACGAACTGCTGTTTTAACAGTGCGCGCTAACTTCTCACGGTCTAATACACCACCTTTAACGTGTTGAACAAGGTTGATCGAACCTAAGTTACATACCGCAATTTCGTCTTGGTTGGTGTTTAACGTAATTTCAGTACATAGGTTAGAAGAGTGAACTACGCCAACGTGTTGTTGTGGTGAACGTAAGTTACAAACATCTTTAAACGTGATCCAAGGGTGACCAGTTTCGAACAACATAGAAAGCATTTTGCGCCATAAGTCTTTCGCACGTACTTTCTTGTGCAACATGTTCTGTTCTTTCGCAACAGACTCATAGTATGCATAGCGTTCAGCAAACTCAGCACCAGTTAAATCGTGTAGGTCTGGAGTTTCAGACGGAGTGAATAGTGTCCATTCGCCATCTTCAAACACACGTTGCATAAATAGGTCAGGAACCCAGTTTGCAGTGTTCATATCGTGAGTACGACGACGGTCATCACCCGTGTTTTTACGAAGTTCTAAGAATTCTTCGATGTCTAAGTGCCAAGTTTCTAAGTACGCACATACCGCACCTTTACGCTTACCACCTTGGTTTACCGCAACGGCTGTATCGTTCGCAACTTTAAGGAACGGAACAACACCCTGAGATTTACCGTTTGTACCTTTAATATAAGAGTTCAAGGCACGTACAGGTGTCCAGTCATTACCTAAACCACCTGCCCATTTAGAGAGCATCGCGTTGTCACGCATTGCACCATAAATGTCATAAAGGTCATCACCAATCGTTGTTAAGTAACAGCTTGAAAGCTGTGGACGTAATGTACCTGAGTTAAACAGGGTAGGCGTAGATGCCATGTAGTCAAAGCTAGACAACAAATTATAGAACTCGATTGCACGCTCTTCTTTGTCTTGCTCATTAAGTGCAAGACCCATTGACACACGCATGAAGAATAATTGTGGTAATTCAAAGCGAACGCCATTTGAATGGATGAAGTAACGGTCAAATAGAGTTTGTAAACCTAAGTAGGTAAACTGGTTAGAACGTTCCGGTTGAATTGCCGCTGCTAGTTTTTCTAGATCGAACTTAAGCAAGTCCGGTGAAAGCAAATCAAGCTCTACACCTTTTTTCAAGAATGCTTCAAGTGCATTGTTTTCAGCTGTATCGGCTGGTAAACCTAAGAATGCTAAGCCAGTGCTGACCAACTCATCACGAAGCAAACGTGCAGTTACGTATGTATAGTTAGGTTCTTGTTCAATACGTGTACGTGTTGCCATCATCATGGTGGTAGCAATATCGCTTTCTTTTACGCCGTTATATAAGTTTTTAACGGTTTCATCGATAATTGCTTGAACATCAATACCTTCTAAGCCTTCAGCAGCTCGATTTACAGTTGCTTGCAGTGCACTTAAATCAAGTGGTTGAAGCTGACCGTTTGCATCGGTAACTTGCAAGGTAGGGTGATGATTAGAATTTGTGTCTTTACGGGCACTTGCGCGTTGATCGCGATAGATAACGTAAGCACGAGCGACTTTGTGCTCCCCAGTACGCATCAGTGCAAGTTCAACTTGATCTTGAATCTCTTCAATATGAATGGTACCGCCAGAAGGTAAACGGCGAGTGAAAGTGTTCAGTACCATTTCCGTCAGTTGGGTAATACGGTCGTGAATACGGCTCGAATCCGCACTTTGTTGACCTTCCACAGCAAGAAAAGCTTTACCAATCGCAACAGAAATTTTCTCTGCATCAAATGCAGCAACATCTCCGGTGCGTTTAATCACCTGAATTTGACCGGGAGTCGAAGTAATTACGCTCATGCCAGCATAGCTCCATTGTCACTTTTGTTATGTTCATAGACCGTTTGAACCGAGCAAAAAACATGCCACGATATTTGAGGGATAAACACAAGACTTAGTAGTTAAAGTTTATTTTCAACACAAGATACGGGATTTTTTACGGTAGATCAATCTTGACTTTTTAGTAATTTTTTATCTGTATGATTTGTCGGGAGATAGCATACCAAAGCTGTGAAAAAACACTTATAGATAACTTTGTGGATAACTCGAAAAACAAACACTTGAGTGAATTTAAATTTAGTGAAGAAATAATTTGTTTAATATTCATACATAGGAAATATGAATAGATTATGACATTTAAGAACAATAAACAGATAATAAAAATACCTGAAAATTCAAAGATTAATAAAATGCAACAAAACATGGTTGTCATGTATCAGTTTGGTGAACGCCTACTTGTTTACAATGTAAACGTGTGTATATTGCAAATGATAAACGAATGTATCTGCAAGATTTTTAAGATACATGTAATGAGATTTATAGGGGCAATGATATGAGCCAAGAAGAAAAGTTACCAAAGATTCTGATCGTTGAAGACGACGAGCGTTTAGCGCGATTAACTCAAGAATATTTAATCCGTAACGGTTTGGAAGTTGGTGTAGAAACCGATGGTAACCGTGCAATTCGTCGTATTATTAGTGAGCAACCGGATCTTGTGGTCTTGGATGTCATGTTGCCGGGTGCAGATGGTTTAACCGTTTGTCGTGAAGTTCGCCCACACTATCATCAACCAATCTTAATGTTGACTGCACGTACTGAAGATATGGATCACGTACTTGGTTTGGAAATGGGTGCAGACGATTATGTCGCGAAACCAGTTCAACCACGTGTATTATTAGCGCGTATTCGTGCTTTGTTACGCCGTACGGATAAAACTGTTGAAGATGAAGTTGCTCAACGTATTGAGTTTGACGACCTCGTCATCGACAATGGTGGCCGTTCGGTAACGTTGAATGGTGAGCTTGTTGACTTTACAAGTGCTGAATATGACTTGTTATGGTTGCTTGCATCAAACGCTGGCCGTATTTTATCGCGTGAAGATATCTTCGAACGTTTACGTGGTATCGAATACGATGGTCAAGACCGTTCAATTGACGTACGTATTTCACGTATTCGTCCAAAAATTGGCGATGATCCTGAAAATCCAAAACGTATTAAAACTGTACGTAGTAAAGGTTACTTGTTTGTTAAAGAAACCAATGGATTGTAAAATCTGATTAAACTTCCTATAAGGTTGGTCGAGTGTTTAAACACAGTATATTCCTGCGAATATATGCGGGGCTGGTAATTCTTGTTGTTTTGGTAGCTGTTTTTGGGTATTTACTGGTACAAATTATCAACTACCAACGCGCACAAGAATACCGAGAATCTTTAACTGATGGTATTTCTTATGTCATTAGTGAAGGAGTCGCTCGACAACCTGGGAAGCAGCAAAAAATAGATTGGATTTCTGACGCATCTGATTTGCTCGAACTTCCAATTTATTATACCGATGCAAGTAAGGTTGAGCTGTCTCGGACCGAGAAAAAGCGGATAGAAGCACAAAAATCTGTAGTTCGTTACGATGCAAGCAATAGCATTGCATATGTCATTATTGGCTTACGTGACGACCCACAACATTACTTATCTATAAAAGTCGACAAAATCACTGAACGCCAAATGAAGGCTCTTCCTATTTTTGTGCTCGACTATTTAATGTTTTATCCGGGGCAGGAACAAGAATATCTTGCCAAGATTCAAAAGCATTTCTCATATCCGATCAATATTCAAAACATTCAAGATGTAAATCTGGATTCTGAACAGATTGGACGTTTGCGCCAAGACCAAAGTGTCATGTTGTACAAAGATAGTGCAACAGTGCGCGGTACAACCATTTCGATTGTGTCTCCAATACCGAATCATCCTGTGCAGGTGTTAGTGCTGGGTCCGGTTCCAATGTTTAACTGGATGCCTTTACAGCTTTCGGCGGGTATTACCTTATTTAGCTTATTCTTATTAAGTCTAGGTGTTTACGGTTTGATTTTGCCGTTAGAGCGCAAAATCCGTCAGGTGCGTTATGCATTAAACCGTATGAAATCGGGTGATTTGTCACTGCGTGTTCCTATTGAAGGAAGCGATGAAATGGCAAACTTGGCTTCAAGTTATAACAATATGTCTGACCATATTCAGCGTTTGATTGAGGCTCAACGTGAGTTAATGAGAGCGGTATCTCATGAGCTGAGAACGCCTGTGGCACGTATTCGCTTTGGTACAGAAATGTTAGCCGAAGAAGATGATTACAATCATCGTATGCATCAGGTCGACATGATTGATAAAGATATTGAAGCACTCAATACCTTAATTGATGAAATTATGACTTATGCAAAACTAGAGCAGGGTACACCTTCATTAGACTTTGCAGAAATTGTACTTTTTGAAGTGTTGGATCAGGTTGCAGTTGAAACTGAGGCTTTAAAAACACAGAAAGAAATTGAACTTATTCCACCGCCTTTATATGTGAAAGTAGATGCAGAGCGTCGTTACCTTCATCGTGTCGTGCAAAATCTGGTAGGTAATGCAGTTCGTTATTGTGATAACAAAGTTCGGATTACGGGTGGTATTCATAGTGATGGCATGGCTTTTGTCTGTGTTGAAGACGACGGACCGGGTATTCCTGAGCAAGACCGCAAACGTGTATTCGAAGCCTTTGCCCGTTTAGATGACAGTCGTACACGCGCATCTGGTGGTTATGGTTTAGGACTTTCGATTGTAAGTCGTATTGCTTACTGGTTTGGTGGTGAAATTAAAGTAGATGAAAGCCCAAGCTTGGGAGGCGCACGCTTTATTATGACTTGGCCAGCACATCGCTTTAAACAACCGCCATTAAAGACCAATAAAAAAGCACCTGCATAAGGTGCTTTTTTTATTGGTTCATTTATAACTGAGTTGCATCAGGTTCCAAAATAGGTTTGCCGCTTCTCAGGCTATTGAGTGCATCTGTATTAAAGTCAATCAAGAGCGAATTATTTTTAGCATCAATTTGATATTTTTGAATAAGAGGCTGATCCCCATTCAAAGTCTCAACTCTATATGAGTCTGCAATATGTAAAATGCCTTCTAGATTTGTTGTGGTTGATGCGAAATCTTGCCTAAAAATTTCATAGACATCTCGCAAGTCAAAAATGGCATTATCTGCATCTGGGTGTTTATGAATATAGCTTTCTATATGTCGCACCAGTAATTGTGCAAACAAGTAATAGTCTGGTTTATGCGTATATTCTAGATTCATGCATTTTTCTCCTTATTATCTGTTATTAGCATACATGGCAAAACAGAAGATATTGTATAAAATTCATTACACTAGATGATGACTTGGAAATATTACAAAGAAATAAAAACTCTATTACGCCCTTGACGCTTTGCTTGATAGAGTGCATCGTCTGCTTCTTTAAACAAACTTTCAATAGAACGGTGATAGCTTGGAGAATATAAGCTAATACCAATACTTACCTGCACAAAGATGGGTAATTTGCCATATACATAAATCGGTTGCTGACTAATTTGAATGCGTATTCTTTCCGCGAGTTCAAAGGCAGCCTCTCTGGTGGTATCCGGAATAAAAATTGCGAATTCTTCTCCACCAAAACGTCCTAGTAAGTCATGAGGGTGTAAAATATTTTGTATGGTCGTTACACAGGTCTGTAAGGCTCTATCCCCAATTAAGTGGCCATAACTATCATTCACTTTTTTAAAATGATCGACGTCCAACATAAAAAATGCAGAGGTCTTATTTTCCTTTTGTACTTTTTCTTGGAGTAGGCGGACTGACTGTAAAAATTGGCGTCGAGTTAAACTCGAGGTGAGTTCATCATGGGCAATTGCATGTTGTAACTTCTGAATTAATTCAGAATGGAGTGCGCTAATACTGGAAACGGTAAGTGGCGCAACCGTCATCATGATTAGCCCTATACGTATAGAAATGTTATTGCTTAAATAGTCTTGCGGATACAGTAATAAATAATGCCCTGAGACATGATAAATAATATATGCACTGGTAAAGGATGTAATGAGAGCAACAATAATCGGTTTATAGCGGATAGCGCACCAGATTAATGCGGCGATGGGGTAGAGTAGGGAACCTGGACCCGAGTCGTAATAACTCACTCCTATCGAAATTAAAACAGCGAATAAAGGCAAAAAATCAATCGCTTTGATATATATACGATTACCCTTAAGGTGGTTTTTTATTTTAAGGTAAGGGGGGATGTTTAAAATAATGGGCAACAACAATAAGGCATTTTGAAGCTCTGATGTAACCCAATAACCAAATTCGGCCCAAAAACTACCAATCATAAATTTGGTGTTAAACATAGGCACAAAAGTTGCTGCAAACAAAGCACCGGTTATGCTGCCAATCCCGCATAGTGCGAATAAGAGTAAATAAGAATAGCCTTGATAAGCTGCTTTTATATGGCGATTAAACAATATTGCGAGTGCTAATGTCGTTACTACATACAGGTAGTTGGATATCGTTAAAATAAGGGTGAGAAAAAGGGGTGTCCCATTAACTAAATCGGCAATCATGTAACCGGTAAAAGCACCGGCAAAACTACCTATTTGGCGTGTTTGTGGAAATCGAAGCAATAGGCCTAGAAATACCGAGTTAGCAGGCCAGAAAAAAGCAAGAAAACTAAGAGGACGAGATGCAATTCCAATAAAGCAACATAACGTAATAATGATGGTAAATAAGAGAACAAATTTCAGGGAGGTAGAAAATGAAAATTCACGAAGTGAGTATGGCATCAGCTGCCCTTAATGATAAATACTCTTATCCAAGAGTAATAAAATATTAATGCATGATTAAACATTCATCATAATTCAGAGGGGAAGATGAATACAATAAAAAACCGATTAATATTATAAAAAAGTAAGGTGTTTAATTTGACCGATTGAGCAATTGTGCAAATAATATTAAAAATCAGAAAATGAAAAAAATCATTACAAGTGCGAAAACTATCAAATAAACCGATTATAAGCGGTGAAACCCCCTCTACAAGACATAGATGATTACTTTTGATTGGAAAATCATCCAAAAGACTAAGACGCTTCAACTAGCAAGGGAAATTAGAAATCAGGTACAATTGGCGGGATTAATTTTGTGTTTGGTGTATTTGAAGGCCAATACATACATTCTTTGTTAAATAATAGGCCTGCCAGGAGTTATCCCCGCATGAGTGCCATTACTCCATACGACTGGGCGATTATCGCCTTCGTGATCGGCGTTACATTTCTTTGCGTCTTTATGCTCACAGTTCCCTTACTCCTCGGGGGGAAATCGTGGGGACGTGCTAAGCAAGAGCAGTTTGAATCAGGTGTCGTGAGTGCTGGTGGCGCTCGCATTCGCCTGTCTGCAAAGTTCTATCTAGTTGCAATTTTCTTCGTTGTTTTCGACTTAGAGGCACTTTACCTCTATGCATGGTCTACTTCTGTGCGTGAAGTAGGATGGTTGGGTTATACCACTGTCGTAATCTTTGTCGTTGACCTATTAATTGCGCTTGTTTATGCCTTCTCTGTAGGTGCTTTAAGTTGGGCACCGGCAGATCGCCGTAAATTAGCAGGTGAGAAGATTAAAGTCGGTTCACCAACAATGAACATTGCTGAAATTACACGCTTTAACTCTATTGAAGAGCTCGTAACTGACCCTACAGGCCAGATTCCAGCCCAATCATCAGGTCGTGTTAAGTCAAAAACTACACCTGCATTGTCATCTGAAAAGGAGTAAGTCGGGATGAAATATACTCTGACCCGCGCGAATCCGGATGCTGATCAATATCCATTGCAAGATCGTCAAATTGTGACAGATCCACTTGAAGAGGAAGTGAATAAAAACGTATTCATGACTCGTTTAGAGGATGTCTTGCATACAGCAGTAAACTGGGGACGTAAAAACTCTTTGTGGCCATTTAACTTTGGTACCTCATGTTGTTACGTTGAATATGCAACGACCTTAACAGGCGTGCATGACTTGTCCCGTTTCGGTGCAGAGGTTATTCGTGCTTCACCTCGTCAGGCTGACTTGATGATTGTTGCAGGTACCTGCTTTGTAAAAATGGCTCCGGTTATCCAACGTTTGTATGAACAAATGTTAGAGCCTAAATGGGTTATTTCAATGGGTGCTTGTGCAAACTCTGGAGGTATGTACGACATCTATTCAGTAGTACAAGGTGTAGACAAAATTATTCCTGTTGACGTGTACGTCCCAGGTTGTCCGCCTCGTCCTGAAGCATTAATCCAAGCATTAATGCTTTTACAAGACCAGATTCAATTAGAGCGACGCCCGCTTTCTGCCGTGATTGGTGATGATCTTCAGCCAGTGTATAAGCCAAAGATGATGCCAGAACGTGATCGTAAGAATGCGCAGCGTATTGCCGTTAAAAACTTACGCTCTATGGATGAGATTAAATAATTTTTTGACGGTGTTTTGACATATCTAACCGATATGTTCATCGAGAAAATTGACAGAATTTGTATTAAATAGGAAGCCAAGCCAATGGCTGAAACTGACATTGCTATGCCAGAATCAACACCAGTTGATTCACGCCCAGCATTTGCAATCGTAGAAGAGCTCAAAACCAAATTTGGTGAGAATTTCTATGTGCAGGCGACTTTTGAAGAGTTTCCAACAGTCTGGGTTGAGCGCGCACGCGTGCAAGAAGTCCTCATGTTCCTGCGTAAAGTGGAACGTCCTTATGTAATGCTGTTTGACTTATCAGCGATGGATGAGCGTTTACGCCAACATCGTGATGGTTTGCCAGCATCTGACTTCACTGTGTTCTATCATTTATTATCGCTTGAGCGTAATAGTGACATTCGTATCAAGGTTGCCTTGAACGAAAACGATCTTAACCTCCCGACAGCGACAAATATCTGGCCAAATGCCAACTGGTATGAACGTGAAGCTTACGATATGTTCGGTATCAATTTCGAAGGGCATCCAATGCTTCGTCGTATCTTGTTACCAACTTATTGGGAAGGGCACCCGCTTCGTAAAGAATATTCAGCACGTGCGACAGAATATACGCCGTACATGCAAGACAAAGCGAAGCAAGATTTCGAACAGGAACACTTACGCTTTGTACCAGAAGACTGGGGTCTTAAGCGTGGTAACGCTGACGAAGACTTCATGTTCTTGAACTTGGGTCCTAACCATCCATCTGCGCACGGTGCATTCCGTATTGTATTGCAGTTAGACGGTGAAGAAGTGAAGGACTGTGTTCCTGATATCGGTTATCACCACCGCGGTGTGGAAAAGATGGCTGAGCGTCAAACATGGCACTCTTTCATTCCTTATACTGACCGTGTTGACTACTTGGGTGGTTGTGCGCAAAACATGCCATATGTCATGGCTGTTGAACAGCTTGCTGGAATCAAAGTTCCTGAGCGTGCACAAGTGATTCGTGTCATGTTGAACGAATTGTTCCGTATTAATAACCATTTACTTTACTGTGGTACGGCAATTCAGGATGCCGGTGGTATGACACCAGTATTCTATATGTTCGCAGACCGTCAAAAAGTATACGACATCGTTGAAGCAATTACGGGTTACCGTATGCACCCGGCATGGTTCCGTATTGGTGGTACAGCACATGACCTTCCAAACAACTGGCAAAAACTTGTTAAAGAGTTGCTAGATTGGATGCCAAAACGTTTGAATGAATACTACACAGCTGCATTTAAAAACTCTGTGTTTATTGGTCGTACACGTAATGTTGCTCAATACGATGCCAAATCTGCACTTGCATGGGGTGTAACCGGTACTGGTTTACGTGCAACAGGTATTGATTTCGACGTTCGTAAATATCGTCCATACAGTGGCTATGAAAACTTCGACTTCGAAGTTCCGGTTGAGTATGAAGGCGATGCGTACGCTCGTGTACTTGTTCACTTCCGTGAAATTGAACAGTCACTCAAAATTATCAAACAGTGTTTGGATAACATGCCTTCTGGTCCATATAAAGCGGATCACCCATTGGCTGTTCCACCACCAAAAGATAAGACGTTACAAGATATTGAAACTTTGATTACGCACTTCTTGAGCGTGTCATGGGGTCCTGTCATGCCTGCTGGTGAAGCGTCATTCATGACTGAAGTTGTGAAAGGTGCAAGTACTTATTACTTGACTTCGGATAAGGCAACGATGAGTTATCGTACTCGTATCCGTACACCGACGTTTACTCACTTACAGCAAATTCCTTCAGTGATTAACGGCAGTTTAGTATCTGACTTAATCATTTATCTGGCGACCATTGACGTGGTTATGGCTGACGTGGATCGCTAAGAGGTAACGCAAAATGATGATTCTGACTGATAAAAAACCACGTGTGAATGTTGAAGGGATTTTGACTGCTGAAGAAATCCACGAAATTGAACATCACATTGGTCACTATCCATACCCACGAGCAGCTTCTTTAGATGCATTAAAGTGCGTACAGCGCCGTAATGGCTGGGTAGATGATGCTCAAATGAACGCCATCGCACAATTATTGACGATTAGTGTTGCAGACTTGGAAGGTGTAGCAACGTTCTACAACCGTATCTATCGCCAACCTGTAGGTCGCCACGTAATTTTGCTTTGTGACTCAATTGCTTGCTTCTTGATGGGTGCTGAAACACTTGCTGAAGCATTCCAGCGCGAATTAGGTATTCAGTTTGGTCAAACGACACAAGATGGTCGTTTTACGCTGCTTCCAATTTGCTGTCTAGGCAACTGTGACAAAGGCCCAACGTTAATGATTGATGAAGATACTCACGGTTTAGTAGAAGTGACATCAATCAAACAGTTATTGGAGAAGTATGTATGAATACTGAACCAAAACCAATTTATGGCGACGGTAATCCGGAAACTCATCCACTGACTTGGCGTTTAAGCAAACAAGAATCGGTACGTAGTGCTGACGATTACGAAGCACTTGAAGGTTATGCCGGCTTTAAAAAAGCATTAGGTATGAAACCTGCTGAAGTGCTTGAAGTCATTAAAGCTGCAACTGTAAAAGGTCGTGGTGGTGCAGGCTTCCCTGCAGGGATCAAATGGTCTCTTATGGCGCCAAATGATGGCGGTCCACGTTACTTGATCTGTAACGCCGATGAGATGGAACCAGGTACCTTTAAAGACCGTTTGTTGATGGAAAAACTTCCTCACCAATTGATCGAAGGTATGTTGATTGCAGGTTATACCCTAGAAGCAACTCAAGGTTATATCTTTATTCGTGGTGAATATATCGAGGCTGCACAATACCTAAATGAAGCGCTTGAGCAAATCCGCGCTAAAGGTTACTTAGGTGACAACATTTTAGGTTCTGGCTGGAACTTCGAGTTACACGTGCACACCGGTGCAGGTCGTTATATTTGTGGTGAAGAAACTGCATTGATTAACTCACTTGAAGGTCGCCGTGCTAACCCACGTACTAAACCACCATTCCCGCAAGTTGCTGGTGCATGGGGTCGTCCAACGATTGTGAACAACGTTGAGACTTATAACAACTTGCCAGCAATCATGCTTCGTGGCCCAGAATGGTATATCGGTTTATCAGCAGGTAAATCAAAAGATCCGGGCACAAAGATTTATGGTGCGTCAGGTAAAGTAAAATTCCCTGGTCTTTGGGAACTACCATTTGGTACGACTGCACGTGAAGTAATCGAAGAACATGCTGGTGGTATGCGTGATGGCTTGAAGCTTAAAGCATGGTTACCAGGCGGTGCGTCTACTGACTTTTTACCGGCGGATACCATTGATTTACCAATGGATGCTGAAACCATTATGAAAGCAGGTTCTCGTTTAGGAACATGTTTATTAATGGTGGTAGACGAGACCCAATGTATGGTGTCGTTGACCCGTAATCTGGAAGAATTCTTTGCGCGTGAATCATGTGGCTGGTGTACACCTTGCCGTGATGGTTTGCCATGGGCTGTTAAAGCGCTTAAAGCACTTGAGACAGGTGAAGGTAAGAAAGAGGATATCGACCACTTACAAGAACTTACTCGTAAATTGTGGATTGGTAAAACTTTCTGTGCCCACGCACCAGGTGCGATGGAGCCGCTTATGGGCGCACTCAAACATTTCCGTAGCGAGTTTGAAGCGAAAGTGACTGATCGTCCTGTCGTGCAAACTAGCAACGTAGAACAAGCTTAAGGGATTCGACTATGGCTACAATTCATGTCGATGGAAAATCGTACGAAGTCAATGGATCAGAAAACTTGCTACAAGCATGTTTATCCCTTGGCATTGATATTCCGTATTTTTGTTGGCACCCATCCTTAGGTTCTGTTGGTTCATGTCGTCAATGTGCCGTAACTCAGTATGCAAATCCTGAAGATACGCGCGGACGTCTTGTGATGTCATGTATGACACCAGCATCTGACAATACCTATATTTCGATTGAAGACAAAGAAGCAGTAGATTTCCGTGAATCTATTGTTGAGTTCTTAATGACCAACCACCCACACGACTGTCCAGTGTGTGAAGAGGGTGGTCACTGTCACTTACAAGATATGACTGTAATGACAGGTCACGACCGTCGTCGCTATCGTTTTACTAAGCGTACACATTACAACCAAGAACTAGGCTCATTCATTGCACATGAAATGAACCGTTGTATTGCTTGTTACCGTTGTGTTCGTTACTACAAGGATTATGCAGGCGGTACAGACTTTGGTGTATATGCTAATGCATCACGTGTTTACTTTGGTCGTCCAGAATCAGGTACTTTAGAGTCTGAATTCTCTGGTAACTTGACTGAAGTATGTCCAACTGGTGTATTTACCGATAAGACTCATTCAGAGCGCTATAACCGTAAATGGGATATGCAATATGCACCAAGCGTGTGTCATGGCTGTTCTTCAGGTTGTAACATCTCTCCAGGTGAGCGTTATGGCGAAATCCGTCGTGTAGAAAACCGTTTCAATGGTTCGGTTAACCAATACTTCCTTTGTGACAAAGGCCGTTTTGGCACAGGTTATGTAAACCGTGCAGATCGTCCACGTCAACCTCAATTCCGTAATGGCGAAACAGTAGCTACTGTTTCTGTTGACCAAGCGTTGGACCAAACAATTGCGAAACTTGAAGGTAAAAAAGTTCTAGGTATCGGTTCGCCACGTGCAAGCTTAGAATCAAATTACGCATTGCGTGAACTAGTGGGCCAAGCAAACTACTCAACAGGTGTTGCACAAAAAGAGCAAAGCCTCGTTGAACTTGCTGCTTCAATCATGCAAACAGAGGGTATTTACAACCCGAACATGCGTGAAATTGAAAGCTACGATGCAGTATTAATTTTGGGTGAAGATTTAACTCAAACTGCTCCACGTATGGCATTGTCAGTTCGTCAAGCTGCAAAAAATAAAGCTCGCGAAATGGCTGCAAAAACACGTACACCGGACTGGTTGGCTGAGCCTGTACAACGTATTGGTCAGGAAGCGAAATCTCCGATCTATATCTTAGCTGCAACTCAAACTCGCCTTGCGGATGTTGCGACTGGTGAAGTTGTTGCATCTCCAAATGACATTGCGCGTTTAGGTTTTGCAGTTGCTGCGGCAGTTAAAGGTGAAACAGTTAATGGTTTAGATGACGATGCAAAAGCATTTGCTCAAACTATTGCCGACACTTTAAAAGCAGCAAACAAACCGTTAATTATTGCGGGTACGAGCTTGCAAGATGCTTCAATTATGGAAGCAGCAGCAGAGTTAACGCAAAACCTTGGCTCAAAAGCTGGTTTAAGCCTTGTTGTTCCTGAAGTGAACTCTATGGGCTTGGCATTATTGGGTGGCTTAAGCCTTGAACAAGCATTTGCTCAAGACTACGACACACTTGTTATTGTTGAAAATGACTTATTCCGTCGTTTACCGGCCGCTCAAGTTAAAGCAGCACTTGATAAAGCTGAAACAGTAATCGTGCTTGACCACAGTGAAACTGAAACTGTGAAACAGGCTGATATTGTACTTTCAGCAGCAAGCTTTGCCGAAGGTGATGGTACTGTCGTAAGCCAAGAAGGACGTGCACAACGCTTCTACCAAGTTTACGATCCAAGCTACTACAAACCTGAATACGCGATTAAAGAATCTTGGCGTTGGTTGCATGCCATTGAAACTGGCCTTAAAGGCAAGCCAATTGATTGGACAGTACTTGACGATGTAATCGAAACAATCGTGAAGAACGTACCGGTACTTGAGGCAATTCAAGACGTTGCGCCAGACGCTGGCTACCGTGTACATGGTTTGAAAATTGCTCGTGAACCACGTCGTTATTCTGGTCGTACAGCAATGCGTGCACCTTTATCGGTTCATGAACCGAAGCAACCAACAGATCCAGAC
Organism: Acinetobacter sp. BD54; assembly: GCF_044778325.1. NCBI lineage: Bacteria > Pseudomonadati > Pseudomonadota > Gammaproteobacteria > Moraxellales > Moraxellaceae > Acinetobacter > Acinetobacter sp. BD54. The sequence goes on along the minus strand of NZ_JANJEP010000010.1, from coordinate 70,296 downwards.
TCAGCATTAACATTCTCTATGGAAGGTTATGTAGGCCCGCAAAAAGCTTCTTCGCTTGTACCATTTGCGTGGGCGCCGGGTTGGAACTCTCCACAATCTTGGAACAAATACCAAGATGAAGTGGGTGGTCACTTAAAAGGTGGTGATTCAGGCGTTCGTTTATTCGACCGTTTAGCAAAACGTCCAGCACGTAGCTATGTTGCTCCAACAGCTGTAGTTGCAAATCCTGAAAGCTTCCGTCTTGTACCAATGCACCATATCTTTGGTTCTGGTGAATTCACAATTAAAACACCTGCAATGGAAACTCGTATTCCTGAAGCTGTATTTGCTGTGGGCGAACAAGACGCAACACGTTTGAATCTACAAGAAGGCCAACGTATTACAGTAAAAGCAGGCGAAACAACTGTGAGCTTACCTGTACAAGTAATCGAATATTTACCTACAGGTTATATTGGTTACCCAGTTGGTTTAGCTCCGACAGTATCTTTAGCTGAACCTGTTTCAGTGGCATTAGGAGTGTAATTCATGAATCAAGAAATTATACGTCAAACGCCACTTTGGGCTGAGAACTGGCCAATTGCTTACGCTGTGGTTCAAGCAGTTGTGATTTTGCTTGTTGTTGTTCTTGTTGCAGCGTTGATGTCTTTCATTGAGCGTCGTTTGCTTGCTTGGTGGCAAGACCGTTATGGTCCAAACCGTGTTGGTCCTGGTGGTATGTTCCAGATCGTTGCCGACATGCTTAAGATCATGTTCAAAGAAGACTGGACACCAAAATTTGCTGATAAATTAACTTTCCGTTTAGCTCCGGCAGTTGCGATGGCAACTGCGGTGCTTTCGTTCATGGTTATTCCTGTAAGCCCTGCATTGGGTGTTGCGGACATGAGCATCGGTTTGTTGTTCTTTATGGCAATGGCTGGTATTGCGGTTTATGCAGTGTTATTCGGTGGTTGGTCATCAAATAACAAATATTCATTACTTGGTGGTTTGCGTTCAGCTGCTCAAACAATTTCTTATGAAGTGTTCTTGGGTATCTCGCTAATGGGTGTGGTTGCAATCGCTGGTTCATTTAACCTTCGTGAAATTGTTGAAGCCCAACGTGATGTTTGGTTCATCATTCCACAGTTCTTAGGTTTCTTGATTTTCGTTGTTGCAGGTGTTGCGGTAACTCACCGTCACCCATTTGACCAACCTGAAGCAGAACAAGAATTGGCCGAAGGTTACCATGTTGAATATGGCGGTATGAAATGGGGTATGTTCTTCGTTGCTGAATATGTAAACGTTGTACTTATCTCTGCATTGATCGTGACTTTATTCTTTGGTGGCTGGTTAGCTCCATTCAATTTAGAAATTCCATTTGTTCCACCAGTGTTCTGGTTTGTGATTAAAACAGCATTCTTCGTAATGATGTTTGTATTGGCACGTGGTTCTTTAATGCGTCCACGTTACGACCAAGTCATGAACTTCGGTTGGAAAATTTGTTTGCCGCTGGCGTTGGTTAACCTATTGGTAACTGGTGCTGTGATTCTGATGAATCAGGCCTAAGACAGCAGGGAGTACAAAATGTATAAAATTCTAGCTGGAGTTGGGTCAATCGTTCGGACGTTATTCATGGTATTTACCCATGGTTTCCGTAAACGTGACACAATTCTTTATCCAGAAGTACCAGCAGAGGAAATTGTACCACCTCGCTATCGTGGTCGTATTATCTTGACACGTGACCCAGATGGGGAAGAGCGTTGTGTGGCATGTAACCTTTGTGCGGTTGCATGTCCGGTTGGCTGTATTTCACTGCAAAAAGCTGAAAAAGAAGACGGACGTTGGTATCCGGAATTTTTCCGTATCAACTTCTCTCGTTGTATCTTCTGCGGTATGTGTGAAGAAGCATGTCCAACTACAGCGATTCAGCTAACTCCAGATTTCGAGTTGGGCGAATACGTACGTCAAGACCTCGTATATGAGAAAGAAAACTTGCTCATTTCAGGTCCAGGTAAATACCCAGACTACAACTTCTACCGTGTAACTGGTATGGCAATTAACGGTAAAGAGAAAGGTCAAGCACAAAAAGAAAGTGCACCAATCGATGTACGGAGTCTATTACCATGATGTGGCCGTTTTATTTGATGGCGCTCGTGGCCATCGTTTCTACGGTTCGTGTAGTGACTAACACGAACCCTGTACATGCATTGCTTAGTCTGATTGTTTCATTGCTTGCTGTTGCTGGTATTTTCATGATCGTAGGTGCGCCGTTTGCTGGCGCCCTCGAAATCATTGTTTATGCTGGTGCGATTATGGTCTTGTTCGTATTCGTTGTGATGATGCTTAACTTAGGGCAACACACAGTTGAACAAGAACGTAAATGGCTTTCTTCAGATGCTTGGGCATATCCAGCACTCATGAGCTTTTTACTTGGCTTACTTTTAGTTTGGATGCTCGGTGGTGAATATACAACCATCTCTGCACCACTTGGAGCACAAGTAATTGGACCAAAAGTTGTTGGTCAAGCGCTCTTTACACACTATTTATTGTTGGTTGAAGTTGCCGCGATGTTATTGCTAGCAGCCCTTGTTGCAGCATACCACTTAGGTAAACGTGAACCAGGTGCAGAAGAGGAAAAAGAATAATGGGCCAGATCCCTTTAGAACATGGTTTGATTGTTGCAACCATTCTTTTTGCACTCGGTTTTTACGGTGTAATGGTGCGACGCAACCTTTTATTTATGTTAATGAGCCTTGAGATCATGATGAATGCTGCAGCGTTAGCATTCGTTCTTGCGGGTAGCGTATGGGCACAACCAGATGGACAAGTCATGTTCATTCTGATTTTAACCCTTGCTGCGGCAGAGGCGTGTATCGGTCTTGCGATTGTCCTTCAGTTCTATCATCGCTTCCATCATTTGGATGTGGATGCTGCTAGTGAGATGCGCGGATGAGTTATTTATATCTAACAGTATTATTTCCGCTAATCGGTTTTATTTTATTGGCGGCTGGGCGTGATAAGCTCTCTGAAAATGTTGCAGCAATTATTGGTGTAGGTTCTGTAGGTTTATCTGCATTATTTGCATTGATTGCTGGTATGGCATTTACCAGTAGCGGCCAGCAAGTTTTTGTTCAAAATCTTTGGACATGGTTCAATGTTGGTGGTTTCGCGCCTGGCATTAGCTTACATTTAGATGGCTTATCTTTACTCATGATGGGCATGATCACGGGTGTTGGTTTCCTAATCCACATCTTTGCATCATGGTACATGCGTGGTGAAGAAGGGTATGCGCGCTTCTTCTCTTATTTCAACCTGTTCGTTGCAAGCATGCTTTTGCTTGTGTTGGGTGACAACTTAGCGTTGTTATTCTTAGGTTGGGAAGGCGTAGGTCTATGCTCTTACTTGCTGATTGGTTTCTATTATGCAAATCCTGCAAATGGTTGGGCAGCGATCAAAGCATTTACAGTTACCCGTGTAGGTGACGTATTCTTACTTATCGCTTTATTCTTGCTTTACCAACAATTTGGTACGCTTAATACTCAGTACATCGTTGAACACGCAGCAGAAGTAATGACGAAGAGTTCGTCACTTACTATCTGGACTGCATTAATGTTGTTCTTGGGTGCTGCTGGTAAATCTGCACAAATTCCATTGCAAACATGGTTAGCAGATGCGATGGCAGGTCCTACACCTGTTTCTGCATTAATCCACGCAGCAACAATGGTAACAGCTGGTGTGTACTTGTGCTGTCGTCTATTCAGTGTATTTGAACTTGCGCCTGAAGTGATGCAATTCATTTCGGTAACAGGTGCTGTAACTTTATTAGTTGCAGGCTTTGCTGCTCTCGTACAAACAGACATCAAACGTATTTTGGCTTACTCAACTATGAGTCAGCTTGGTTATATGTTTATGGCTGTCGGTGCAGAAGCGTATCAAGCTGGCTTGTTCCACATGTTGGCTCACGCATTCTTCAAAGCATTATTATTCTTGTCTTCTGGTGCAGTTATTCTTGCTTACCATCACGAACAAAATATTTTCAAAATGGGTGGTTTGTTCTACAAAAACAAATTCCTATTTGCATGTTTTGCGATTGGTGGCGGTGCATTAGCAGCTATCCCATTCTTAACAATCGGCTTCTTCTCTAAAGACGCGATTCTCGGTGAGGTTTGGGTACAAGGTCAATCGATTGCTTTATATAACAGCTTATATTGGGCTGGTGTAGCAGGTGCATTCCTGACTTCAATCTATACCTTCCGTTTAATCTGGGTTGTATTCTTCGGTAAAGAAAATACACATTACCATGAGATTAAAGGTGCTACTTACTGGGCTCCATTAGGTATCTTGGCTGTATTGTCTACTTTTGTTGGTGCTGCATTAAAAGCTCCAGTAGCAAATATTTTGAATACGGCAAAAATTCCTGAATTCCATGTTGCTGAACAATTTGTTGAAGGCATGCATGGGGCAGAGCATTTAGCAGTAGGTATCGCGCTTGTTGGTTTAGCTGTTGGTATTGGTCTATTTGCATTTGCTTACGGTGCAGTAAAATCGTTTGCAAAAACAAGTCTTGGTGCTGGCTTAGCTCATATTTGTCGTACTGCATTTGGTTTTGATGCGTTGTATGACATCGTTTTTGTTAAACCTTATTTATTCTTCGCCAAACTATTTGGTCGTGATCCGATTGACAGCTTATGGCTTGTTCTTCCTGCGCTTGTTAAAGGCGGAAACAGTTTCACAAGCTCACGTCAAACAGGTTCATTGCGTGAATACGCATCAAGCATGTCACTCGGTGTAGTGGTGTTATTGATGATCTTGATCGTTATTCAGGTAGTGGGGAAATAAAATGGAAAACAATTTAATTTTACCCGCGCTGATCCTTGTTCCGTTCATTGCAGGTTTTACTTGTTGGTTAGTCGATAAACTCGACAAAACTTTGCCACGCTGGATCGCCTTAATTGGTATGCTCATTACGTTGGGCTTAGGTCTTGCACTTTGGCAAAGTGGTACTTATAGCTACGAGTTAGGCTCAAAAGTCCCAACTTGGACAGCTGAGTTTTACTTACCGTGGATTCAATCTCTCGGTATTGGCATTCATCTAGCAGTGGATGGCTTGTCTTTACTCATGGTGTTATTAACAGCTTTACTTGGTGTACTTGCTGTTGGTTGTTCATGGGGTGAAATCCAAAAGAATGTTGGTTTCTTCCACTTAAACTTGTTATGGAGTTTAGGGGGCGTTATCGGTGTGTTCTTGGCAATTGATTTGTTCCTATTCTTCTTCTTCTGGGAGATGATGCTTGTACCAATCTACTTCTTGATTGCGTTATGGGGTCATAAGGGTTCAAACGGTCGCTCACGTGTTTACGCTGCAACCAAGTTCTTCTTATATACGCAAATCGCTGGTTTAGTAATGTTAATCGGTATCCTTGGCCTTGTGGTTTATGGTTACATGATGACGGGTATGATCGGTTTTGATTACAACTATTTATTAGCTGTAGCGAATCGTTTACCTGCTGGCTTCGCGTATGGTTTCATGATCTGCTTCTTTATTGGTTTTGCAGTGAAGTTACCAGTTTTCCCATTGCATGGCTGGTTACCGGATGCCCATGCTCAAGCACCTACAGCGGGTTCTGTAGACTTGGCTGGTATCTTGATTAAAACAGCAGCGTACGGTTTGCTTCGTTTTGTAATTCCATTCTTCCCGGCAGCTTCTGCACAGTTTGCAGATATTGCAATTATTTTCGGTTTGATTGGTATTTTCTACGGCGCGTGGTGTGCTTACCAGCAAACTGATATGAAACGTTTACTTGCGTATACGTCGATTTCACATATGGGCTTCGTTTTACTTGCTATTTATGCAGGTAATATTTTGACCTTCCAAGGTCTAATGATCATGATGTTGGCACATGGTTTGTCATCAGCTGCATTGTTCATTATGTCTGGTCAAATCTACGAGCGCTTACATACACGTGATTTACGTTTGATGGGTGGTCTTCGTGGTCAGCTCCAGTATTTACCGTTCTTCTTAATGTTCTTCGTCGCAGCTCTTGTTGGTGTGCCAGGTTTAGGTAACTTTATTGGTGAATTCCTGATTTTGATGGGTTCATTTAATAAATATCCTGTATTCACGATCATTGCTTCTATCAGCCTTGTATTTGCAGGTTTGTATGGCTTGATCTTGATTCACCGTGCTTTGTTTGGTGAACCAAACTCTGAACAAAAGCAACACTACACTAGTCCATTAAAAGACTTATCTGCTCGTGAAGTTAGTATTTTGATGATTTGTGCGATTGGTCTCGTTTGGCTTGGTATCTATCCACAAACATTCTTGGATGTATCTCATTCAAGCATGCAGTGGTTGGTCAATAGTTATGTACCAGTACAAGAAGTCGTTGAAACTGTTCAGCAAACAGCTACTCAACTTGACCATGTGGAGATCCAATAATCATGAACTTCACAGTATCATTTTCTACGCTTATGCCTTTAGCACCGGTGATGATTGTTGCTTTGACAGCAGTCGTCGTCATGCTGTTAATTTCAATTAAGCGTAACCATAATTTAATCGCAACAACCTCTGTTGTCGGTTTAAACCTTGCTGCACTTTATATCTTGTTAGAATTATTTGGCGGTAAATTTGTGCCGGCAAATGTGATGGGCATGTTTATGGTTGATCCATTTACTATGTTCTATCAATTCATGATTTTAGTTGCATCATTGGCTTGCTGTACTTTGTCTCATGCATATATTGAGACTTATAAAGACAACCGCGAAGAACTCTATCTTCTGTTACTTGCTTCTGTAGCAGGTGCAATGTTGATGGTTGCAAGTTCACACTATGCATCATTCTTCATTAGCCTTGAGTTAATGTCGATTCCTGTATACGGCTTACTTGCTTATACATATCAACGTAGTCAGTCGCTTGAAGCAGGGATTAAGTATCTTGTGCTTTCTGCAACAGCTTCTGCAATGTTGTTGATGGGTATGGCGTATATCTACGCTTACACTGGTTCGCTTTCATTCTATGACTCTGTACAAGCTTTATTTGGTGCAATCAAACAGCCAATGGTGTTATTAGGTTTAGCACTCATTATTTTTGCTGTTGCATTCAAATTGTCGCTTGCACCGTTCCATAAATGGACACCAGATGTATATGCAGGTGCACCAGCTCCAATGGCAACGTTCTTGGCGACTGCTGCTAAAGTTGCAACAATTGGTTTGTTCGTACGTTATTTGCTTGCTTCTGGCGCAATCATGGTGAACTCGCTAGTGACTGTTTTGACAATCATTGCCGTATTGTCAATTTTAGTCGGTAACTTGCTCGCTGTTCGTCAGGTCAACTTAAAGCGTATTTTGGGTTATTCATCTATTGCTCACTTTGGTTATTTGTTAATTGCTTTAATCAGCATGACATATGCAAGCTTGGGCAGCGTAACTGTGTATGTGGTGACTTATGTATTAACGACTATTGGTGCTTTTGGTGCAGTAGCGTTAATGTCTAGCCCATATAACAACGTAGATGAAGCGCAAAGCCTTGCAGACTACCGTGGTTTGTTCTGGCGCCGTCCAGTACTTACAGCAACATTAACAGTCATGATGTTATCTTTGGCTGGTATTCCATTAACAGCAGGCTTCATTGGTAAGTTCTTGGTTGTTATGGCTGCTGTAACAACTCAACACTGGTTCTTAGCTGCAATGATTATTGTGGGTAGTGGTATTGGTTTGTATTACTACTTACGTGTGATGGTTGTTATGTATATGACTCCACCTGAAACTCCTCGTATTGATGCTGATGCACATTGGGGACAAAAAGTGGGTGGTTTAATGGTATTGGCTGCTGCTGCATTAGTTATTATTTTGGGTGTTTATCCAGATCCAATGATTAATTTGGCATTAAAAGCAGAAATTTTATCTCCATTACATTTCATGCTTTCTCAGCAACAATAATTCTTGTGTACAAAAAAGCCTCCAAATATGGAGGCTTTTTTTTATTGATAGTTAAAAAAAGATTATAATAAATACGTTTTTATATTTTTAGGTAACATCTGTGGCCATTCAAGAAATTCGTCACCCACTTATTCGTCATAAATTAGGTTTATTACGTCGTGCTGACATCAGTACCAAGAATTTCCGTGAGCTTGCTCAGGAAGTGACTATGTTATTGACATATGAAGCGACGAAAGACTTACCAGTTGTGGATTGTGAGATTGAAGGTTGGGCTGGCAATGTTACTACGCAGCGTATCGCGGGTAAAAAAATAACGATTGTACCGATTTTGCGTGCAGGTATCGGTATGCTTGATGGTGTGCTTAACCTAATTCCAAGTGCAAAAGTAAGTGTGTTAGGGCTTGAGCGTGATGAAGCAACTCTAGAAGTACGTACTTACTATAAAAAGTTAGTTCCTGATGTCGCTAACCGTATTGCCATGATTATTGATCCAATGTTGGCAACAGGTAATTCTTTAGTTGCTGCTATTGATGTATTAAAGGCAAGTGGATGTAAAGATATCCGTGTTATGGTGTTAGTTGCAGCACCTGAAGGAATCGCGAAAGTAGAGGCAGCACATCCTGATATTCAGCTTTATACTGCATCTATTGACAATGGCTTAAATGAACATGGTTATATTGTTCCAGGTTTAGGCGATGCTGGTGACAAAATTTTTGGTAGTGTTCAAAAAGACTAATTTTTGAAATAACAATAAAAAGAGACTTCATTAAGCCGTATAAATTTTAAGAGCGGAAATGAAAGTCTCTTTTTATTTACTACAGTAATTGCATTGGGAAAGTAGGGTGAAAAATCATGAAGCAAGAGTTTTATACTGGAAGGGTAAAACAATATAACGCCGATAAAGGATTTGGTTTTATTTCGACGACTGAAGGAGATATTTTCTTTCATATTTCTGATTTCCCTGCATCCGAAGGTGAACCGAAAAGAAATGAAAAAGTGAGATTTCTTGCTGCAGATAATCGAGGAAAATTTAAAGCAATTAAAATTGAGCGTATTGATCCTAACCCTGCGAAGACTAAGAAAACTAAAATTGCTGATCACAATAAAGCGATCACAAGTGAGTTATTGTCTAATTTCCGCCACTAATGAATGTGAAGATCAAGCTTTAAGCCTGATCTTCATCGCAAAATTTTAAAAATGCTTTAAGGCCCGGACCTTGATATTTTTGGCGGTGCACTAGCATATAAAGAGGGCGGGTAAGTTGCCAAAATGGAGTATCTAAAATAACAAGTTGACCTTTTTCACTTAAAGGTTCAATCGCTAACTTTGAAATACACGACATTCCTAAACCGCCAGCCACTATTTTTAAGATCGCTTCGTTATGTCCAAGCGTCAAACGGATGTTTGCATCTGGTAAATCTTGCAAAATTGCATTATCAAAGACTTCACGAGTACCTGAACCTTCTTCACGTAAGATCCATTCTACGTCATGAAAATCTTGAGGGGTAAGTGGGCGATTTAAACGTGTTAACGGGTGGTCAGGTGAGCAGCACACTGCTAGCTCATCGTCACGCCAGTGAATACATTGGAGTTGAGGTAAGTGACAAGACCCTTCAATTAAAGCTAAATCAAGCTGAAACTGATTTACAGCTTCAATCATTTGGCGTGTGTTACCAACTTGAAGTTGTAAATGCGCTTGTGGATGACGTTGCAAGAAGTTAGCCATTAAATCTGGCATGAGATAATCACTGATGGTTAAAGTAGCCCCGATACGAAGGTCAATACTCTGTAACTCACCCTTGGCTGCTTGTTCAAAGGCTTCACAGCGGCCTAAAATTTCTAATGCTTGGGGAAGCAGAAAACGTCCAAGATCATTTAGCTGCAAGCGCTTACCTAAACGATCAAATAAAGGAGCACCTAAGCCGTCTTCTAAATCGGCTAAAGCCATACTTGCTGCACTTTGCGTCAGTCTGACCGCATCACTGGCTTTAGTAACGGTTCCTTCTTGGGCGACTGCTACAAAAACAGCCAACTGGCGTAATGTCATCCGCATGTTTAAAAAGCCTTAACGTTTAAAAGTATTCATTATTTCGGCTGTCATGCTAACATGAGCGCACTATTTCATGCCACGTTGAAATCATGTCAATTGAAAAATTTAGCGTAGAAAAAGTTTTATCTGTTCATCGTTGGACCCCAACACTTTTCAGTTTTACCATGACGCGTCCTTCGCATTTTAAATTTACGGCAGGCCAATTTGCGCGTATTGGTTTAAAGGTAGGAGATGAGCTAGTTGTCCGTGCGTATTCGGTGGTGTCTTCTCCGTTTGATGAAACGCTAGAGTTTTTCTCAATTGTAGTACCAGACGGTGCCTTCACTTCGAATCTACAGCATTTGAAAGTCGGTGATGAGCTTTATTTGGAAAAAATTCCATATGGTTACCTGACGTTGGCACGCTATCAACAGCCTTTACCGCATGATCTGTGGTTACTGGCAACAGGTACAGGCTTGGCTCCATTTTTGTCAATGCTACAAGACTTTGAAACTTGGTCTAATTACCAGAAAATTAACTTGGTCTACAGTGTTCGTACTGCGGCTGAGCTGGCTTATGTTGACCGTATTCAAGAGATTGCTGAAACTTTTGGGGAAGGACATTTAGGTTTTAAATTTATTCCTATTATTACCCGAGATCCATCTGCACCGTTACATGAACGCTTACCCGTGTTAATCGAAAATGGTGAGCTAGAAAAAGTAGCAGGCTTAGAACTCAGCCCAGCATCAAGTCATGTCATGCTTTGTGGAAACCCACAAATGGTTGATGATACGAAAGAGGCTCTAAAACGCCGTGGTCTTACAATGAATCGTCGCGGTGAAGGAAATATTGCGGTAGAAAATTACTGGTAAAACAGGAAGTAAAATATTTTAAGAAAAATTTTATGGATATGTTTGTTTATTAATGGACAAACATATCCATAAACTCACGGATCTCTGCAATCGCGCTGTCGACATCTGTTGAAAGCCATGTTGGTTCAAATAATCCCGCATAGTGTTCAAGGCGGTCTTGAGGAACAACTAGGCGAACAGGACAATCTTCTTCGAGTAAACGCCACGGTAAAATTGGAACTTCATTGTCCAGAAATACATTGATATTACGAATATCAACAATCATCGCATTAATGCATTCAGGAAATGGCATGACCGAGAACTCTTCGGTGCGGCGACGGAAATATTCAAGATCACCCCATTTGAGTTCATAACTTGGTTTATTAAATTCAATAATACCAATGAGATGGTCATCTCTTGTCTGATGCAAATAACATTGATGTGTGACGTCAGTGTCGAGATCAAGAGTTACGCTTTGCTGACGATACATCATAAAATTGAGTAGCTTTAAAACAAGGGGGCTTATTATAGCGTATTTTATAAAAAGTAAGGGCTAAAACATATTGTATTACAAATCGGACTTTAGCGAAGATTCTGAATATCGAGAAGTTAGATTCTAAAACGTTATAATTAAAGTGGCTAAATTTTATACTAAATTAATATTTTTAAAAGTAGAGTTTTGCAACCGTAGACACCTTCTCATAATGCTTTTTCACACAATGCAACAAATCAAATTGTTATGATGAATATAAAGTTAATGATAATAGAAGAGGGGAAAGAAGATGCATGATTTTTCAAAACCGCCTCATGTGACGAGTCCGGAAGAGACTGCAAAAAAAAGAAGATTGCCAGTTTATATTTTAATTATTGTTGGGCTTTTTCTTCTCGCACTTGTGGTTTATATGGTTGCTGATCACAGCAAAACCCCAAAAGAGGAAGCCGCATTTCAACATGAGACCATACCACAAGTCATTAGTGGTACTTCTGATTTGAAGACCTATGAAGGGTAATAAGCTAACCAGTATATCGTGATAAAAAGCCTTTAGGATGTGACCTGAAGGCTTTTTTTGCAATCTTTTGCATCAATTTGTTGTATTTATGCAGAAGGTTGTTGATTGAAAAATATTCAAAACATAAGGTGACATAGACCGCATTTATCGTCATTTTTTACAACGAACTGGTGTTTTTCATTTAGTGATAACACTGAAAAGAACATAACAATTGAGGACATAACAATATGAATGAATTTTTTAATGGGCCTCGCGGCGCTCAGTTTGATGCGATGTATTACTGGGATCAGTTTCATCCTATTTTAGCTGCAATTGTCATCTTACTGGTAGGCTGGATCATCGCTTTATTGGTGGCGGCAGGTGTAAAAAAACTTCTGCAAAAAGTAAATACCAATGCGAAATTATCTTCAGCGACTGGACGTACACCCAATATAGAAGGTCTGATCTCCAAAGTCGTATTCTGGTTTATTCTGATTCTCGCCGTTGTTGCTGCTTTAAATGTGCTCAACATTAGTGGAGTGAGCGGTCCATTTAGCAACATGGTTAATCAGGTACTCGTCTATATACCAAATATCATTGCTGCTGTAGTGGTGGGCTTTATTGGCTGGATCGTTGCTCGACTGGTGCGGGCGGGGGTGACCAATGTTTTATCCCGAACTCAACTTGATGATAAGTTAAGCAGCGAAGTGGGTGTAGGGGGAATTAGCCAGAATATTGGTGAAATTCTTTACTGGCTTGTATTGTTACTTTTCCTTCCGATTGTTCTTTCAATCTTAGGATTAACAGGCTTACTGATTCCAGTTCAAAATATGGTAAATGATGCTGTAGCATTCTTACCAAATATCTTTATTGCTGGCGTTATCGTTTTTGTTGGTTATATCTTGGCAAAAATTGTACGCGGTATTGTTGAAGGATTAATTAATAGCTTAGGTGTGCAATCTCAAGCGGAAAAAATTGGTCTTTTCAAAAATTCAAATGTAGGCAAATTCTTAGGTTCATTTGTTTTTGCCATCATTATTATTACGACATTGATTGTAGCATTTGAAGCTTTAGGTATTGAGACTATTTCTCAGCCAGCAACAGCAATGCTCAATGAAATTTTACAAGCTATTCCAAACATTATTGCTGCTGGTTTAATTTTACTGGTTGCTTATATTGTTTCACGTTTTGTTGGTCGCTTGGTTGCCGAGTTAATTGCAGGAACTGGTGTTGATGAAATTCCTGCAAAATTAGATGTACAACGCTTTTTAGGTCAAACTAAAGTTTCTAATGCCGTTGGTTGGCTAATCGTGTTCTTTACCATGTTGTTTGCAGTTTCTGAAGCTGCAGACCGTCTTGGTTTCGATCAGATTAGTGGTCTAATCGCAATGTTTATCCATTTCGGTGCAAACATTCTATTGGGCGCTGTAATCTTGGTGATTGGTTTCTGGCTTGCAAATGTTGTGGCAAACGTAGTTCAACGCGGTGAATATAATAGTTCGCGTTGGTTAGGTAGTTTGGTTCGTGTCTTGATTATTGGTTTAGTTCTTGCACTCGGTTTAAGAGCGATGGGTATTGCCGATTCGATCGTAAACCTTGCATTCGGCTTAACGCTAGGCGCAGTTGCAGTTGCTTTCGCTCTTGCATTTGGCTTGGGTGGTCGTCAACCAGCAGAAAGACTTTTATCTGATTTACTGGATAAAGCTAAGAAAGAGGCAAATCAACCAAATCCTTTATATCAACCGCCTACTACTAATAATACAACAGGTAGTCCGTCTACGGCTTCAACTCCGTCAACGACTGCACCATCAACAACAGTTTCATCTGATGCAAAACCAGCTGATTCTGCACAAGTAAATCCATCACAACCACCAGTAAATAAACCGTTTGGTTCTACTGGCGAAAATGATGAAATTTAGTAGGTGTAACTAATTTTCAGATAAACAGTACAAAAAATCTTTGATTTTTGTGATAAGTTCGACCACTCTATATTGAGTGGTCGTTCTGTCTTTGACAGCTATAAAAACAAATAAGTGAGGAAAATACGATGAAAAAACCTGGTCGTTTTTTAGCACCTGTTGTAATTGCTGGGATTACCGTTGGTTTTTTAGCAAGTGCTTATAAATTTGTATTTAGTAAATCCGAATCATCAAAACAGACAACAAGCCATAAGCATGATTCTGAAAAATCATCCAATGATTCGAAAGCATCAAATTAGCTTATTCATCATTTAAACATATTGTGCAGCTGCATAAGCCGAAGACCAAGCCCATTGGAAGTTATAGCCTCCTAAGTGGCCAGTCACATCAAGTACTTCTCCAATAAAGAATAGTCCTTTCTGCTTTTTGCTTTCGAGTGTTTTAGATGAAACTTCAGTTGTATCAATTCCACCTAAGGTAACTTCAGCAGTACGATATCCTTCTGTGCCTGATGGTTTAACAGTAAAACCATGTAGCTGCTCGGCAATATGCTCTAGCTGTGCATCACTGATATTACCAATGGCTGTCTCGCTCTGCTCTGGCCATATAAGTTGTTGTAATTCTTGTACAATACTTTTTGCCGTAAATTCGTTTAGAAGAGTACGCAGTAAAACTTTAGGTTGGGCTTTCTTTTTATCTTTTAAATAAGTTGCTAAATCTTGGCTCGGGAAAAAGTCGATTTTAAAACTTTCACCTGTATTCCAATAGTTTGAAAGCTGTAAAGAACTTGGACCACTCAAACCACGATGCGTAAATAATAATGCTTCAGTAAAGCTATTCTTTGAGTTAGTTAGAGTCACATCTAAAGCATTACCACTTAGGCGTGTAGTGACTTCTTTAATATGATCTGAAAAAGTAAATGGTACTAAACCAGCACGGGTTGGGAAAACTGTATGTCCAAATTTTTGTGCCAATTCATAGCCAAAACCAGAGCCACCTAAAGTTGGGATGGATAATCCGCCTGTAGCCACCACTAATGATTCACAGCTAAAACGGCCCTGATTTGTGTGTACTGAAAAACCACCTTGTTCTAATGGATCGACTTGTCCAACCTCACAATGGGTCTGGATTTCGACATTGTTTGTTTTATTACACTCACTTACCAACATCTCTAAAATTTCTTTAGCGCCGTTTAGCGTAAATAATTGCCCGTGTTTACGTTCTTCATAGGCAATTCCATAATCACAGACCAGACCAATAAAGTCCCAGTTGCTATAGCGTGATAGGGCAGAAATAACAAAGTGCGGATTATGAGAAATATAGTTTTCAGGTTCTACATAGAGGTTGGTAAAGTTACATTTCCCACCGCCTGACATTAAAATCTTTTTACCAATTTTATTGGCTTTTTCTAAAATTAAGACCGAACGTCCCCGTTTAGCAGCATGTGCAGCCAACATGAGTCCAGAAGCACCTGCACCTAAGACAATGACATCGACATGACTGTTAGACATAAGAAGTTCTCGATTAGTCGTGAAAATTAAAAAGGGGCATATACTATCATGCCAGCACTTACTCATGCTAAGGACATTTATACAGGTAAGGGATAAGGCCTTCTAAAAGCGGGTGAGTCATGTGTGAGGTTTATTTCTAATATCAGCTTGTAAACCACCGGAATGAATTGCCAAAATACGAGTATTCTCTGGAAAATAATTGTTTTTTATAAGTTCAAACAGACCAAACATCATTTTTCCGGTATAGATCGGTTCAAGGGGGACCGTATATTGCTCTTCAAAATTTTCAATAAATGCGAATAGTTCAGGTGAGGTTTTCGCATAACCGCCCCAGCAGTATACATCTGTCAAAGACCAATTTTGTTTTTTAGTCCATTGCCTAATCTCTTGTTGTAAGAAATCACCTTTTAAAGCCGAAAATCCTAAGACTTTCTGATGTGCTGCACTTCTTTCAATCAGACCTGAAATCGTTCCGCCAGTTCCGACTGCACAGCAAATCACATCATATTGCTCTAAATCATATTGGCTGAGGATTTCCTGACAACCTTGAACTGCCAGTTCATTGGAACCACCTTCGGGAATGATATAGGTCTGCGGAAATTGTTGCTGTAATTGTTGAAGGTAATTTGCATCATCTCGTAAGCGATATTCATGGCGAGAGATAAAATGTAGCTGCATTCCTAAACTTTGAGCTTTTGCCAAGGTGGGATTAAGTGGTTTACTAGCTAACTCTTCACCACGAATAATTCCTATACTTTTTAAACCAAAAAGATGAGCTGCATAAGCTGTTGCAGCAATATGATTTGAGTAAGCCCCACCAAAAGTCAAAATGCTTGATAAACCTTGTTCTTTTGCAGCAAGCAAATTGTATTTTAATTTGAAAAACTTATTACCCGAAATTTGAGGATGAACTAAATCTAAACGTTTAATGTCGAGATGAACAGGGAAGGATAGTTCAATGTGCTGATAGGAGATAGGTTGGGCAATGTGATCAAACATTAGAAATTGAGAAAAATAATGATTGATCACATTGTAGCTTTTTTAAAGAGGTTTTTAAAAAGCTGATTAAGAGCTTGTGTCGACAGAAGTAATCACTGACATACCAGGGCGTAAGTGTTCTATTCCTTCCTGATTTGGGTCAATGGTAATACGCACGGCAATTCGTTGAACGACTTTGGTAAAGTTTCCTGTCGCATTATCCGGTTTTAGTACACTGAACTCGGAACCCGCGGCTGGAGAGATTTGTTCAACATGACCTGTAAATTTTTTATGTTTCATTGCATCGACTGTAAACCACGCTTTTTGTCCAATTCGCATGTTGGCAATTTGGGTTTCTTTAAAGTTGGCAATCACCCAAGTTTGCTGTGGAATCAGATAGAGTAACTGTGATCCTGCGGCCACATATTGCCCAACGCGAGGGTTTACTTCACCAAGTTGTCCATCCATTGGAGCAACAATAACACTATAGTCTTTGGTGGTTTGAGCTTGGTCTAACTGTGCTTTAGCACTGGAAACTTGTGCTTCTAAGCCTGCTTCTGCGACTTGAGCTGTTTTAAGTGCTTCTTTGGCAACTAGAACATTGGCCTCTGCCTGTTTAAGGGCTGCAAGATTATTTTCGGCATCAGCAGCGGCTTTATCTTGCTCAGATTTAGAAGCTGCTCCACTATTCCCTAGCTGTTGATAGCGTCTAAGCTGTGCTAAAGAAAGTTCATATTGAGCCCTAACTTGTTCTACTTTAGCCTGCGCAGCCACAATATCCGCTTGTTTTTGAGCAATTGACTGAGTTTGATTGGCTAAAGTATTTTTGGCCTGTTCTACTCCCGAAGCCGCTTGTGCTACTTTTTGGTCATAAGTGGTGGCATCAATATGCATTAATACTTGACCCTTTTTAACATGGTCAAAGTCTTTCACTAATACATCTTTAACGTAGCCATTAATTTGCGACGATAAAATGGTAGTTTTACCTTTGACATAACTATTGTCAGTTTGCTGCACACTCGTGGCAAAAGGCCCAATTCTCCATGCCCACAAAATTACTAAAATACCGATAATAAGCACACCCAACATCCATAATAGGGTTGAGCGTTTTGTCGGAATCAGTTTACTTGCAGGTGCAGGTGCAGGTGCAGGTGCAGGTGCAGGTGCAGGCGTTGGCTCATTATTAGATGTTTGAGCAGGGGTTTGTTCCGGTTTATTTTGATCATCTGACATATATCAATCTCAATTTCTATTTCATCAATAACAAAAGCCGTTAAGGGCGGCTAATTCCTCTGCGTTGTAGGTATTTACTACGTGCAATATTAAATCCGCCCCATAAGAGTAAGGCGACGGCAAAAATACCGTTTAATGCAATCACATCATTGTAGGCACGGACCTGAGCTTCACGAGTAACCACTTGATTAAGTGAGCGCATAGACTGAGCTGTTTGTAATGCGGGGTCATTTGTTGTGATGGCTGCACTACGTTGATAGGTAGAAAGCCTTTGAGCAACTAATGGGTCGGCTTGTTCCAAATCTTTAATAATCTCGACTTGATAGTTTTGTGTACGATGTTGTTGATAGGTCGAGAAGAAAGATGAGCCAACAAGGCCACCAAATGTTTGGGTTGCAGAGAATAAGACAATAAAAGTCACTACATACGAAGGACCTTTAGCCAAAGTTTGTGCAAATCCAATTAGAAGTAAAGGACCGATAAACAGGCCGCCGGCAAAGCCTACTAAAAACTGGCTTGCAAAGAAGTTTGAAGGCCGTACATCGCTCGTAAGGTGATAATCTAATCCACAGGCAATGAGAATCAAAAACTCTGCAAAAAGTAAGTGAAAAATAATTCGTTCACGCGAGAAAGTAAGCGCACTAAATAGAGTTCCGCTTAAAATCCCCACCAATATGACCACATACAGTGGAACAAATTGGTCTGGACCCATTCCCATAGTTTTTAGGAAGTTAACGGCTGCATAGCTTTGTTCTGACATTAAAAGACGAATGGCAAAAGCACCAAAGATAAAGCGTAGGGTTGAGGAGGCGCCTAACCAACGTGTCATAATTAATGGATTGGCACGATAATGTTCATAGAGCAAACCTAAAACAACTAAGCTAAAACCTGCAATTAATACATAAGCAAGCCATTCACTGTTAAACCACCACAAGATTGGGCCTTGTGTCAGCACAATACATAGACATGCAAAACCTGGCGCCAGTAAAGCAAAGGTGAAGAAATCCTGTTTTTCGAAAACATAGATTCGTAAGCTACGTGGTAATTTCAAAGAAACTACCATTGCTAAACAACAAAGCGCTAAGCCGAGTTCAAAGGTGTAAAGAACAGACCAACTATCTGTGCTCACTAGAAAAGGGGAAATAATCCAGGCGAGCGGTACACCTAACTGCTGAAAACCAAAGGCAATATATATACCTTTTGCCATGTCGGCTTTTTTAAAAGCTTGCATGGTGTAATACATACCTAAAGAGCTGAGTGGTGCGCCAGCTAAACCTGCTACAACCCGAGCGAACAAGGCCATTTCATAGGTATGCACAAAAATGTGCAAAACCAGCACGGCAATAAAAATAACAAGTCCTATTTCTGAAAAGACTCTCAGACCATATTGTTGCCTAGCTTTAAACAAAATCAGATTCGAACTGACATTCGCCATTACATAAGCAGCAGGAAGCCAAGCGGCTTCAGAAGGCGTCAGGCCATACTCACCTTGAATTAAGGGTAAATTTGCCGTAATGAAACCATTACTTAAGCTTGCTGAAATAGCGACAAACAGACCAATAAAAAAATAAAGAAATCGCTTAGGTACAGAATGCGCAATCGCTGCTGGCGAACCAGGTAAAGTCGGTTGTTCTTCTGGTGTCCAGTCAGGTGGCGTTTCTAAATAACGAGGCGTTTTACTCATTCTATCCCTCGAATTTTTTGTACTTGAATACCATGAAATAGTAATTCAATTGCTCGTTTCGCTAAGCGGGTTTGTTCTTCAGGTTCATGTCCTTGAAATGAAGAACCCAACATTGCTGTGACCATTGCATAGTCATCAGCAGTTAAATCAGCTCGGCACAGTTTTTGTTCTATTGCATTTTCAATCAGTGGCTTAAGTGCGTTATTCCGCCGTTCATAAATTTTTAGCATAATTGGATCTTGTCGATCAATCACTCTCCAAAAATCTTGCAAAATTGCGAGCTTGGGAAGTTGTGCAATATGTCCTTCAATTAAACGAAATAAACCATCTTCGAATTGTTGAAAATGAGCAGCTTTTTGCTCTAGCTGTGTAATCGCTCGCTCTAAAAGGGCGCTAATTAAAGCCTTGCGGTCACAAAAGTTGCGGTAGAACGTCGCTCTACCTACACCTGCATGATCAATCACGACTTGTAGAGGGACATTAATACCATGAATACGAAAGCATTCCTCGGCTGCATTGAGTAATTCATCCCGATTATGGGCTGCAATTTTTTGACGTTTACTCATGTCACTGATTTGGGAGGTTTAAAGATGATATATTTAACGGACATTTTTGTCCGTTGTGAATAGCTAAATTGTAAAAACATGAAAATTCAATTTTTATAATTTATCTCTTTTCCATTTTTATATGTGTCATAAAAAGCTGCTAGAATATCGCGCAATTGCATGATGCTAGGTCAATACAATGTTTGAGTCCCTTATTCCTCTTTTTTCAATTGCGATGGCATTGATGCTTGGAGCAATAAGTCCTGGGCCAAGCTTTATTTATGTGGCGCAAAATTCAATATCTAAATCACGTAAACATGGCTTGTTTACGGCATTAGGGACGGGCACGGGTGCAGCTCTTTTTGGCTTTTTAGCAGTTATGGGGTTACAGGCAGTTTTATTGGCAGTGCCTTCAGCTTATCTAATTTTAAAAATTGGTGGAGGGCTGTATTTGCTTTGGCTTGCTTTTAAAATTATTAAACATGCCAAAGAACCAATTGCCATGGAAAATGATGCCAAATCGAAAATGACTTATAAACAAGCCTACCGATATGGTTTGATTACTCAGTTAAGTAATCCGAAAATTGCTGTTGTACTAGCGAGTGTTTTTACTGCTTTACTGCCAAAAGAAATTCCAAATTATTACTACGTCGCATTACCGCTCATTTGTTTTATGATTGATGCAGGTTGGTACTCGTGTGTAGCAATGCTTTTATCTTCAGAGAAGCCTCGAAAAATGTATTTAAAAGCAAAAACGGGTGTTGACCGAGTGGCTGGAAGCATTGTTAGTGTATTGGGCTTAAAGTTAATCTTCTTCAAATGATAAATCTTTAATTAAAATATCTAAAAAATATAAAGCCAACTCTTTGTAGTCTGGCTTTATTTTTGCGCAAAATATATACAAATTGAAATATCTTTTTTAGCACTTAAATATTTAAAAAGTGGTAACTTAATTAATAAAACAAAAAGAAATGAGGATCACGTTATGAAAAAACTAATGGTGAGCATTTCGGTTGTTTTTTTCATCTTAACTACAGGATGTGAGATGAGAACAACAAGTAAACAGCAACCTTCAAATGAACGGGCGATGAGTATTGCTGGTTCTCCGGTTTATGAAAAAGACTACAAAATTCCCGATTTACAAGCCAATAATCATGAGCAATCTAATTATTAATTGATGGATAGAATGTCTCACATATAGCACTTTAAATGTACTCAGTGCAGATAAGCCTGCTTATTTTAAAAAGTAGGTTAGAAATAAAAAAGCTCCCAATGTAGGGAGCTTTTTTATGAATCTAGATTAAGAAACTTTATCTCCAGGTTTTGCACCGCTATCTGGTGAAATAATGAAAATGCCTTCATCATTTCCGGCAGCAAGTACCATACCGTTTGAAACACCAAAACGCATTTTACGTGGTGCAAGGTTAGCCACCATCACGACCAATTTACCTTTTAGGTCTTCTGGCGCATATTGACTACGAATACCACTAAATACATTACGTGGTTCAGCTTCACCTACGTCTAAAGTAAGTTGAAGCAATTTATCTGAACCCTCAACTGTACCTGCCTCAACGACCTGAGCAACACGTAAGTCAACTTTTAAGAAATCTTCAATACCGATAATTTCAGCTTCACCAACTGCTGGAGTAGGGGCTGCTTTTTTCTCGGCAGATTTCTCTATTTTCGCTGCTTTAGTCGCTTGTGGAGCAGGAGCACCTAAAGACTCTTTAGAAGCATCGACCATGGCTGCAACAGCTTTTGGATCAACACGCTGCATAAGAGGCTGGAACTGCGCAATCTCATGGCTTACAAGAATTTGTTTACGTGACTCGAAATCGAAGCTTTCAAGTTTTAAGAAATCTTGAACTTGCTGAGCTAAAGTTGGCAGTACTGGAGCTAAGTACACTGCTAATTGACGGAATAAGTTGATACCGACAGAGCATACATCAAGAACTTGTTGTTCTTGACCTTCTTGTTTAGCAAGAGCCCAAGGTTTTTTCTCATCAATATATTGGTTTGCGCGGTCAGCAAGCGCCATAATTTCACGGATTGCCGTAGAGAATTCACGCGATTCATATGCAGCAGCAATTGAATCACCAGCATCAATAAAGCTTTGTACTAAGTCAGATTCAGCACATGTACTTGATAGCGTATTGTTAAAGCTGCTGTTAATAAACTTAGCACAGCGACTAGCAATATTAACCACTTTACCGACTAAATCTGAATTTACTTTCTGAACAAAGTCATCAAGGTTCAAGTCAGAGTCTTCAACTTTATCTGAAAGTTTAGAAGCAAAGTAATAGCGTAAATATTCTGGGTTTAGATGTTGTAAGTACGTCTCGGCTTTAATGAAAGTACCGCGAGACTTAGACATTTTTTGTCCATTTACAGTCAAGAAACCATTTACGAACAAGCCCGTTGGGGTGCGATAGTTCGCGCCTTCAAGCATCGCAGGCCAGAATAAAGCATGGAAGTAAACAATGTCTTTACCAATAAAGTGGTAAACCTCATTTTGACTATCTTTCTTCCAGAAATCATCAAAGTTTAAGTCTGGGCGCTTAGTTTTGATGTAGTTTTCAAAACTAGACATATAACCGATTGGGGCATCTACCCACACATAGAAATATTTATTCGGTGCATCCGGAATTTCAAAACCAAAATAAGGAGCATCACGAGAAATATCCCAGTCTGCTAAACCTGCTTCAAACCATTCATCTAACTTGTTCGCAATTGAAAGAGGTAAGCGACCTTCATCGCGGGTCCATTTTTGCAAATATTCAGCAAAGTTTGGGAGCTTGAAGAAATAGTGATCTGATGATTTTTCAACTGGTGTTGCACCACTTAAAGTCGAACGCGGATTGAGTAACTCAGTCGCATTATAAGTTGTACCACACACTTCACATGAGTCGCCATATTGATCTTCGGACTTACATTTTGGGCAAGTACCCTTAATGAAACGGTCAGACAAGAACATACCTTTTTCCGGATCAAATAATTGAGTTACAGGTCGAACTGCAATATTTCCGGCTTCACGGTTTTTAATATAGATATCTGTTGAACGAGCTTTGTTTGCATCACTATGAGTTGAATCATAATGATCGAAATGTACGCCAAAACCATCAAAATCACGAATGTGTTCTTTTTGAACATTCGCGATTTGCTCTTCTGGGCTAATACCATTTGCTTCGGCACGTAGCATAATTGCTGTACCGTGAGCATCATCCGCACATACATAAGTCACGTCATGACCCATTGCCCGCATGGCACGAACCCAGATGTCTGCCTGGATATAACCGAGTAAATGACCCATATGAATTGGACCATTGGCATAAGGGAGGGCATTGGTGACTAAAATTTTACGCACGGATCTCATTCTCTCATTCGTATTTATAAGGTGGAAGATTTTAACTGATGCAGGAAGATAAGCAAAGATTAATAATCTTTGACTAAATATAAGAGGTATCTACAAAAATGGACTTAAAGCCAGAAGTTATTTCTCTTTAGAACAGATAAACAAATCAAAAAATATTTGAATCTTCCTGTATTGTCTTTGTTTCAAATTGCAGTTACGGTCAGAAAATAAGCCATAACGATGTATAACTAATAACTTATTCAGGTAATTTTTTTAATTAACGATGAGGATAACAACGATGACTACTGAAAATAAATTAGATGAATTAAAGGCAAAAGCGGCTGATGCAAAAGTACAAGGTGAAAAAGCTTTGGACGATTTAAAAGAAAATGTAAAAGAGAAACAAACTGCGGGTAAAGAAGCAGTTGCAGATAAAGTAGATGAGCTAAAGACCAAAGCGGCCGATGCAAAAGTACAAGGTGAAAAAGCCTTGGAAGATTTAAAGGAAAATGTAAAAGAAAAACAAGCTGCTGCAAAAGAGGCAGTTGAAGATAAAGCTAGTGATTTGAAAGGCAAACTTGATGATGCTCAGCATAGCCTGCAAGACAAGTTTGATCATTTACGTACTGAAGCAGCGCATAAACTTGATGATGCTAAAGCCAAAGCTGCAGAATTAAAGGAAGAGGCGGCTACAAAATTTGATGAGTTAAAAACTCAAGCAACTGCGAAATTTGATGAGTTGAAGAAAACAGCTACCGAAAAACTTAATAAATTGAAAAATCATGATTCTGCTGAATAAGCTGATTTAAACTAAAATCCGTACTCCTTACCTAAAAGATGAGATCTGAAGTTAGTAATTATTCATCCCAAGGTGAGCGAGTGCGGAGCAATACTGTTACACTATCTCCATTAAGCTGTAATGATCTGTTTTTGGAGTAAACAATATGTCTTGGCTTTCTTCATTAAAATCCGTTTTTTCACCCGCACAAGAAGTGAAAGAAGAGGAAATCCAAACCGTACTCCAAAATTATTTATTGCCAGATTCAAAAGATGCTTTAAAAGAGCGCATTAGTCAGCTTCAAGTGCAAGGTCGTGTTTTACAACTCACCATTAATACTTTCCCAGACGAAAAAGAATACTTGCAGCAAATTCATGATGATTTAGCTGGTGCTTTGCAAAAGTGCGGTATTGAAGAACTTAATTTACATGTAGTTCAACAAAAGCGCCCTACACAAGAGAGTTCAGGTCAAGGTTGTTCATCTAAAGCACCGAAAGAGAATTCGAATTTACCTCCTGTGCTTGATGCTTCACCTAAGTCTGAACCGGATCCAAATAACCCACCAATTCAGAAAGCGGCGCCGCAACAGAGAGATGTGCCACTTCATCCTCGTATCAAGAATGTTATTTTAGTTTCATCAGGTAAAGGTGGTGTTGGTAAATCGACAACTACGGTCAATTTAGCGCTTGCCTTACAAAAAATGGGACTTAAGGTTGGGGTATTAGATGCTGATATCTATGGGCCAAGTATCCCGACCATGCTAGGTAATGCTGGTAAAACTCCTCTTATTGAAAGTGAAAATTTTGTACCGTTAGATGCTTACGGTATGGCTGTACTTTCTATTGGACATCTAACTGGCGATAACAACACACCTGTTGCATGGCGTGGGCCGAAAGCTACAGGCGCTCTAATGCAATTATTTAATCAAACGCTTTGGCCAGATTTAGATGTACTCATGATTGATATGCCGCCGGGTACAGGCGATATTCAGCTGACGCTTGCTCAGCGTATTCCAGTGACTGGCTCAATCATTGTGACGACCCCACAAAATGTTGCTTTGCTTGATGCGACTAAAGGAATCGAGTTGTTTAATAAAGTTGGTATTCCGGTATTAGGTGTCGTTGAGAACATGTCGACCCACATTTGTTCAAACTGTGGTCATGAAGAGCAAATTTTTGGTATCGGTGGTGGTGATAAGCTTTCCGAGCAATACCATATTCCATTATTAGGACGCTTACCTCTAAATGCTCAAATACGTGAGCATGCTGATCAAGGTAAACCGAGTGTGATTGCAATGGATGATGCAGCTGATAGTTATATCGATATTGCGAAAGCAGTCTGGCAACAGATTGAAAAAATTCCTCAGCGCACACGAGATGACAAACGAATCTTTTGATTCATCTGACCCGACTTTAAGTCGGGTTTTTTATTGGCTGGTTAAAAGAAAAATTTAAATTACTGAATCTAAATAACAAAGCTAAACTTGAAATTGGCATGCAGATTGCTACTTTACGCTTCTTTTTCAAAGAAACAGGTGGAAAATGCAATTTAAGTATAGTTTGGGCGTAATTAGTTTATGTAGCGCTTTATTTTTAGTTGGATGTAATGATGACAACTCATCAGTTTCACAAACACCAACCGTTCAGGAGCAAAAACAGAAGTTACAGCCGATTATTATTCAGGGGGCTTTACCCGTAGAGTCGGAAAGAATGGCTTCAAAGTTAGAAAATAAAACTGTTGAAACAGTAGGTGGCTGGACCTTTTGGAAAGGAACCTACAATGGTTATCCAATGATTATTTCTAAAACACGGATGGGGATGAGTAACTCTGCTGCCGCGACTGCTTTGGCAATTGAACGGTATAAACCGATTGCCATTATTAACCAGGGAACAGCAGGGGGGCACGATCCTGATCTTCATGTTTATGATATTGTTTTAGGAAAATATGCAACCAATATTGGTGCGTTTAGAACGCCTAAACAGCCATTAGGTGGAGGTTCAAACTCACTTACATGGGTTGAGGCTTTTGATGTTTTACCAACAGATGAATCTGACCCTGAGCCTATTGCAATTCGTAAATTTGAAGGTGACCAAGAGCTATTAATGGCGGCACATAAAGTACGTTATGATAAAGGTGAAGTGGTTGAAGGAACGATTGGCTCGGCAGATGTGTGGAATAATGAACTTGACCGAATTCAATTTTTCCATGAGCGTTATGGTACCTCAGTTGAAGAAATGGAAGCGGCTTCTGTTGCACAAATTGCAAGCCAGTTTAATGTTCCGTTTTTAGGAATTCGAATTTTATCTAATAATATTACCAATAATGGAGCTTATGACCCTGGTACAGGAGAAGCTTGCCAAGACTACGTGCTTAACGTAGCTGAAGAATATATGAAATCTAAACTACCAAAATAACAATTTAATTTTAGGCAAGAAGATGAATTCTTATAGAGCGTCTTCTTGTTTTTTATGTCCTGTTCTATTTTTCCAGTTTCGAATGACCATCCAACGCCAGAAAATCTCAGTCACTATATATAGTATGGTTGCAAATACAAACGCTTCGACAATGAGACCTGATATTAAAATTTTAGCGAGGCTCAAATCGATATGACCATGACCAAAATGCGTAATCCAACGTGAAATCTGGTGAAGCACCCCTAAAAGCATTTTCTTATTTATCATATGCACATGATAAATATGGGCACCAAACCAGAAACCAATATACAAAATAGGCGCTAATGTAAGAGGGTTGCTGAGCCAAGCAAGCATTAAGCTAATAGGTAAATTAACTTCAAACAGTAAAACTGCCATAACAATAAATACACTATGAAAGGGTATAGGCAGTAAACCGAAAAAAGTCCCTACAAAAATGGCGCGAGTAATAGATTTACGGTTGACATACCAAAGCACAGGATTAAGGGTTTTTTGCCCGAAAATCCTTAAAAATTTCATATTTGAAACTTTCTCTGGAGAAGGAAGCCAAGATTGAAAAAATTGCTTTGCCATAATCATAGGATAGTAGAGCTTAGGGGCTCATATAAACACAGAGAAACAATATATTAATTGAAACTTATTAAAAGCTTAAAAATTAAACTTACTGCGGTAATAATTTATTATAGGCCTTTTTAATGTAAAAATAGATTTAAAATAAAAATACTTATATTACTTAAATACAATTTGGTACGTAATACGCTGTAACTGACTCTATAGTTTTTTAGCTTAGAATTAAAAAAATTTAATAAATTATTGTTTATAAATAATTTTTAAATTTTATTTCTTAAGATGTTAAAAAATTGTCTTACAATTAGATTTTGCCTTCTAAACTAATATCTATTAATCTGAGATGACTACATTGTGAGGTCATTCAATGATTTCATGGCTTTTTATTGGCTTGGTTGCCACTATTTTACTTACGCCTGGCCCAACAAATACTTTACTTGCATCATCAGGAGTACAAGTAGGCCTTAAAAAATCTGCTAAATTAATTCCGGCAGAAGTTCTAGGGTATGTGATTTCGATTTCAGCTTGGGGAATGTTAATCGGGAAAGTTTCTGCAACGCTTCCTTTATTACCTCCTATACTTAAATTGCTCAGTGCTTGTTATATTATTTTTTTAGCAATTAAATTATGGCACACGGCAAATCAACAGCTTGAATTAGATCAGCCAACTATTCGCCCACGTGAATTATTTTGTGCAACTTTACTAAATCCTAAGGCATTACTTTTTGCTTCAGCGATTTTTCCTGTTGCAGCGTGGACTAATTTTCATATTTATCTCATTCATATGCTGGCTTATTTAGCTTTAATTACCCCGATTGCCTTATTCTGGATTTTTTTAGGGTCAGTCTTGGCTGCAAATAAAGTACGTTGGTTAAATCAATCAAATTTACAAAGAACAGCTTCGTTGGTTTTAGTTAGTTTCTCAATTCCAATTAGCTATTCTGCTTTATTAAATCTTTAAAAATTTATTCCGGGCTATTCTTGGCGATAAGAGTAGCCGCTATTGTTTTCATAATTGCTTTTTTACGTTAAAGTACGTCGCAATCAATGAAATTACCTTTTGGATAGAAAATACATGGCTATTAAGTCTGATCGTTGGATTCGCGAGATGAGCGAAAAACACGGCATGATTGAACCTTATGCAGAGAATCAAGTCCGTTTTGATAAGAATGGCGAAAAATTGATTTCATACGGGGTCTCTAGCTATGGTTATGACGTACGCTGTGCCCGCGAATTTAAAGTTTTCACTAACGTACATTCTGCAATTGTTGATCCAAAAAATTTCGATGAAAAAAGTTTTATCGATATTGAGTCTGACGTTTGTATTATTCCGCCTAACTCATTTGCTCTAGCGCGTACAATTGAATATTTCCGTATTCCACGTAATGTTTTGACTGTGTGCCTTGGTAAATCAACTTATGCACGTTGCGGTATTATTGTAAATGTCACTCCTTTAGAGCCAGAATGGGAAGGGCACGTTACTTTAGAATTTTCTAATACCACGAACTTGCCTGCGCGTATTTATGCGGGTGAAGGTGTAGCACAAATGCTATTTTTCGAAAGTGATGAAGTATGCGAAACCTCTTATAAAGATCGTGGTGGTAAATACCAAGGCCAAACTGGGGTTACACTTCCTAAGACATAAGTTGTTAAAAATAGATGAGCTTTAAAAATGGGTCACTTTAAGTGGCCTATTTTTTATATATACCTTAAAAAGTGACGTTTATCGGAATATTAATAAGGTACGTTTTCTTTTGTAAAAAATGATATAAAATGATCAAGAATTGATTTTTTTCTTTGATGTGGATCACACAAATTAAAAAGAAGCGAAATCGTAAATATCGGTATTTTTCTTATGTATTTAGTTTAAGAGTACATTAAAGAAAAAGAAGCCAAATAAAAAGAAATTAGATTATGCCCCCAAGGATACGGAGGTCGGTCATGCGACAGTTTACGTCTCTTCAGGTTGCGATATTAGCACTCGGAAGTTTATGCTTTTCTACAGCCTATGCTGATTCTACTTTAGTTCCAATGTCAGATGCTGAGCTATCAGCTACTCGTGGTCAGGCATTAATGAGTATGTCTTATATCGCGCCTAATGATTCGGCAAATCTGGAAAAATTGCGTGATAGTAGTAGTAATGTAGGATTTTATAAATTAGGTTTAGAGGCCGAGTTAGAAATTAATGCCAATATTCGTAAGCTCCAACTAGGTTGTGGTGGGGTAAATGGTGCAGGCGGCTGTGATATAGATTTTGATAATGTTAGTTTAAGTGGTGTAGCAGATACACGCGAGGGCCGCGTAGCAAGCGATGCGAAGCTGACAAATCCTTTTCTTGAATTTGCCATAAAGAATCCAAATAGTGCTTCGACTCGTGAAGTAGCTGGTATTCGCTTGAGTGCTGAAGCGGTTGAGGGGCTTTTAACTATTGGTACAGAAAACTCAGCCACACCAAATGGTATTAATAGTTTAAGTGGTTATATGGTAGTAGCGCCGCAAGTAGGTGAGGCGACTGTTGATGCTGCACG
Organism: Acinetobacter sp. BD54; assembly: GCF_044778325.1. Lineage (NCBI taxonomy): Bacteria > Pseudomonadati > Pseudomonadota > Gammaproteobacteria > Moraxellales > Moraxellaceae > Acinetobacter > Acinetobacter sp. BD54. Next base: position 40,986 of record NZ_JANJEP010000010.1, on the reverse strand, counting down.
CATCACGCAAACGGGTAGCCCTGCTTGTGGTGTATATCCATCTCCTGCGGGTTGTGGTGTTAATCAAGCAATTACAGGTAAAGCTAGAGGCGAGATTGCATTAGGAGCTGGATTCAATCTTGATTTCCAGACCAAGTCCTATGATATAACATTGACTCCTACACAAAAAGCACAGTTATCATTACCTCAATCAGTTGTATCCGGACAACGGATGAGCAGTGTAAATTTATTAGCCTCTGCTATAGTTAATGGTATTGATTTGTCGGGTACACTGGCAGCTGATGTCGATATCCTTGGGGGAATTACGTTAAATGGTAATCTTCGTGGGACCATTAATAATTTGCCGGTAACAGTACCATTATTAGAAAATTTAGGTTATATCCATAAAATTAATTTGAGTGGTAGCCCATTATCATTATCGATGCAGGGACAGGATATACGTTGGCCTGGAACAGTATCAACAGCAATGCGTGGTTGGTGGCTAGAGTTATCAAATCCAATCGATATTGGTCGAATTGACCCGACTAATAGTGTAGTTATTAAAACAGATACTATTAGAGATGCACTTACTGAGGTGAGTAAAGAATTAACCCAGAATCCATTAAATTGTGGTTTCTTGGCTGTCAATTGTATTGGTGGTGATTTTAATGTTGGGACAAGGGATTTATCAAATGCAAGACCAGCATTATTAGAATTACAGAATTTACAATTAGCTAATCAGTCTTTTGCTCCAAACTGCTATGGAAGTTTAAAGTTTTGTTAAGTATGAATGTGTAGTTTTAAATTTTGCATTCATCGGAAAAGTAAGTTTTTAAGCTCTTTTTTTTGCATTTGTGCAAATATTGCGCATAATGGAAATGTGGAAGGGTTGGCAATATCTATTTAGATTTGCCTTCTAGTCTAGGGTGAAAAGGAAAAGTTCACCTAGCATCAAGGATTGTTAAAGAAAAATAAATATGGTGCGCGGCATCGTATAAACAGGAAGGTCAAGATGACTACACTTAATTATACGGTAAGGTTTCAAAAAACCGTTCTGGCAAGTTTAATTGGCTTTTGTATAAGCCAGCCAAGTTTTGCTCTTGAAGAACTTTCTGATGCAGGTTTAAGTGAAACTACTGGTGAAGGTATCGCTATTTTGCCTCAAAATACTTATATGGTATTTCGTGGAGCTGGAGCGAATGAAACCACCAACCAAATTTTAACCGATCGCACTAAAGATACGGGTTATATCAATTATGTACCTGTTGGTCCATTAAGTATGACTTCGGCAGACACCAATAAAAACGGTACGATTGATTCGGGTGACCGTGCAGTGGGTAAAGCTGATATTTATCTTTATGGTCTTGCTTTATCCAAATCTGATAATAATACCAATACACGTATAGCTCCCACTGAGGCTGCAGCAGCAATATCAAGCTGGGGTACAGCTGTTAACCCGTGGATATTTAAAGTTGCAACTGAAAACTTAGTACCGAACTTCAGTACAACAAACTGTACTGGAGCTACTGATCCAACTTGTCAGGTGACGTATTTAGCATTAGAAGCTCCTTTATATGAGATGGGGACTAAAGATGCTGCAGGTCTGGATGCATATAAGCTTAAATTAGGCTTATGGTCAGATATTTTTGTTCGTAATCCTAATAAAATAAATGGGGCAGCAGATCAATTTAACTATGGTGACTCTAATGGTTTAATTGGTACAAGTACTGATGCGAGCCGTGCGAATCGTTTACGTTTGCAAGGTATTTGGAATAATTTTAGTTTAAACGGTAGTCGTCTACAGGTATTTCAAACTTTAGGTGGGGCGACGACTAGTGGGGGCATGAGTCCTTTTTATAATAATACATTGGGGATTGCCGGAGTTATACGTTTGAATAGCGGAGACAGCAAGGATGTTAAGGCTATTACTACAAGTTCTCTAACCGAGGGATCTACTACTTCTCCGTGGACTCTTATTCATGCGGGTGCTAATTCGACATTAAGTACAAGCACAACAGGTGATTGTAATAATGGAGGGACAGGAAGTTTTGGTACCTCAGCGGGATGCCGTTATTATGTAGAAAAACGTACACGTACAGATAGTAAAACCGCCACAAAAACGTGGGATGCCTCAGGCTTATCGAATGCAGGAGTTTTACGTTTGAGTACACGTGAAACGAGCGATACTGGAAATCTTATTACACCTGCAATTAATGGTGGTGTGGCACCGACTTTTGATGCTAATGAGGGAGTTTACCTTTATAACCCAAATATTAATCTTGTATTAGGTACTTTATACCAGCCTCTGGTGCTAGGTTCTGATGGTAAAAACTTTAGTTTAGAAATTGCCCGTATTGCGAATAAACCAGAAATTTATAAACAAATTTATACTGACTACAGCGGTGCAGATACCTCTTATAAAGGCTCAACTTGTAATGTTTATCAATGTGGTACCCAACTAACTTTAGGCGGTAAAAATTACCAAGGCTATAATGCAACACACAGTAGTATTTCTATTGGTACTGCCTATAGCGAGGATGGTGGAAAAACTCTAAGAGCTTCAACCGATGAAGGAGCAGTGGGTATTTCGTTTGGTAAGTTAAATTCAGGTACGATTTCACAAACAACTTATTCAAACCAGATGACTGAAGTACATTATAAACAACGTGGAGTAAATACTCAGACGTGGGTTCAGTCTTATAGTTGTACTCTATTTATTTGTGGCGCTGGTACAACAGGATATCTATATCAGTGGGAATATAATAATGGTTCTACACCTTGGGCAATTTTAGCCCCAACAACAAAGCCTGCAGATGCTACATGTTCTCCAACTATTGGTTGTAGTAGTACTTCCGGAACTACACCTATGTATGGTTCCATTGCAAACCGTGTTTGGGCGAACTCATCAGCTGTTTGGTTAACGGCAGCAAATAACGAAGTAAATAATTTAATTGGTGCCAATAATGGAATGACAGGTACAACTTTCCCAACATTAAATCAGGCACCTACGCCTGTTATAAACTCTAGTCCAATAAATAACATGGGTTCAGCTGTTATTGATGGTGTTTTAATTCAGCATTTAAAACTGACAACTAAAGGTCTCTAAGAGGAGGGTAACGCGATGAAAAAAATAACTGCTTTACTCTTTGCTCTTTGTGCAACTGTGACTCATGCAGAGTTACAGACCTTGGATAATGATGCATTACAGGCAATCAATGGCCAAGCTGGTGCTGATTTATCACTCATGCTTAATTTAAACCAGACCAGTAACGGTATATTTGATAATGGCAGTGGTGGCGTATGTGAAAACGTAGAGTTTTGTCACATTGGTTTAGCAATTAACAAACGTTTTGTGCAAGCAGACACGACTAAGCCAAGTGGTTGGGCTGAAAATAGTAATAGCGGTAATAAACTTTGGTTAGTATTTAAAGGCGTACAAGGCACTTTAAATATTCAAAAAATGGGTTTAGATGGTGCTGATTTAAAGTATCTTGATAAAAGTAATACTGAAATTATAAAACCGGCTATTCAACTTAGTTTTAGTGCAGCACAGCCAATTTTAATTCGTAATTTTGGTTTTAATGCTCTGTCAATTGAGCAAGATAACTTTACGAGCTCAACAACAACGCAAGGCTCGAGTGCAAATATGTATGATTATGCATATTTCAAAAAACCAACCTATGCAGCGACTGCTAATAGTGCGAACCAGCAAGTAGCTACTGCGACCCCATCGGCGTATGACTATGGTCGTGAAACAGGTTTTATGGGCTTAATGATGAACGGTAACATGGCAATTCAAGGAAAAGTCATGGTCTTTAGCTGTGATGGTAGCCATCCACGTTGTTAAAGGTTAATGTAGATTTCAAAGGAACTGAAGTGATGAACAAAAATAAAGAAAGTCACGGCTCAAAGTTTATTTTAAATACATTAACAGCCAGTATGTTGTTAGTGAGCGGACAGGTTTTTGCTTTAGAAGCGTTAACAGACGCTGATTTGAGTGCCGTGAATGGCCAAGATGGTATATCGATCCAGACGACTTATAATGAAATTAATATAGACAATGCCTATTGGGACGATCATGCAGGAACTTCAAATAGTGCAGATCAGGTTTTGAGAGCCCAAGCTGGTGGAATAAAAGTACAAAAGAGTAATGCTTCTACACAAACATTAGGAACAAACTACCGTTTGGATGTGGGTAGTAATCCAACGACAGGAAAAACTGGTCTAGATTTCTCCTTACAGAGTAATCCTTCTCTTATTACTGTGAATAGTTTTAAGGTCTGTAATAGTTCGTCAATTTGCTCACCTACAATGGGACAACTGGCTATTCAGACTTCTTCACCTTTGAGTTTGGCCCTTACTACACAAGATGGCTTATTTAATGCAAATAGCCAGTCAAGCATGAGACTTGGCCTAAATAATGCGAATATTTATTTAGGACAAGTAGATGCACGTACGCAACTTAACCAATTAATTTTAAAAAACTTTAATTTTAATTTTGTTGGTAAAGGCGCTATGTTAATTGACCCTAACCGAGGTCTGGTTTTACAAACCAATACGGGGTCTAATACTGCTGCGGTTGGGCAAACTCCAAATAGTACCTATGGCTATGTCGATTTTAATCGTGTCGCCGATTCTGCTTCTGGTTTAACTGCTGGTACATATGTAGACAGTAGTGGGAAAGTAACCAATTCAGGTCTAAATATTGAGGTAATGCTTAGCTCAAATGTTGATAAGTCAAATCCTTATGCCCTAGACACGACAAATAGCCCACAGAATTCTAAAGGCTTGATTCGTTTAGGTGCTAGCGGCCGTATGGTCAATAGTTACTTACAAGTCCGTGGTATGGATGGCTCTTCAGATAAAACAACATTAGGTACTGCTAATACAGCTTCAGGTACGGGATCAAGTAATAGTATTTTAGGTAACTCTGGAATTGCCTTTCGTATGAAAGGGGAGTTCACTAAAGATAATGATTCGATGTTAGGTTCAGATGGTAAAGCAACTACCTTGGAAATTGGTGGTGCAGGTCTGAATGCTTATGGTTTTGAATTCGGTAATTTAACGGGGCTGAACTCGGCTACACGCGGTTATTTTGACAGCGGAAATATTTATCTAAATCTTGCTGATACAAAAACCTTATTAATGCCAAATAACGCAACACTAAATGCAATTCGTTTAGGATCAGGCACTTTAACAACTGCTGCCGATTATCAACATAATATCCACCGTGATACGGTTACAAATCCATTTAGCCTAATTCTTGCCATGCGTGGAGCAGAGTTCCAGGCATTCTCAAGACGAGGTCGTTTTACTACCAGTGCAAATGTCGCTGCTGCCAATCAATTTGCAGATAATGGTTTAAATAACCAGTGGGGTTTGGCATTACCTTTTTATAATTTAAATGCGAATGCCGCTGTCTATGGTGTAGATGCGCCTGCAAATGGTGCTTATTACTATACAAAAGATGCCAACGGTAAACCGATTCAAAATTTAGTTGCAACATCTGGTACAACTTCACGTTTAGGTTTTGGTATAGCTGTAGGAACGACAGGTCGAGATGCAGGCGGTACTAAAACAACTTCAATTTTATTAATTGATGGTTCTCCAAATGCTAATAATGCGGGCAACCCTACCGATTATTATATGGGGTTACGTAATATTGATATGTTCCTCAAAGGCAATGGCACTATTGGTTTAGAAAATGGCAGTTTAAATATCGGTTTAAAAGATATGTTACTTGCTTTATCAACCGAAATTGCAGCAGGTTATTTACCAGGAGCTAAATATAAAACTTGTCCGGCAACCGGGTCTTGTACTTCGCCAATCGATAACTTTGCCAAAAATAATGATGTCTTATTTGGTTTAAAACTACGTTTAGGCGGCGATCTTAATTTATCGATAGTGCCGAATAGTTCAATTGCAGATGGTAGTGCTTTAACTGTACTAGGTGATTTTACAATGCCTGCGACAGCAACTGGTAATACTGTACAAATTAGCGACCCGATTGATGGTTCTGCAATTGGTTTTGACAATATTACTGGAAAGCTAGCGTTTAATACCGCTTTAGTTGTGGGCAAAGATACCGCAAGTGGTTTAGGTAAAGTTGGTGTAAATACCGCGGTTTATTTTAATCCTGATAAGAGTATTGACGGCGCATTACGTGTGAAAGATATTAATTTCTATCCACCTTCAACAGGTGCAGGAGCACGTTTAGGTGAGCTTGCAATTACGGGTGGACGTCTAAATAGCAGCTTTAGCATTGTGCCTAGAAATGGCGCCTTTAACTAATCAATAAAAGTGACGTTTAACGTCACTTTTTTATATAAATTTTAGTTTAGTGTGATTGGATTTGCATTCGTCGGGTTATAGAGATAATTGCTTTGTACTTGAATATTATTCTGATAGTCTGAACAAATAATAAACGTTTGTCTCTTAAGGATTAGAGCGACATGAAAAATAAAAATATAGTCTGCTGGTTATTATTTGCCAGTAGTTCAAGTGTTTTTGCGATGCAGCCTTTAGATGATCAAAGTCTTGCAGCTGCGACGGGTCAAAATGGTCTAACTTTAGGTATTCAGGCCGATCAAGTTAAATTTAATCAAGTCGCCTTGATTGATACGAACGGTATTTCATCTACGTCTTACAACAGTAAAGCAGGTCTTGTCATTGCAGGAAACTCTACTAATCCGGTTCCTGGCATAGAGTTTATTAAAGCTGCTGTATCTACAAATCCTTCTTTTAATATTGCAATCGATACCGATGCTGGTGGTGGAAATCCTTTTTTAAATTTAGCTGTCACGATGGGGAGTGACGTAAATGGTATTCGGCTTTTACCATTTTCAGTTTATTTAGCACCAAGTACATCTTTATCTAGCCCATCCGATTATGCATTAACAAGTTATGCACCAAAATCAATTTTTAGTTCGGGCACAACGGTGAATACCGGGGTAAAAGAGCTGATTCGTTCTACTGGTAATCTTGATATTAACTTTGTACAAACCAATAAGCCCCGTTTAAATATTCAACTGGGACATGCTGCTCAGTCGGTTATGGTTAAATTCGGAGGAGCTATTCAATCGATTTGTTCTGCTGCATCTGGCTGCCCGATTACTTTAGTTTCAGATAACACGGGTGCTACATTTGGGTTTAAATTTGCAGGTACGAATGCGTCAACGGGTTTTGTTCTTGATGGATTTTATGCTGGGGTTGACCCGACAGGACTTACCTTTGGAAATATAGGTGTATCTAGTAAATTTGATGCATCACTTAACAATGTGACTTTAGGAAATTTAGGTACACAAAGTACAACAACATTTAATAATTTACCCAATGGGTCTATGGGGAGTTTTGGAGTTACGGGTGCTTCGGTGACCGACTTTAAAATGAAAGTAAGTGGCTTTTAAAAAATAATTAATAATTACTTAACCTGAAATACCAAAAGAGGGCGGTTGTTTAAACAATCGCTCTCTTTTGTTTGAGTGATTAAATACGAGAAGAACTGGTTTGCTCTAGCTGCTGAACAATTTCATCTAAAGCTTTAATGCGTTTCACTTGGTCCCATAATTCTTTCGCTTGAGGATAGGCTTTGGTCATCATACCTAACCACTGCTTATAACGGCCAACCATCCCAATTTCTGTTTTTGCTTGACCATTTAAAAAACGTATTTGTAAGTCAACCAGTTGTTCCCAAGTAAACAGTGCTTCATCCATATTTTGGCGAATACATTGTGTTAAATCTGGAGTAGTCACTGCACCACGGCCAATCATTAAATCTTCACAGCCAGATTGTTGCTGGCAAGCTCTAGCATCAGCATTGGTCCAGATTTCGCCGTTAGCAATCACATTAATTTTTAAAGCTTCTTTAATCGGTAGAATTTTTTCCCAATAAGCTGGTGGCGTATAACCATCTGCTTTAGTTCGAGCATGTACTGTTAACCAGCTTGCACCCGCATCTTCAACTGCATGGGCATTTTCCATGGTGTGGTTTTCATCTAGATAACCTAAACGCATTTTTGCTGAAACAGGGATGTGCGCAGGTACTGCATCACGGACTGCCTTAATCAGCATATGTACTACGTCTGGTTCATCAAGAAGTACCGAACCACCTCGATGTCGATTGACGGTTTTTGCAGGACAACCAAAATTAAGGTCAATTGCAGGAGCACCCAGCTCAACGACTTTTGCCGCATTTGCTGCAAGCATCTCTGGATTATTGCCTAAGAACTGAACGTGTACAGGTGTTCCAGCAGCTGTTTTACCATCGTTTTTAAGTTCAGGACAAAAACTATAGTAAATATGGTCTGGCAAAATACTGTCTGTAACGCGAATAAACTCGGTTACACACCAGTCGAAGTGACCAACAGATGTGAGTGTATCCCGCATGATCGGGTCAGTTAAACCTTCCATTGGAGCGAGTATGAGTTTCACAGTCTGAGTCACCTGAGCAAAACAAAAACAGCGTTATACGGGATATGTATAACGCTGTCTAGTAGTGCTGAAATTTTAATTGTTTTATCGGCCCAATATCATCTCAAGCACAAATTTACTGCCAATAAAACCGATCGCTAATAATGCAAAACCAATTAAGGTAAAACGAATCGCTTTTTGTCCGCGCCAGCCAAGTTTATAGTGGCCAATCAATAAAGAGCCATAAATAAACCATGAAATAATACTAAATACGGTTTTATGAGCGAGATGCTGGGCAAAGAAGCTATCAACTGTTAAGAAACCAAACGCGAGAGCAATGGTTAATAAAATAAAACCAGTAATGATGAGGTCAAATAATAAAGATTCCATGGCCTGAATGGATGGAAGTAAATTGACCCAAATACGTTTTTTTTGTTTCTTTTTGAGTTCACGGTTTTGGAACCATATCAAGATCGCATGTATGGTTGCCATCAGTAAAACAGCATAAGCAGAAAGTGAAAGAATAATATGAGTATCTAAACCTAATGAATGCTGTTCAATAAACTGATCGGGACGGCTAAATGCAAAACCTAAAATAAGACCAATCGCCGCTACAGGAATGCCGAGCAAGTTTAAGGGTACAATCGGGCGGAAAGTACTAAAAACTAAGCTTAACAACAACATAAGTCCTGATGTAAAAGACACCAGATTAAAAACATCGTAGTTAATTCCTGATGGCGTCAGCATGGCATGACATAAAACTGTGCCATGTAACAGCAGTGCTAAGGTCGTAACAAAAGCAAATAACCATGGGTTTGGTTCACGTTTTGACATTAAACGTATGAACAGATACCAGAAAGAAGTGGTATATGCGATGAGTGCCAAAATTGTGTAAACCAAGGGGAGGCTAATCATGTCAAACCTTTTTCAGGATTAATTCATCTAGATAAGATATAAATTCGCTGCGAACTAAAGTATCCTATAGCATTCTATGCATAAATTTTCTATTTCGAGAAAGATTTTTTTGCAACTAGCCATTTTAAGCGGATTTTGCAATGTTTGATACCTTAACAGAACGACTCACGCAGAGTTTAAGAAATGTTACTGGCTCAGGGCAGCTGACCGAAGACAATATTAAAGATACCTTACGTGAAGTACGTATGGCTCTTCTTGAAGCCGATGTCGCGTTACCTGTAACTCGTGAATTTATCGCGAAAGTTAAGGAAGAGGCATTGGGCCAAGAAGTGATGACTCAGTTATCTCCAGGCCAGGCATTTGTAAAAATTGTCTATGATGAACTCACCAAGATGATGGGTGAGGCCAATGAAACACTGGATTTAAGTGCTAAGCCTCCAGTTGTGGTATTACTTGCTGGTTTACAAGGTGCAGGTAAAACAACTACAGCAGCCAAGCTGGCACGTTTCTTAAAAGAACGTCAAAAGAAAAAAGTAATGACCGTTTCTGCCGACGTTTATCGTCCGGCAGCGATTAAACAGTTAGAAACTGTGTCAGCAGAAGTTGGTGCAGGCTTTATTCCATCAGATCCTTCTGAAAAACCAATTGATATTGTTAACCGTGCAATTGAACAGGCAAAAATCCAGTTTGCTGATGTGTTGATTGTCGATACAGCGGGTCGTTTACATGTCGATGAAGACATGATGGACGAAATTAAAGAGTTACATGCAGCAGTTAAGCCGACTGAGACTTTGTTTGTGGTTGATGCCATGACAGGTCAGGATGCTGCAAATACAGCAAAAGCCTTTAATGATGCTTTAGCGCTTACAGGTGTGATTCTTACTAAAACTGATGGTGATGCACGTGGTGGTGCGGCACTTTCTGTACGTGCTATTACAGGTAAGCCAATCAAGTTTTTGGGTATGGGCGAAAAGCTTGATGCCTTAGAGCCATTCCATCCGGACCGTGTTGCTCAACGTATTTTAGGTATGGGTGACGTACTTTCTTTAGTCGAAGAAGTGGAACGTAAAATCGACAAAGAAAAAGCCGAAAAAATGGCGAAAAAATTGCAAAAAGGTGGCAGCTTCAACTTTGAAGATATGCTGATGCAATTTGAGCAAATGAAGAAGATGGGCGGCATGATGGGCTTCTTAGACAAGTTGCCAGGCATGAGTAGTGCAGGAATTCAGCAAGCAATTGAGCAGGCGAATCCTGAAAAGCAGGTCAAGAAAATGGAAGCTATTATCCAGTCAATGACCATCAAGGAACGCCGTAATCCAGACCTGATGAACCCAAGCCGTAAAAAACGTATTGCAGCTGGGTGTGGTATGGATGTAGCTGAAGTGAATAAACTCATTAAGCAACAAGCACAAATGGCTAAAATGATGAAGAAGTTTGCGAATCCATCTGGTATGAGCAAAATGATGCGTTCATTAGGCAATATGCAAAAACAATTTGGCGGTGGCGGCGGTATGGGACCACTATTTGGTAACAACGACCAAAAGAAATAAAACCATAAAATAAAAGGCGCCTAGAGCGCCTTTTATTTTGCAGAGTATTTATTCATCTTTAGGATGATAAGCAATATATTGTTGCAACCCTTTAAGTAAAAGATCTGTTTCAACAGTAGGTTGGTACTTCTGTAGAAATTTTGCAAAAAGAGGAGCATCGCCACCTGTGAGAAGTAGTTTCTTAGGTGATTGTTGCATAATGCTTTCAATCGTACTAATGAGGCCCAGTAAAATACCATGATGTACTGCATCTACGGTGTTATTGCCTGGATTTAGATTATCAAAAGCCGAATCGGGAATTTTAATACCTTTGGTATTTTGAATCAGCGCATCACGCTGTAAATAAAGGTTTGGCAGAATATAACCGCCTAAATGCTGTTTGCCTTTGGTTAAATCAATAGTAAGCGCAGTTCCACAACCAATAATGCAATAGTTTTCTTTTTCCTCAGCAACAGCAAGTACCTGTAACCAGCGGTCAATCCCGAGCTGACTTGGTACTTCATAGCCACATTGTAAACCTGCATATTCAGCATGCACTTTGGCAAAAACAACAGGAATTTCTAGCCATTTTAAAATCTGCTGAATACGCTGATTATTTTCGGTATCGAGAACCGAAGAAATCCCAATACGATGCAAGCCTTGATGTTTAAAGTGTTGGATTAATCCAAGTAATAAATCGGCAGGAGACTGTAAATGTAACTCAGCTGCATGTTCAATAATTTGCTGATTTTCAGTAATCCAGTATTTTAAACGGGTGTTTCCGATATCAAGCCATAAACTTTTCATGGGAAAAATACCTGATTACTGAGTGGTTTGTGGTCTTAGACGACCTTGATAAAACTGCTGTGGTTCAGGAGTTTCAAGAATCACTGCACCTTCATTAGAGATTCCAACGAAACGGCCATATACCAGTCCTTGACTATGTTCGAACTGAACTAACTGATTAAGCCATGCAGCATGGTGGTTAAAACGTCCTGCAAGGTTATAACAACCATGTTCAAACCAGCGGGCTGCATTTTGAATTGCAACATAAAGCTCTGAAATTAACTCAAGACGACTCATTTGCTCTAGGCCTAAATCTTCTAGAGACGTGATCGGTTGATCACTATCAGTGACTGGTGGTGTTTTTAAATTAATACCTACACCCACAATCGCCAGATATTGGGAAAGAGGTTCAACCAAAATTCCGCCCCATTTTCCTTGTGTACTATACAAATCATTTGGCCATTTCACTTGTAGGCTCAAAGGTTGTAGCTGTGGAATTTGCAAAATATTCAACGCAACTTCAAGTGCTAAGCGACCATCTAAGGGTGTTCGAGTTTGCACTAATGTGCTTAAATAAATGTTTCCTTCAGGTGAAATCCATTGCCGTTGATGTTGACCTCGCCCTTGAGTTTGTTGAGCACTGCAAACCAAGCCTGTTGTAATGCCTTTTTGGGCAATTTCACGAATATCATCATTGGTCGAAGTTGTGGTTGCTTTTAATAAAACCACTTCTGGAAGCTGGTTTTTTGCGCTTAAAAGTTGTTGTAGTTGGCGAGTCTCTAAATCCATGTTGAATATGAGCAGAGTGGTAAAACATTTATGGAGTTAATCATATATTTACTCATTGGCGCAATTGCTGGTTTTACTGCCGGACTGTTTGGAGTTGGTGGTGGACTAATTATTGTACCAATCCTCTATGTCGTTTTTACCCAGTTGCACTATGATCCCGCTGTAATCATGCATATTGCAGTCGGAACCTCCCTAGCAACCATTATTGTGACTTCCTTTAGTTCAGTTTCGGCTCATCATAAAAAAGGTGCAGTCCTCTGGCCTGTTTTTCGTAATTTAGCACCGGGACTAGTGATTGGTTCCTTTTTAGGTGCAGGTATTGCCGACCTTTTGTCTGGACAGCATTTACAGCTTCTTATTGGTATCTTTGCTGTTGTGATGGCTTATCGGATGTTCAAAGGAGCCCATGTTGTGGTTGACCCAACACGTCAGCTTCCTTCAACCCCTATGCAATTCATGGCGGGTGGAGGCATTGGTATTGCCTCTGCAATTTTTGGTATTGGAGGCGGAAGCTTAACTGTCCCATATTTAAACCGTCATGGCGTAGTCATGCAAAAAGCAGTTGCGACCTCTGCTGCTTGTGGTTTACCTATTGCTATTGCAGGTGCAATTGGTTTTATGTGGTTTGGTGCTAAAGAGCACATTTCTGTACCTAATACGATTGGATATATCCATATCTACGCTTTTATTGGTATTAGTGTCATGAGTTTTGTCACTGCTAAACTTGGGGCTAAGGTTGCCCACGCATTGTCACCACAAATGCTAAAAAAATGCTTTGCTTGCTTGTTAGTCGTGGTAGGCAGCTATTTTATTTATAAAGGTTTTATGAATTAAAAACGTTTTATTAAAATATATAGAAAAGAAAGCTTAGACTCTCACGGTTTAAGCTTTTTTTATTTGAAGACTTGAAAAGATTAAAGGTGAGTTTTTCATCCGATTTGTGTATGGATTTTGGGTGGGTTGGCTTAAAATGCAATAAAATTGTCAGACAATGACATAGTTTTTAATGGATGGGATCAGTTAAAAACAAGGATGCGAAAGAAAAGCATGGATTAATGCATATAAAAAGTAGCGGGTGATTTATGAATCTCGAAGAGACAGAAAGTCTTTCTGAGCAAATTGTCAAATATATTAGCGAACAGATTATTAGTGGCGAATTGGTTGAAGGCGAACGCATACAAGAGCTTCGTATCGCTAAAGAACTTGACGTAAGTAGGGGATCAGTTCGTGAGGCGCTATTATTACTCGAGCGTACGCATCTCATTGAAATTTTTCCGCGTCGTGGTGCAATTGTTTCGGAAATGTCGGCACAACAGGTCAAAGCGTTGTTTGATACAAATATGATGTTATTGGGGCATATTGTACAACGCATAAGCGAAACATGGCGTGCCCATGAAGCTGATCAATTACAGCTTTTGCTAGAACAGCTTCTTGAGCATGTAAAAGCAGGCGATATCGAAAAATTCTACGATGCTATTTTCCAATATCTTGCTGAACAACAAGATATGGTCGGTAATCCTTATTTAATGAAATTTTATAAAGAATTATTACCATCATTACGTCGTAGTTATTTTTTGACGCTAAATACCTCTAAACGGGAACTGCAAGAAGCATTTGCATTATTTAAACTCGTGACTGATGCAATTTTGATCCGAAAATCACAACAAGCCGCTTTATTTATGGAAGATTTTTGTCGACACTTACGTAACCTTGTGTTGGAATCGCTGACACGAATGAAACAGATTGAATTGGCTTGGGCGAGACGCTCACGCCGCTAGTTAGGGCATTATGCGTTTAAGCAGTTTAAAACTTTCCGGCTTTAAATCTTTTGCAGATAGTACAACTTTAAATTTTAAGGCGAACCGCACAGCAGTGGTTGGTCCAAATGGTTGTGGCAAATCCAATGTTATTGATGCAATCCGCTGGGTGATGGGGGAGTCAAACGCTCGTCAGCTGCGTGGTGGTAGCATGCAAGATGTTATTTTTACCGGAACATCCAAGCGTAAGCCAGTTGGTGTTGCCAGTGTAGAACTGCGTTTTGACAATACCTATGGCAAATTAGGTGGAGCTTATAATGCTTATAATGAGCTCGCAGTTCGTCGTCAGGTAACTCGCGAAGGTAAATCTGAGTATTTCTTAAATGGTACACGTTGTCGCCGCCGTGATATTACTGACATTTTCTTGGGAACAGGGTTAGGGCCACGCTCTTACGCAGTCATTGAACAAGGCATGATCAACCGCTTGGTTGATGCCAAGCCTGAAGAAATGCGTATTTTCATTGAAGAAGCGGCAGGTGTTTCACGCTATCAAGCGCGTCGACGCGAAACCTTGCAACATCTTGAACATACGGAGCAAAACCTTTCACGCTTGGAAGATATTGCGCTTGAGTTAAAATCGCAGCTTAAAACGCTTAAACGCCAGTCAGAAGCAGCAGTTCAATATAAAACATTAGAAAGCCAGATTCGTACACTCAAAATTGAAATTTTGTCTTTTCAGGCAGAGAAAAGTATACGTCTACAAGAAGAATATACCGTTCAAATGAATGAACTGGGGGAAACATTTAAGTTAGTTCGTTCAGAATTAAGTACGATTGAACATGATTTAGAATCTACCAGTGCTTTATTTCAGCGACTTATTCAGCAATCTTCACCGTTACAACAAGAATGGCAACAAGCCGAAAAAAAATTATCTGAGCTGAAAATGACTCTGGAACAAAAACAGAGTTTATTTCAACAAAATAGTACGACACTGGTTCAGTTAGAACAGCAAAAAGCTCAAACGAAAGAACGTTTACAGCTTTCTGAATTACAGCTTGAGACACTGAATAGCCAGTTAGAAGAGCAAACCGAAGCTTTAACTGCAATTGAGCATACAGCAGCTGAAGCAGAGCAAAGTTTTGCCGGTTTACAATCACAGCAACGGCAAGCGCAGCAACAATTTGAGCAAGTAAAAGCTCAGGTTGAAAAACAACAGCAGCAAAAAATGCAAATGTCTGCTCAAATCGAGCAATTAGGCAAAAATGTTCAGCGCATTGAACAGCAAAAAGAAACGCTGCAACATCAAGCAAACCAGATCCAATCGCAAGTACACGAAGATGAACAAGGCGAGCTTGAGCAATTACAGCAGCAGCTTTGTCGTGAAATTTCAACGTTAGAAGCGGAAATTGAGCAGTATGTGCAGCGTATTGAACAAGCTCAACAAGCGCATCAGACAAATAAAAACCAGCAGCAAACGTTAAAAACAGAAATACAGGTTCTATTATCAGAGCAGAAAAACTTAAGCCAGCTTGTTGCTAAACAAAGTCCAAAGCAAAACCAAGATACGCTACGTTTAATGCAGGCTCTAGAGTTAACAGAGCAGGGCAAACCACACGCACAAATTATTGAAAAGTTTTTAGCAAAATGGTTACAGGCACATATTGTTGAAACTGAACAAGCCTTTCAGGAAGGAATTGCTCGCCAGTTAAAGCCTTCAGAGCAATCAAGCAAATTTAAGGGGAACCTGACTTGCTTGAATGATTGGATTGCATCGCCACAGCTATCAATATTCTCGAATGTAGCAATTACACAAGATTTATCTCATGCTTTAAATGAACAAAAGCAACTGCAATATGGCCAGTCTATTTTGACTTTAGATGGTTATCATGTCGGGCAAGATTGGGTAATTGCTCTTATGTATGATGACGAAAGTCAAAGTGCGCAAGGTATGCTCAGTCATCGTATTCGTCTAGACGAAATTGAACAAGTTCTTCAAAAGCAGCAACCAGAATTACAAGCATTAGATCAAATTATAGTTCAGCAAAAAGATGAGCTAGGACAGTTACAAGTTGACCTACAGCAAAAACAACAATTCATTAAACAAAAACAAAAAGACTTGCAACAGCTTGATGTACAAATTGCCAAGCAACAAACCGCAGCACAAGCATTTTTATTGCAAAAACAGCAATTGAAAGATCAACTCGCTCAATTAGATACACAGCTTGAAGAAGATGCGATGCAAAAAGATGATCTTGAAATTGATTTGCATGCATTGGCAATGAAGCTCGAAACCATTTTACCTGACTATAAAACTTTGCAATTTCAGGTAGAAGAATTAACAGAGCAGCTTGAAGAACAGCAACAAGTCTTGCAACAGCAACAACAAGAACGTGAGATTTTACGCCGTAATAGTACGCAGACAACTCAACAGATTGAGTTACTTGAAAAAGATATTTCGTTCTTGCAGAGCCAATATCAACAAATTACAGCGCAAATGGAACAGGCGAAAAAGTTTGTTGACCCTATTCAGTTAGAGCTGCCAAACCTTGAGTCAGAGTTTCAACAACAATTTGCTCAAACCGAAAAGCTGCAAAAGACATGGAATGAATGGCAGATTGAGCTTAATAGTGTCCAAGAGAAGCAACAAACGCTTACAGACCAACGCCATCAATACCAACAGCAAGATGAAAAGCTTAGAGAGCAGCTTGAAGCCAAACGTCTAGCATGGCAAGCAGCCAAGTCGGACCGTGAGCACTATCAAGAACAGCTCAAGGAGTTAAATGCCGAGCTTCAAACGGGCCTGAAAATAGATTTAACTGAACACCAGCAAAAACTGGAAAAAGTACAGAAACAGTTTGAAAAAATCGGTGCAGTTAACTTAGCTGCTTCACAAGAGTTTGAAGAAGTTTCTCAGCGTTTTGATGAGTTGAGCCACCAAATTCAAGACTTGGAAAATACGGTAACTCAGTTAAAAGATGCGATGAAGAGCATTGACCAAGAAACCCGTAAGTTGTTTATGTCGACTTTTGATCAGATTAATCAAGAGTTACAAAATCTATTTCCAAAAGTTTTTAATGGTGGTGAAGCCAGTTTAAGTCTTGAGGATGATTGGCAATCTGGGGTTAAGCTCATGGCGAGACCACCGGGTAAGAAAAACAGTTCTCTAGCATTACTTTCCGGTGGAGAAAAAGCGTTAACAGCGTTAGCATTAGTATTTGCTATTTTCAGGTTAAATCCGGCACCGTTTTGTGTACTCGATGAAGTGGACGCTCCACTCGACGATGCGAATGTACAGAGATATTGTAATTTGGTAAAAGAGCTTTCTGAACATGTACAATTCATTTACATTACACATAATAAGCTGGCGATGACCATGGCAACTGACTTGTTGGGTGTAACCATGCCTGAACCGGGTACATCAAAATTAGTCACTGTCAATTTAGAACAGGCAAAAGAATACGGGTTAGTTTCGGAGTCATAGAATGGAAATCAATACGATTATTGGCATCGTTGTTGCCATTATTATCATGCTAATTGGCTTAAGAATGATTTTAAAAAAGCCGAACCATGCTGAACCCTCGCTAGACAGTGATTTGCATATTAATCCTGAAAGTAATCAACCGGTTATCCCTCGTCATGTACGAGATCAACTTGAACAGCCAGAAGTTACTGTTGCGTCAGCAGCCGTTGCTGAACGAGTGGAACCAACTTTAAGCGAGCCAGCACAGTCAGAAGAAAAGGGAACAAAAGAACTAGAACAGGCTTCACAAGCTCAAACAGTCCAGACACAAGTACCCGTTGAAAATACGCCAGTAGAAGTAGAAGAAGTTAAAGCTGAAGAAAATACTGTTAGCCCAACTGTAAGTGAAAATAGTTCAGTTGAGTTAGTTGATACCGTTTCTGCTGAACCAGAAGTTGTTAGCTCATCAGAACCAAAAGTTGCAGAAGGGCAACCGAAAACTGAGCCGGAATTAAGCTTAAATCCAAATATCGAAACTGCTGAAATTGCTGAGTTTGAAGGTGAAAGCAACATTCTTGATGTACATTTACATGAGCAGCAGCGTTTTGATGACGAAAGTGCGTTAGCAATGGCTGAGCAGATTATCGCATTAAATGTATATCCAAATCCGCGCCGTGCGTTATCGGGTGATAAAGCACTGAAAGTGCTTTTAAAATATGGTCTACGTTACGGTGAAATGTCTTGTTTCCACCGCTATGAAAATACCGATGAGCCGAGTGCATTGATGTTCTCTGTATTGCGTATGACTGATAATGGTCCTGCTGGTTTCGATTTAGAAACTTTATCGACTGAGCAAGTTCAAGGTTTAGCATTTTTCCTTGCACTTCCAAACAGCAAAGCTGTTACCGGTTTTGACATGATGACCAGTATTGCAGGTCTTATTGCTCGTGAAATTGATGGTAAGGTTTATGATGAAAATAACCTTGAATTTACGCCACAGTTAAAAGAACATTGGCGCCATCATGTGATTGATTATCGTCCAGCACAGGCAACAGCCTAGTTTAAATTTTTGGTATAGGTTGCGATAATTGCAATATATCTAGTCGCAGCTCAGGGTGGAGAAATTTCCACCCTTTTTTATGGTGAATAAAATAATGGCAATAACTTCCGTGATCGAACAGATGCGTCAGCTTATTCAACTGATTGCAAAGCATAACCATGCCTACTATGTCATGGATCAGCCGACAATCTCGGACAGTGAATACGATCATTTATTTCATCAGTTAAAAGCTTTAGAAGAACAATATCCGGAACTTGTACAAGCTGACTCACCAACAACGAAAGTAGGTGGTCAAGCGCTTTCAAAATTTGAGAGTGTGACGCATGTGGTGCCAATGCTTTCACTTGGTAATGTATTTAACAAAGAAGACTTATTTGCATTTGCACGCCGTGTAGAAGAGCGACTTCCGAACCAGAAAGTACAATATGAAGTTGAGTTAAAACTCGATGGCCTTGCGATTTCACTATGGTATGAAAATGGTGTACTTGTTCGCGGTGTAACCCGTGGGGATGGCGAAACGGGTGAAGATATTACTCAAAATGTTAAAACCATTCGTAACTTACCTAAAGTTCTGCATTCAGAAAAATATGAAATACCTCGTCTACTTGAAGTACGTGGCGAAGTATTGATGCCAAAGTCTGGTTTTGAAAAACTCAATGCTGACCAAGAAGCAAAGGGAGAAAAAACCTTCGCTAACCCTCGAAATGCAGCCGCAGGAAGTTTAAGACAACTTGATCCAAATATTGCTGCTGCTCGACCTTTGGCATTTTATGCGTATGGGATTGCACAGTGTGAACCAAATCATGGCCTAACAACCATGCATGATAGCTTGCAATGGTTAACGGAACTTGGGTTCCAAATTGCTGAGCGTCAGTACTTGTGTAATTCAATTCAAGAAGTACAGCAGCGCTATGAGCAAATTCAGCAAGAACGTCCAAACTTGCAAGTTGAAATTGATGGCATGGTAGTGAAGGTTGATGACCTAAAACAGCAACAGCAGCTTGGTTTCTTAAGTCGTGAACCACGCTGGGCAACTGCTTATAAATTCCCGGCACAAGCTGCATTAACTACAGTTGAGCAGATTGACTGGCAAGTAGGGCGTACAGGGACTTTGACACCAGTAGCACGCTTAAACCCTGTTTTTGTAGGTGGTGTAACTGTTTCTAATGTAACGTTGCATAATATTGGGGAAATTCATCGTCTGGATGTACGCATTGGCGATACGGTAAGTGTATATCGTACGGGTGACGTGATCCCTAAAGTAGAAAAAGTTTGGCCGGAGTTCCGTCCTGCTGAAGCAGAAGTTGTTCATTTACCAGAGTCCTGCCCAGTATGTGCTTCGCCTGTAGTGATGCCTGAAGGTGAGGCTCTCGCACGTTGTTCAGGCGGTTTATATTGTGCCGCACAGCGTATTGAAGCCATTCGTCACTTTGTATCGCGTAAAGCGATGGATATCGAGGGCTTGGGAGATCGTTGGGTAGAATCTTTATTACGTCTCGATTTACTTAAAGATGTTGCTGATATTTACCATTTGCATGAGCACAGAGAAACTCTGTTGGGCATCGAAAAAATGGGAGAAAAGTCAGTACAGAACTTAATAGATGCGATTGAAGCAAGTAAGAAAACAACTCTAGCACGTTTTATTTATGCATTAGGTATTCGTGGAGTAGGTGAAACAACGGCTAGAATGTTAGCAAATACATTCCAGACGCTTGAGGCTCTTAAAGCTGCGAATGTAGAAGCTTTAAAGAAAACCCCAGACGTAGGGGATATTACAGCAGAGTGGATTGCTGACTTTTTCTTAGCACCGCATAACATTGAAGTGCTCGATCGTTTAATTGCCGCAGGAATTCATTGGGATGCGCCAACAGCACCAACGCGTCAACCTTTAAATGGTGAAAGCTGGGTACTTACGGGTACATTAGAACAAATGACCCGTGATCAGGCTACTCAAATGCTACAAGCATTAGGTGCACGAGTAAGTGGGAGTGTTTCTAGCAAAACAAAATGTGTAGTTGCTGGTGAGAAGGCGGGTTCAAAATTAGAAAAAGCTGCGAAGTTAGGTATTCCCGTCATGAATGAAACAGATTTCTTATCACTCATGGCAGGCTATGGGCAAACTTTGAGCTAAAAGTATAGCGAAATAAGAACCATTGATTTTAGTTACAAATTTATAAATTGATGGTTTTTGCTATATTTGAACGCTTGTCTGAGCTTATAAATCGGACAAGCGTTTCTTTTTGCAAAGGAAATTTAAATAACTTAAACTGCAAATGCGTATGTTTCTCATTTTAATTTGATAAAAATCATAAACTTAACTATTTTTTGTTTTGCAATCATTTTTAAGTTTGCCCATAATAGACTCATACGATAGGAGATTTATTATGCGTGGCAATCCAGAAGTCATAGACTATTTAAATATGCTCATTGGCGGAGAGTTGGCTGCCCGTGATCAATATTTAATCCATTCTCGTATGTATGAAGATTGGGGCTTAAACAAGATTTATGAACGTATTGACCATGAGATGCAAGAAGAAGCGTCTCACGCCGATGCGATTATTCGTCGTGTATTATTTTTAGGTGCCAAACCAAACATGCATCGTGAAGATATCAATGTTGGTACAGACGTTGTATCTTGCTTAAAAGCTGATTTAGCACTTGAATATCATGTGCGTGAAAAATTAGCGACGGGTATTAAACTTTGTGAAGAAAAAGGCGACTACATCAGTCGTGACATGTTACGTCAACAATTATCAGATACTGAAGAAGACCATACTTACTGGCTTGAAAAACAGTTGCGTTTAATTGAACTGATTGGCCTGCAAAATTATATCCAGTCTCAAATTTAATGACTTGAAAAACCCAGCCTAGGCTGGGTTTTTTATTGGCTCATTTTAATAAAATGAAGTCACCATTTAAATGTTAATTTTGCCAAATTGAATATATTCAAAGCCTTACTACATAAGGCTTTGGCAGTTACAAAAAAGTCAGAAAATTTGTATCAGACCCCATGTTTTTTTTGTGGAATTGGATATAATTTCGCCAACAAAAACCCTTGCCTAGAAATTTAATGAGGCAAGGGTTTTTCTATGGGGAATCGGTTGGTATGGATCGCCAATGGTTTTATGGTGAGCTTCGCGTATATGTTATTTTCCAAACCTGCTGTTTTAGATACAGCTACTCTCTTAAGTACACAACGATTAGCAACTCGTCTTAGCTTTTTTAGCTTGGGCTTTGCGATATCTGCATGGGCACCACTTATTCCGTATGCTCAGCAACGTTTAAACCTAAATCATGCAAATTTTGGTTTATTGCTGCTTTGTATGGGAATCGGCTCAATGATTGCTATGCCTGCGACTGGGGCATTAGTTAAGCGTTGGGGATGTCGTCCATTAATTGCTGTGGCGACCATACTCTTGATGGTATTACTACCAAGTTTAACGATCTGGCATAGTCTTGTATCTATGGCTGTAGCGTTATTCATTTTTGGTACGGCAGCAGGTAGTCTTGGCGTTGCTATTAATTTACAAGCAGTTGTGGTGGAAAAGCACAGCTTACGTGCGCTCATGTCTAGTTTTCATGGTATGTGTAGCCTTGGCGGTTTAATCGGTGCCATGCTTGTCACTGCACTATTAGCAATTGGCCTTTCACCACTCATGAGTACATTGTCTGTAGTCATGGTTTTATTGGTGGTGAGCTTTGTTGCCATTCCATCTGCCTTAACAACATTTGAGCAAGATGAACAAGGTGCAGCGGAAATAACTGACGCGCCTAAAAAATCTTCACGTCCGAATGGTACGATCCTTTTGATTGGGATGATGTGTTTTATTGCCTTTTTGTCAGAAGGTGCGGCAATGGACTGGGGTGGTATTTATTTAACTAGTAAATACCAGCTTAATCCTGCCTTTGCTGGGCTGGCTTATACTTTCTTCGCGCTTAGTATGACAAGTGGTCGTTTTGCAGGGCATATCTTGTTAAAACAGTGGGGTGAGAAAACTATTGTGACTTATAGTGCAATTGTTGCTGCTCTTGCTATGGTCACTATTGTGATGGCACCTGTTTGGCAAGTTGTCGTATTGGGTTATGCACTTTTAGGTTTAGGCTGTTCTAATATTGTACCAGTCATGTTCTCTCGTGTTGGACGCCAAAATGATATGCCTAAAGCAGCGGCACTGTCTTTAGTGTCAACGATTGCTTATACAGGTTCATTAAGTGGCCCGGCCTTAATTGGTTTGATTGGCCAGTGGACTAGCCTAACCACCGTCTTATCAGGAGTGGCGGTTTTATTAACCATGATTGCTATACTCAATCGCTTTACTCTTGTGAAGGCAAAGTAATTTAAGCTTGCTTACCAGCCGCGGAACATCGAGAAAAACATCCTCGATGTTCCATAAGCTTAAATTATTATAAGACATGGTAAGTAGGTTGATACTTTTCTTGTAAGGACAACTTAGACTTTGTGAATGTCGGAGAATTTTCTAAATCCTTCAAGAAATTATTTCGCCAATCGCTCAGGTCAGTAGCTGCTAAACCTTCTATTAACTGTTCATAACGATTAATACGTTCAGCTTTGGACATCTCTAGAGCCGTTTTTAAAGAATCCATCATGGCTGCTCTATCTAATGGATCAACAATCAATGCTTGAGTCATTTGTTCAGCAGCACCGGCATATTTAGATAAAATCAGCACACCAGGGTTCTCTGGATCTTGAGCCGCAATATATTCTTTTGCGACCAAATTCATACCATCACGTAATGAGCTAATCCAGCAAATGTCAGAACGACGATAAATATGCATCAAACTGTCATGTTGAACTGTGTCGAAGCAACAATCGATAGGTCGCCAATCTTCATGAGCAAACTCTTCATTAATCAGTTCTAATTTGGCCTTAAAGCGTTGGTATAAGCGTTGATAGGCTGGAATATCTGTACGTGAAGGCGTTGCAACTTGAAGGTGACGTACCAATCCATGATATTCAGGATTAGTTTCAAGGAAAGTTGCAAACGCATTGAAACGTTCAAGTAAACCTTTTGAATAATCAATCCGGTCAACCCCAATAATTGTTTTTTGACGTGGTATATCTTCAAAGTTAAATACGTATGGGGTATGAAAGGCCTGTTGTGCTTGGCGCTGAATAAGTTCTGGTTGAACCCCAATAGGATAGGACTTAATCAAGATTTGACGTTTTTTATAACTGATTCTATCGCTTAGTATTTTTTGAGCTTCAAGTAAGCCCATACAAGTTTGCATACAGGTGTTCTGATCGGTTTGAGTTTGTAAACCAATCACATCATATTGGCAAAGATCTTGGACTAACTGTAGGGCAACTGGGATCTTGCGCCAGATATTTAAGCTTGCGAAAGGAATATGCAAAAAGAAACCGATTTTATTTTGCATACCTAATTCACGGCAATGACGAGCTACGCTGAAAAAGTGATAGTCATGCACCCAAATAAGATCATCGGGCTGAGCAATCTGCTGTAATTTTTCAGCAAATAAACGATTGACCTTTTGGTAGGTATTATATTCTTCTGCATTATATTCGATCAGGTCATCCCGATCATGCATGGCAGGCCATAATACTTTATTGGCAAAACCACAGTAGTACTGTGCATATTGCTGATGTGTAAGAGGGCAGGTAATGTAGTCGATCCCATGAGAATATGCCTGATCGAATTCAGGCGCTTCAGTATCGGTAATTTGCTGACCATTCCAGCCTAACCAAATGCCGTTACTATCATTTAATGCGTCTTGTACAGCTACTGCAAGGCCACCTGCTGAAGCCTTACCCGATGGCATACTGATTCGATTCGATAACACGATTAATTTAGACATATTTGTTCTCCATTCTGATCTTGACTATTTTTGACGTATAACTTTTTTATTTTTTCTAGGAAGAAAAAAAGAAAATTAGACACACTATTAATATCTTTTAATCTATATTGAGCTTCTGTTTCACCAGAACCTACTTTAATTGAAGTGCCAAACTGTTGATTAATAAAAATGAAACCTGATTCATCCGTTAAATCATCTCCTATAAATATAGGGTGGGTTAACGGTAAATTAATATGATTTAATACTGTTTGTATTGCTTTACCTTTATCTGCCTGTTTAGGTAATAATTCAACGACAAATTTTCCTCTATTTAATTTTAATTGAGGATAAAAATATTTAATCTGTTGCATAATATAAATTGCATTATCTTCTAATTCCGGGTTTTTTCGATAATGTAAAGCAATAGAATGTCCTTTATCCTCAATTAATAAATCGGGATATTTTTCACAAGAATTTATAATATCTTCTTTTAATTTTTGAAAATTAATATCGCTTAAATCTGGGCGAATATAAGTATCAGAATCAAAATAAATATCTAAACCATGTAAGCCCGCTATAGGTAATTCAATAGACTGAAATAGCTTACCCGCTGTTTCAACATCACGTCCTGTTACAGCAATCACGGGTATATTTAATTCAATAATTTTTTTTATAACTTCTAAGGTAGTATTTGGAATAAAACTATGCTCAGGATGAATTTGAAATGGAGCTAATGTTCCATCAATATCCAGAAATAAACAATAATTTTTATCTGTAGGTAAGATATTTATAATATCATTTGGTGTAACAAAATATGTATCTTTTTCTCTCCCATCAGATATTATACTTTGATTGTTCATATTTGCCTGCCCATATTTTTTGATCAATATTTAATCTTCTAACATTAAAATGAATTGATGAGTCATTTTTTTTAATAAAAAAACATAAGTATTAACATTAATTACATTGCATAATGGATTTATGGGTGAAGTGTGGATTATGTTGTTTTTTGATTTGCTTCAATGTTTAGATAATTAAATTTTTGTATATTTCATATAAATATTTTAGGCCTTATTTATCAATATATTTCAGAATATTTAACCGCCATAAATAGTTGATTTTGCTTTTTTGAATTCGATTTTTATATTGATTTTAAAAGATATTTTAAATTGATATTAATATATAATTTCCATAAATTTGTCTTTGAGCGTGCATATGAAGTTACAAAATAAAATTTTATTGATTACAGGTTGGGGAGTAGGAATAGAACCTTTGCACTCGTTAAAATTAGGTTTAACGAAAGCTGGATATGACACGCAACTTATTAATATTTTTAATGTTTTAGATAGTAACTTTCACGAGCAGCTTGATTTTTTAACTGATATTGATGTGGTTGTAGGTTGGTCTTTAGGTGGACAGTTAGCAACATACCTGATTGACTTTTTTTATAAACAAACGGGCCAAACTAAAACGTTAATTACGCTTGCCTCTAATCCTTGTTTTGTGGCTAATACCTCGTGGCATACTGCTATGCCTGCTGATGTATTTAGTCAATTTAAAGCGTCCTTTTTACAGAATCCCCAAGCTACTTTAAAACGTTTTTATTATTTAATTACACTTGGCTCATCTCAGGCAAAACAAGATTGGCTTAGTGTACAAAACATAGCAAATCCGCCCACAAATGAACTGTTATTAGAAGGTTTGCAAATGCTTGAGCAGCTAAATTTGGTAGATAACTTGAAAACCTATTCAGGTCGACAGCTTCACCTGTTTGCTGAGCAAGATAATGTCATTTCTTGCAAAATTATGGAAAATTTTAAAGATATAGCGACAGAAAACATGGGTTATAAGCTATTAAAAGATGCTACTCATGCTTTTCCCTACTTACAGGTAGAGAGGACAATTGAAGAAATCTGCCAATTTTTAACAATTCATCAGCAAAGTTCATAAGCTTTGATTGATCTCGCAATTTTCTTTCATTCTTAACAGGTTTAACATGTGCTAAATGAAAGATTTGATTGCTGTAAAAGGGTATAGAGGATGACCGATAATTTTGATTTGGAACATATTTGGCATCCATATACTTCAATGACTCAACCTTTACCCACATTTAAAGTGAAGCGTGCCTATGGGGCAACGATTGAACTCGATGATGGTAGAACTTTAATTGATGGCATGTCATCTTGGTGGTGTGCAATTCATGGCTATAACCACCCTGAGCTTAATCAGGCAGTGACTGACCAGCTACAAAATATGTCTCATATCATGTTTGGCGGTTTAACTCATGATCCTGCTATTGAACTTGGCAAAATTCTTTTAAAAATTACACCGCCGAGTCTCGATAAAATTTTTTATGCAGATTCAGGTTCGGTTGCCGTTGAAGTTGCTTTGAAAATGGCTGTGCAATTCTGGACAGCACAAGGTCAACCACAAAAAACAAATTTTATTACTACACGTTCTGGTTATCACGGTGATACATGGAATGCGATGTCTGTTTGTGATCCAGTGACAGGTATGCATCAGATTTTTGGTACCAGCTTACCGAACCGTCTTTTTGTAGCAGCACCGCAAACCAAATTTCATGAAGAGTGGAACCGAGAAGATATTGCCGAGTTAGAGCAAGCTATTCAGCAAAATCATGAAAACCTTGCTGCACTTATTATTGAGCCGATTGTCCAAGGTGCAGGGGGCATGCGCTTTTATCATCCTGAATATTTACGTCAGGCTAAAGCACTTTGTGAAAAATATCATCTGTTATTAATTTTTGATGAAATTGCCACTGGTTTTGGTCGTACAGGTAAGCTTTTTGCTTGGGAACATGCTCAAGTCGAGCCGGATATTATGTGCCTAGGTAAAGGGTTAACAGGCGGTTATATGACTTTGTCTGCGACCTTAACGACAAAGCATGTAGCAGAAACCATTAGTCGCGGTGAGGCTGGGGTATTTATGCACGGCCCAACTTTTATGGCCAATCCACTCGCTTGTGCCGTTGCTTTAAAAAGTACGCAATTATTAATTGAGCAAGATTGGCAGGCCAATATTAAGCGAATTGAGCAACAGCTTAGTCAATATTTAATGCCTTTAAATCAGCTTGATTATGTTGCTGATGTACGAGTGCTCGGTGCAATTGGTGTGGTAGAACTCACCTTTAATGTCGATATGAAAACTTTACAGCAACAATTTGTAGAGCGTGGAATCTGGATTCGTCCTTTTGGAAAATTAGTTTATGTCATGCCGCCTTATGTCATCACTCAACAAGAGTTAAGTGACTTGCTTGAACAGTTGGTTGAAGTAGTTAAAACGATGCAGGGGGCACATTAAGATGTCATTGCTCGATCATTTTGCTACAGAGTTAGATGAGTTAAAACGACAAGGTAATTTCAGACAATTTACCCAAAATGTGCAGCATGGCCGTTTTATTACGATTCAAAATAAAACGATGCTCAACTTAGCTTCAAATGACTATCTTGGGTTGGCAGCTGATATTGATCTTCGCCAAGAATTTTTAGATTGCTATCCATTAGAACGCAGCTATTTTAGTTCTTCATCTTCACGTTTATTAACGGGCAATTTTGATGAATATGAACAGTTGGAAAATAGCCTAAGCCAAGCATTTGGTGGTCGGGCGGTTCTATTATTCAATAGTGGCTACCATATGAATATTGGTATTTTGCCCGCTGTTGCTGATAGTAAAACTTTAATTCTGGCAGATAAGTTAGTTCATGCCAGTATGATTGATGGGATTCGTTTGTCTGGTGCCCAGTATGTGCGGTATCGACATAATGATTTGCAGCATTTAGAGCAACTTCTACAAAAGTATCATGATGATGACCAGATTGAACGAATCATTGTGGTCACGGAAAGTATTTTTAGTATGGATGGCGATGAAACAGATTTAACCGCTTTAGTCCAGCTTAAAAAACGCTTTGCTAAAACCATGTTATATGTCGATGAAGCGCATTCAATTGGCGTACGTGGACAGCAAGGTTTAGGGTGTGCCGAACAATATAATGTAATTCAGGAAATTGATTTTCTAGTTGGTACCTTGGGTAAAGCGCTAGCAGCAGTCGGTGGTTATATTATTTGCCATCCAATTATTAAAGATTATCTCATTAATAAAATGCGCCCGCTTATTTTTAGTACTGCTCAACCTCCGATTGTTATGGCTTGGGCAAATTTTATTTTTCAAAAAGTATTAAACGCTCAATCTCAACGTGAACATTTAAAAAATATTAGCCAATATCTTCAACAAGCAGTGGTGCAAAAGGGGTATGTGAGTCCATCGACCAGCCATATTATTCCAGTGATTGTGGGAGAAAGTCAGGCTGCTATCGATAAGGCGAAACAGGTTCAGGAAAGCGGTTTTTATGCCATGCCTGTACGTCCACCAACAGTACCTAAAAATAGTTCGCGTTTGCGTATTTCCTTAACATCAATGGTTGAGCAACATGAACTTGAAGCATTGGTGAGTTTCCTGTGAGTTTGAATAAAAATTTGGTTGCCCAACGTTTTGCTAAAGCAGGGCAAAGCTATTCAAAGCATGCAATTGTCCAAAAACAAATTTGCCAAAACTTAACGAACTTACTAAAGCAATTTTGTCCAAGTACGATGTCACGTGTCTTTGAAATTGGTTGTGGTTCTGGCAATTTAACTCGTCTGCTTGTTGAATCTTTTCAAATTGAAGATTTAGTTTTAAATGATTTGTATGCAGAGGTGCAACAGCACTTTAATCATGAAGAACATGTGAAATGGTTAATTGGAGACGTTGAAACCTTAGAACTCCCTCAGCAGCTTGATATGATTGTTTCCGGTTCAGCTTTGCAATGGATGCAAGATTTACCACGGCTACTTCAACATTGCTATGCTGCTTTAAATGAGCAAGGCTGGCTATGCTTTTCAACATTTGGTCCTAAAAACCTCATTGAAATTAAAGAGCTAACCGGACAAGGTTTAAATTATTGGAATCTTGAAAATTGGAACAGTGCCTTAACTCAGGCTGGTTTTGAGATTTTGCATTTGGCACAGTCAGAAACTCAGCTTTATTTCGATTCGCCTAAATCTGTGTTGCAGCATTTAAAAGCAACAGGTGTAACGGCAACTGCTCAGCATCGTTGGACTAAGCAATCTTTACAGCAGTTTTATCAAGATTTTGACCGGTTTAAGCACGCCGAGGGGTACTCCCTAACATATCACCCGATTTATTGTATTGCCCGGAGAATGAAGTAAATGAGTGGCCAGATCTATTTTGTGAGTGGGATTGATACCGAAATTGGTAAAACCTACGCGACAGGTTTCTTAGCAAAATTATGGACTGAGCAGGGTAAAAAAGTAATTACCCAAAAACTCATTCAGACAGGTAATGCTGATATCTCAGAGGATATCCAGAAGCATCGTGAAATTATGGGGCAAGGTTGGTTTCAGGAAGATCATGACAAGCTGACTATGCCGGAAATCTTTAGTTATCCTGCTTCACCTCATTTAGCAACGCGTCTTGATAACCGAGAGATCGATTTTCAAAAAATTGAAAATGCGACTAAAACATTGGCTGAGCGTTTTGAAATTGTATTGTTAGAAGGTGCAGGTGGCTTAATGGTACCTTTAACCACCAGTTTACTTACTATTGATTACGTTGCTCAGCATCAGTTTCCTGTTATTTTGGTGACGTCTGGTCGTTTGGGGAGTATTAACCATACATTGCTTAGTCTCGAGGCACTTAAGTCACGTGGTCTGAAATTAAAAGCTTTGGTTTACAACCTAAAAGATGAATCAAAAGATCCATTAATCTCTCAAGATACTTCAAATTATTTGAAAGACCATTTAGCCATTCATTTCCCTGAAGCTGAGTGGATTGAACTAGCAAAAATGAATGAATTAAAAAATTAGGCCATAAAAAACCGCTCTAAATTGAGCGGTTTTTTGATTTAAAAGCTTTACTTAGAACTTTTTAAATCCACGATTAAAACCAGTCGATTTGCGCTGATTACCTGTGTTAGCTGGCGCTTCTTTTTCATCATCACGACGTTGCTGACGTAAGTAACCACCACGGCGTGCTGCCATTGGCTTTTCTGTCATACGTTCGGTGCGACGTTTTGCCATACCAAATAAGCCTGTACCTTGACGTGGTTTTAACTCAACAGATTTTGCCAAGTTATCGATGTCAGTTTTGTCGAGTTCCATCCAGCGACCAGTACGTAATTCGCGTGGTAAAATGACAGTACCGTAGCGAGTACGCAATAAGCGGCTTACTTTAAGGCCTTGTGATTCAAAAATACGGCGTACTTCACGGTTACGGCCTTCTTTCACTACAACTTGATACCAGCGGTTAATACCTTCACCACCAATTTCAGAGAAAGATTCGAATTTGGCAGGTCCATCTTCAAGCTCTACACCATTGACCATGTTTTGACGTAATTGTGGTGTTACTTCACCCATTACACGTACAGCGTATTCACGTTCAATTTCATTAGATGGGTGCATTAAGCGGTTAGCAAGCTCGCCATCGTTTGTAAAAAGTAATAAACCTGTACTGTTAATATCTAGACGGCCTACCATTACCCAACGGTCATTTGCAATTTGTGGTAAATGATCAAATACGGTTGGACGCTTTTCAGGGTCATTACGTGAACAGATTTCACCCTCTGGTTTATAATAAATCAGTACACGACGACGAATTTCATCTTCGATCTGGAACTGAACTTTACGGCCATCAATGCGTAATTCATCGCCTGGTTCAATGCGCTCGCCAACTTGGGCAACGCGGCCGTTCACACTCACGCGTCCTGCGGCAATAACCTCTTCCATATATCGGCGAGAACCTAATCCGATTCGCGCTAATACTTTTTGCAATTTTTCACTCATGACAGCACAACCTTAGACATAATGATCAACAGTCCACCTCTTTATGACTTCGGTGCATTTGCATCGAGAGCCATAAATGCTTCCTTGGCGTTCTGCAGGGGAGGCAATTGGCCTAGAGAGGCTAGACCAAAAGCATTCAGAAATTGAGGCGTTGTAATTAGCAACGCAGGTCTTCCGGGTAAATCTCTAAAACCGGCTTCTTTAATCCAGTTCCAGTCAAATAGCGTTCTGAGAATCTGACTATTATTAGATACACCACGAATTTGTTCAATATCAGCACGTGTGACCGGTTGATGATACGCAATGACAGCCAACGTTTCTAGTAATGATGGCGACAGTTTTGTTGGTCGCTCTGGCCAAATCTGCGCAATGATATTGCGATATTTGGATCTTACCTGAAAACGAAAGCCCTGCGCAGTTTCAATCAACTCAATGGAACGGCCATGTTGTAAAAGGGCAAGCTGTTGTAAAAGCTGACGAAGCTGTTGTTTGTTATATTGATTATTAAATGCTTCTTTTAAACGGGCAATTGAGACAGGCGCTTCACTAGCAAAAATAATGGCTTCAAGCTGTAATAAAACTTCATGATGAATATCAGCTAATGACAAATCATTATTATTTTGTTCAAAACTGCTCATATTGAAGACCCTTGAATAGCTAGTGGAGCTTCAACTCCTGTAGCAATAATCTTAATCTTTTGTTGTCGGGTCAATTCTAAAACAGCCATAAAAGTTACAACCATTCCCATACGGCCTTGTTGGGGATTAAGTAATTCTTTAAAACTTAACACGTCGCCTGACTCTAATTTCTCTTCAATATAAGCAATACGTTCTTCTAACAGTACAGGCTCTTGCGCAATTGTGTGTGCTACAGGTTCCGGACGGTTAAATACACAGAACAAAGCATCGTGTAATGCTGAAACATCATAACCTTCATAAACAGGTGCAATATGACCTAAGCTTACATTGGCACTGAATGTATCACGGTCAAGAACTGGCATTTGGCCTAAACGTTCAGCGGCTTGTTTAATGCGTAAATAAGTTTCGAGTCGATCAATAAGATCTTGTTTAGGATCTTTTTCGATACTCACTACAGTAGGCTTAGGTAAAAGTAAGCGAGATTTCAAATCAGCCAATAAAGCAGCCATGACCATATAGTCGGCAGTCAGCTCAATGTTTAAGGATTTCATACTATCCATATAAGCCAAATATTGAGTTGCAATAGGAGCAATATCAAGCTGGATGAGATCAAAACCGTTTTTTTGAATCAGATAAATTAAAAAGTCGAGTGGTCCTTCAAACTGTTCGAGCAAAATCTCAAAGGCAGCTGGAGGAATATAAAGATCCTCAGGAATCGTATCGTGCCACTCATCTAAAACACGGATGTGTGGAACGTCTTCCATGGATTGATGAAGTGATTGGTTCATTACGATTATAAGCCACGCGAATTTTCAAAAGCATGAGACTTGTTTTTCAAGTCAATAAGAGCTGTAGCAGAAGAACAGCAGATAGTGAGAAGCATTCTAAAGGAATTGTGACTTTTAATAAATTGCTTAACGACTAAAGTGTAAAAAAAATCCAAACTAAATAAAGAGTATTTTTTTTCTTGATAATGCTTTTTTTTAAACTATTGGTAAAAAATGAAAAGTAAGTACTTATTCAAAAGCACTTACATCACCGACACCACGACGAATAATTTCAGGATGCTCACCTGATAAATCGACAATACTCGTGGTTGTTAAAGTACCAAAACCGCCATCAATAAAGACATCAATACGCTTAGCTAATTGATTTTCAATATCGTAAGGATCATCTAGTGGATCTTCTTGCCCCGGTAAAATTAATGTACTGGTGAGTAAAGGTTCACCGAGCTCTTTTAATAAAGCCTGACAAATTGGATTACTCGGAATACGTAGACCAATCGTTTTCTTTTTAGGGTGCATTAACCTACGTGGAACTTCACTAGTTGCCGGTAAAATAAAAGTCGTGATGGCGGGTGTATTTGCCTTTAATAAACGGTACGTCGCATTATCAACTTTGGCATAAGTCGCGATATCTGATAAATCGCAACACATAATTGCATATTGATGCTTAGGACCTAAACCACGAATCTGGGCAATCCGTTCCATCGCATTTTTATTACCAATCTGGCATCCGATTGCATAGGCAGCATCGGTAGGGTAGACCACAACATCTCCGGCACGAATACGCTCAACCGCTTGCTCAATGAGGCGTTGCTGTGGATTTTCAGGATGTACATGTAAATGCAGCATATTTTAGAGACTCCATCACGCCATTATTAAAAATAGTATTAGACCTTTCAAACTTATGAAGCAAGTAACTTACGTAGTTTTTTTGTCATTTAATCAAGGAGTTCACGTTTAAATTCATTTAATTGTAATGCTGCACCTGCTCGCGTACATTGGCAAATACATTCAATGAATCTTGCTGCATCGGCAGGCAGCTTTGCTTCACCAGAAAAGTAACGTTGAACTTGGGCATAAACATTATCTTTAAACTTTCTGCCATCTCCACCATCGCCCGTAAGGTTATCTAGGGAGACTCTGAATTTTCTGCCAAAAGACTGTGCAAATAACCATTCAATGGCTTGAGGTTTGATTTCTACTTGTTCAAATAAATCTTGCTGTTCTTTAGTTCTGCCATCTGGCGCATACCAATAACCTAAATCGGGTAATAGGCGACGTTTTGCACCTGCAATCGTCCAATGGCTAATTTCGTGAAGAGCACTATTGAAAAAACCATGAGCAAATTGAATTTTCGCTGGCTCATGATCGTTCGCCGGGAAATATTCTGGTTCAAATTCTCCACGAACTAATGTCACATTATGGTGGGAAAACCAGTGATTAAAGTGTAAAATAAGCCAATCAACTTGCTCAGACTCTAATTTTGAGCTTGGCCATGGTGAGAGTTGCACCACGTCAGGTAAAAGAGGGTTCTGGTGGGTTGAATGGGTGCAAACGAGTAATGAAGTGTTAACTTCAGGTTGCGGCTGCAACAGGTGCATTGCTTAATTTACCCCGAGTTCTGTCTAAAGAAGTACAAAATTGTATCTTAATCTTTGACAGAGTACCGATGAATTTGTAGAATTGCCGCCTTAATTATGTCAGCAAATACCTTTCCGGCACAGATTGAGCCGTTTAAATGGGCTGAACAAGGCTTTACATGGTCAGGTCAACTGCCATTGTCTCGCTTTGCTCGTATTGCTCGTGAAGCTGTTGGGTCAATTGATAACCAATTGATCAACATAGACTGTAAGCTATCAATGGATGCCTATCATCGCATTGTGTGGTTAGATGGTCACATGGAAACAAAAGTTCCAATGGAGTGCCAACGTTGTTTGGAACCTGTTGAAATGCCAATTGTTTCTGACTTTCATATTGCACTTGTAGATGATGAGTCACTGATAGAGCGCTTGGATGAGGATGCTGATTTCATCGTTTTAGGTGAAAGTGAGTCTTCGACAAAAGGTGATTTTGATACACCTGCCTCGATCAACTTACTCGCATTACTAGAAGATGAACTGTTATTGTTGATGCCTTTATCTCCCAAGCATGATGCTTGTGAACATAAACATCAACCTACCATTCAGAACGTTGTCGAAGAGAAAAGGGATAATCCGTTTGATGTTTTGGCAGGTTTGAAGGGTAAACTTAACTCATAATTTGTGTTATGATTATGGGATAAGACAACTGAATTTGTTCTGATCCATTTTTTCGATCTTTGTAAGGAGCCATCATGGCCGTTCAGCAAAACCGTAAAAGTCGCTCTCGCCGTGACATGCGCCGTTCACATGACGCTTTAACCGAGAATGCATTAACAGTAGACCAAGCAACTGGTGAAACTCATCGTCGTCACCACGTGACTAAAGACGGTTTCTACCGTGGTCGCCAATTATTCGCTAAAGCAGCTGATGCTGAATAATTGCATGATATGCATTAAGCGTGATGCTTAAGTATAGAAAAAATGGGAGCGAAAGCTCCCTTTTTTTGTTGTTTTTCGCAATTATAAATATACAAATTAAATGTTAAATTTCCGCTCCAGAGAAATGAGTGAAAACCCAAAAAGGATTTCTTATGTCTGCTAAACGTCTTGAACAAGTAGCTTTAGCCACAAAAACTGCATTTGTGTTTCCAGGTCAAGGTTCACAAAAAGTTGGTATGCTCGCTGAACTCGCAGAACAGTTTAGTGGAGTTGGGCAAACTTTTGCCGAAGCTTCAGACGCGCTAGGATTTGATCTTTGGCACATTGCACAAAGTGGTGAAGGTTTAGACCAAACAGAAAATACCCAGCCTGTATTATTAACTGCCAGTATTGCTTTATGGCGTTTATGGTTAGATTTAGGTGGTTTAGCCCCTAAATACCTTGCAGGTCACTCTTTAGGTGAATACAGCGCTTTAGTTGCAGCAGGTTCAATGAGTTTGGCGGATGCAGTTAAGTTAGTTAATTTGCGTGGAAAACTCATGCAAAATGCTGTTCCTCAAGGGGAAGGCGCTATGGCTGCTATTCTTGGTTTAGCTGATGATAAAGTAGTTGAATTGTGCCAGAGCGTATCTGCATTAGGCCAAGGTTCAGTTGAAGCAGCAAACTATAATTCACAAGGTCAAGTTGTGATTGCTGGTAGTACTGCATCTGTACAGCAAGTTATGGCATTGGCAAAAGAACAATCTGCTAAAGCAATTGCTTTACCGGTTTCTGTTCCATCACATTGTTCATTGATGAAGCCGGCAGCAGAAAAATTTGCAGAAGCTTTGGAACAAACTGCCATTGAGCTACCTACCATTCCTGTAATACAAAATGTCAACGCGGGAATTGCTACCGATGTTGCTCAATTACGTCAGGCTTTAACAGCACAATTGTACCAGTCTGTACAATGGACACGTACCATGCAGTCTCTACAAGACCAAGGTATTCAGTACATTGTTGAGTGTGGCCCAGGTACAGTATTGAGTAATCTCGCAAAGCGTTTACCAAATATTGAAAAAGCTTTTTCTATTGATAGTAAGAGCAAAATGGAAGATGCCCTAAATGCTGTTTTAGTGGCAGAAGGAAAAATTGCATGACACAAGAACGCAAAGTTGCATTAGTAACGGGCGCGAGTCGGGGCATTGGCGCTGCAATTGCCCAGCAACTTATTCAAGACGGTTATTTTGTCGTAGGTACTGCGACTTCTGAATCTGGTGCACAAAAGCTAACTGATAGCTTTGGTGAACAAGGTGCAGGTTTGGCTCTCGATGTGCGTAATCTCGATGAGATTGAAGCAGTCGTGTCTCATATTGAACAGAACTATGGTCCTGTACTTGTTCTCGTTAACAATGCAGGTATTACGAAAGACAATTTGTTGCTTCGTATGTCGGAAGATGATTGGGATGACATCCTTAATATCCACCTTAAAGCCGTTTATCGTTTATCTAAACGTGTGCTTAAGGGTATGACGAAAGCACGTTTTGGTCGCATTATTAATATCAGTTCTGTTGTAGCTCACTTTGCAAACCCAGGCCAAGCAAACTATTCTGCTGCTAAAGCAGGTATTGAAGCATTTAGCCGTAGTCTTGCAAAAGAAATGGGTAGTCGCCAAATCACTGTAAACAGTGTGGCGCCAGGTTTTATTGCGACAGAAATGACAGATGCACTTAGTGAAGACATTCGCAAAAAAATGAGTGATCAAGTGGCTTTAAATCGCTTAGGCGAGCCACAAGATATCGCAAATGCGGTGAGTTTCCTTGCAAGTGATAAAGCAGGTTACATTACCGGTACGGTATTACATGTAAATGGTGGTTTATACATGGCCTAACGCCGATGTATAAACTTTTAAAAATTTTTATATTCAATTAAACTAGTGGCAAATCAAACGCCACAAGCAATGAGGAGAATTCCTGTGAGCGATATCGAACAACGCGTTAAACAAGCGGTTGCAGAACAACTTGGTCTTAAAGCTGAAGAGATTAAAAACGAAGCATCTTTCATGGATGACTTGGGTGCTGACTCTTTAGATTTAGTTGAACTTGTTATGTCTTTCGAAAATGACTTCGACATCACTATCCCTGATGAAGATTCAAACGAAATCACTACAGTTCAATCTGCAATTGACTATGTAACTAAAAAACTTGGTTAATTCGCATATTGCTGATTAAAAAAGAAGGCCACCGTAAGGTGGCTTTTTTTATACGAGTCAGATAATTGATAGAGATACATATTTTTACAAGATCAACCTCAATTGATAGCAGAGGTGTCTCTTTTTTCAAGTATAACAATAAGGGTCAGTTTAATGACTTTACTATAAACAATAATATGAGGACTAAAAAATGGGTCTTTTTGATTTTGTAAAAGGTATTGGTAAGAAAAATACCGCACCAGCAGAACCACAAGCAGCTCCAGCAACACCAGCAGAACCTTCTGCACAAGAAATTGCGAATAAATTATTGGGATTGATTAAAAGCTTAGGCCTTGGGGTGGAAGGCTTATCTGTAACATATAATGGCTCAACTGACACTGCTATTATTAAAGGGCAAGTCCAAAGCCAAGCAGATAAAGAAAAAATCATTCTTATTGTGGGTAATGTAGATCATGTGGCACAAGTAGATGACCAGATGACTGTTGCAACTCCTGAGCCAGAAAGCAAATTTTATACAGTGAAATCTGGCGATAATCTTTCAAAAATTGCCAAAGAGTTTTATGGTGATGCCAATCAATATCAAAAAATCTTTGAAGCGAATAAACCAATGCTGAAAGATCCAGATGAGATTTTTCCAGGACAAGTTTTACGTATTCCTCAGTAATAGGAATATAAAAAAAGGCGCTTAAAGCGCCTTTTTTATTTATTGGTTAAAACCGTTTTGGAATCTTTTGTCCATTGGGTACAGGTGTTTCAGCATTTTTTAACACACCAAATAACCATGTTTCTGCATGTTGAACTGCAATTTTTAAAGAGTCACCTAGAGCTAAACGACCTGCAATGAAACTCGCTAATGAACAACCTGAGCCATGATACTCACCTTCAAGGCGCGGACATGTACTACTTGCTGCAAGCTCGCCATCAATATATAAACTATTTTTAATAAAGTCAGGTGTATCTTCGTGTCCACCTTTCACTAATACAGCCTTGGCACCCATTTCAAATAACTTTTGGGTTGCCTGATCTAAGTCGGTAACGCCTGTTAAAGCGCGCAATTCAACTGTATTTGGAGTAATGAGTGTCGCTGGGGGAATCAGTTCAACAAATGCTTTAACTAAAGTTGCTTGGTCTCCTAACGAACCGCCACTGTTTGCAACTAAGACAGGGTCAAGTACATATTGATAGTCAGGATG
The DNA here is from genome assembly GCF_044778325.1 of Acinetobacter sp. BD54. NCBI lineage: Bacteria > Pseudomonadati > Pseudomonadota > Gammaproteobacteria > Moraxellales > Moraxellaceae > Acinetobacter > Acinetobacter sp. BD54. Next base: position 2,305 of record NZ_JANJEP010000010.1, on the reverse strand, counting down.
AGCACGTAAAAATTCGGCTAGAGCCGCAATATTGTCGGTAGTGCCTAGCATGCCAGACTTAACACATTTAATGGGTAAATCGCCTACAACAGCATTTGCTTGGGCTAATAATAGTTCTTTTGAGGTTGCTTCAAAGCCAAATACTTGTTGAGAATTCTGAATGGTGAGGGCTGTACATGCAATTGCTGCATGTGCACCACTTTGTCCAATCGCTTCAATATCGGCTTGTAAACCTGCACCACCTGAAGGGTCTAAACCCGAGAAACAAAGTACGGTTGGACGCACGGTTATTTCCTTTTCAATTTAAATTTACGTTAGTATAAGAGAGTTTAATTAAACTCTCGACCAATTGAATTAAATACTTTACTGGGTTAGTGATTGAATGGCTATAAAACATATTTTGATTGATTTAGATGGAACCTTAACAGACCCTAAAGTTGGTATCCATACATCAATTCGTTATGCAATGGATAAGTTAGGTTATCCATTAGCTGCCGATTTAAATATTGATTGGACGATTGGCCCACCTTTAAAAGCGTCATTAGCAAAATTATTAGCTACTCAAGATGATGCACTAGCTGAGCAAGCTTTACTTGCTTACCGTGAGCGTTTCTCGGTGATTGGTTTATTTGAAAATGAAGTATATCCATCTGTTGCGGAAACACTTAAGGCCTTAAAAGCAGAAGGGTATCGTTTGTTCGTTGCTACTGCTAAACCAACGATTTATGCAAAACGAATTTTAGATCATTTTGATTTAAGCCAATATTTTGTACAAATTTACGGTAGTGAATTAACGGGTGAGCGGACCAATAAAGCTGAGCTTATCCATTATATTCTTGAACGTGAGCAATTAAACCCAGAAGAATGCTTGATGGTGGGTGATCGTCAATATGATGTTTTAGGCGCCCGTCATAATGGTATTGAAGCGGTAGCGGTGACTTATGGTTATGGGACACCAGAAGAACTTACTCAAGCACAACCTAAAGCAAAGATTACAAAATTTTCTGAACTTTTAGATTATGTTGAAGAACAGGCCGCACAAAAGAAAGTTTCTTAAATTTCAAGAATTATAATTTAGAGGTTTGACCTGCAAGTGAACAAGTCAAACCTTTTTATTTATTTTTAAATACCGTGTTGTTGACGATATTGTACAAGCTCTTCAATTGTAATCACGGTTAAATGATGAGTTTGAGCATATGCTAAAACTTGAATTCCTGATGCCATTGTCCCATCCGGATTGGTTAATTCACATAATACTCCAGCAGGTTTTAAACCAGCTAATCTTGCTAGATCAATAGTCCCCTCCGTATGACCTCGACGGGTAAGCACGCCACCATTACGTGCGCGTAATGGGAAAACATGGCCTGGACGGTTAAGATCACTTGCAACAGCACCATCTTTAATAGCAGTTTTAATTGTGGTTACACGGTCTTTAGCAGAAACGCCAGTGGTAACGCCTTGAGCAGCTTCAATAGTCACTGTAAATGCAGTATGAAACTGACTTGAGTTTTGAGAAACCATTGGTGGAAGTTCAAGATGATCAGCTAACTCTTCAGTAAGGCATAAACATACGATACCTGAGCCATCACGAATCATACGTGCCATGGTCTCAACAGTTAGGGTTTCTGCTGCAACAATTAAATCTGCTTCATTTTCACGATCGAAGTCATCCATCACCAAGACAGGTTTGCCTTGACGGATATCTTCTAATGCTTGTTGAATGCGTTGCTCAGCAGGAGAGAGGGCTGAGAAAAAAAGTTCTGGTTGAATTAAACTAGACATAATGAAACGCTCTCGTAAGAATACGGTTGAACATTTCAGGACTGATGCAAAAACAGGCTGGCACTGAAATAAAATGGATTTATTCCAGTTCGTCGTCTTCTTTCATCCGGACTATACCGTCGGCTTTGGAGTTTCACCAAATCTGCTCAAATTACATAATTTAAGCTCGTGGGCTTGTTAATTTAACAATAAAAATTAACTTTACCACCGGTGGGGAATTACACCCCGCCCTGAAGCGATGGGTTTTATTATAGCGCGCTTGGCAAAATTGGCTAGATGCTTTTGTAGAATGCTAAGTCTCTTTATGAATAAGTATTTTCATAAATTGAAATAGGCTTTTTAACAAGAGCTTACTTGTTGAGCTTAATAGTGAATGTTATGTTTTTTCTAGAAAATGGCTTTGTTGCACAAACCTATCTCTAAAGGCTTATTCCACAATATAATTTTCAAATGAATAAGTCGACACCTAAAATTTATCGCACAACCAATTGGTCTTCATATAACCGAGCTCTCATTAATCGTG